>JBAQZI010000207.1:0-19793 GCA_049790835.1 Solirubrobacterales bacterium
GGGGTCGATGGGCCGATATGTCGAGCCAGGGTCGACTTATCGGCCCATCGACCCGCGTTTTCGGGGGGTGCCGGCATCAGACCGCCTTGCGGAGGAGCCAGAGGAAGAGGGGGACGCCGAGCAGGACCATGAAGGGACCTACCGGCATCTCGATTGGGGCGCGGAGGGTGCGGGCGAGGGTGTCGCCGGCGGCCAGCAGGGCGGCGCCGCCGATCGCCGAGGCGGGGACGACGAAGGTGTGGCTGGAGGTGCCGCCGGCCATGCGGACGACGTGTGGGACGACCAGGCCGAGGAACCCGAGCAGGCCGGCGATCGCCGCCGAGGCCGCCGCCAGCAACGCCGCCGCGATCCCCGCCCCGAGCCGGATCAGCTGCGGGCGGGAGCCGAGCGAGGCGGCGACGTCGTCGCCCAGCGCCAGCCGGTCCAGCGGCCGGATCAGGCAGGCGGCGACGAGGAAGCCGACCGCGAAGTAGGGCCAGATCGTCTCCAGCTCGCGCCAGCCGCTGGAGGTGAGCCCGCCGGCGATGAAGAAGATCGCCGAGGGCGCGCGCTCGGGGTAGGCGGCCAGTAGCCCCGTCGTGCCGGCGGTGAACAGCGAGAGCATCGCGATCCCGGCCAGGATCACCTTGCCGGTGCTGCCGCGGTTGCGTCCCGACCAGGCGAAGGCGAAGACCAGCGTCGCCGCCAGCAGGCCGAAGAAGAGCGCCCCGACCGGCAGCAGGGCGATCGAGCCGGGGAAGAGGATGATGATCAGGATCGCGCCGAAGCCGGCGCCGCCGGTGACCCCGATCACGTCCGGCGAGGCGAGCGGGTTGGCCAGCGCCCCCTGCAGGATCGCCCCGGCGATGCCAAGCGCGGCGCCGACGATCATCGCCTCGACCGTGCGCGGCAGCCGCAGCGCCTCGATGATCTGCTGGTCGCTGCCGCCGTCGCCCTTGCCGAGCAGGATGTCGATCACCTCGGCCGCCGGCACCTTGACCGCCCCCAGCGCCAGCGAGGCGACGAGGGCGAGGGCGAGGGCGACGAGCAGCGCCGCGAAGACCAGGGTGCGGCGCGCCAACCTGGGTCAGTTCTTCAGGTAGGCGCGGCGGACCTTGCGGATCGTGGCGGCGATGTCGGTCCCGGCCTGCAGCAGCGAGTTGTCGACGGAGACGTGCACCTGCCCGGTCCGGGCCGCCGTGGTGCTCGACCAGGCGGGGTTGTCGCGCAGGTACTCGGTCAGGCTGGGGATGTCGTCGGCGCTGGCGTGCGGGACGGCGATGATGATGTCCGGGTTTTCGGCGACCACGACTTCGTCGGAGATCCGCTCGAAGCCGGAGCTCGAGTCGACGCCGCCGGTGAGCAGCTCGCCGCCCGCCCTAGTGACGATGTCGCCGCCCCAGCTATTGGGGAGGAAGGTGAAGGGGGTGCGGCCGACGCCGAGGATCAGCATCACCTTGGGGTGCTTGCGAATTCCCGCCTCGGCGGACTTCACCCGCTTGCGCATCGACTGCAGGAGGTCGCGGGCGTAGTGCTTGCGGCCGACCAGGGTGCCGATCTTGAAGGTGTCGGCGAAGGCGCCCTGGACCGTGCGCGGGTCGTGGAGGACGACGTCGATCCCCAGCGACTCCATCGCCTGGTTGCCTTTGGCCCAGGTCTTGGAGGAGAAGACGAGGTCGGGATCCATCGAGGCCAGCTGCTCGAGGTTGGGCCCGTTCGGGTGCGAGAGCGGCAGCGTGGTGACGCCCTTCAGCTTCGGCGAGAAGCGTTCGGCGCCGCCCAGCGTTTCGCCGATCCCGATCGGCGTCACGTCGAGCTTGGCCAGCGTGTTGGCGGCGAACGGGGTCAGCGCCACGATCCGCTTCGGGGGCGCCGCCTGGCTCGCGGTGGGCAGTGCCAGCGCGAGGAGGAGGAGCGCCGCGACGAAGAGCGGGGCCAGTTTCCCGGGAATGCGCCGAGAAGGTCGACTCACCCAGGTCACGCCGGCACCCTCGCGTCGATCACGTCGTAGTTGCGAACCTCGCTGCCGTGGGCCAGCTCGCCGTCGGCGTGGCGGTGGCTCATCTTGAAGAGGTCGCTGTTGACCCAGCCCTTGAAGGCGGCTTCGTTCTCCCAGCGGCTCAGCACCACGTACTCACCGTCCCGGTCCCGCCGCAGCAGCTCGAACCCGGTGAAGCCCTCGGCTTTGTGGACGTGGCTCTCGCGCTCGAGAAATGCGCGCTCGAACGCCTCCCGCCGCTCCTCGTGCACATGGACCACGTTCATCACCAAATACAAGGGCCCGCTCCTTTCGGTCTCGGCACCCTTCCGTCCGCGCCAGGCGCAATCGTTAGGGCAGCCTAATTAGGTAGACCGAATTAGGGTAGCCGAATACCCGCTGGCGGGGATGGGGGGCGCTCTGCTTACGGGCGGGGGGGAACCCGCGGCTCGCCGAGCCCGTAGGTCTCGTAGGCGCCGAAGCGGGCGAAGGTCCTGTGCGTCGGCCCGTGGTAGTCGGAGGAGCCGGTGGGGACGAGGCCGAGCTCGTCGCAGAGCTGGAGCAGGTGATCGGTCTGCTCCTTGCCGTGGGAAGGGTAGAAGGTCTCGACCCCGTCGGTGCCGAGCGAGCGGATCAGGTCCTCGACCTTCTCCGGCTCGGAGATGTCCCAGTAGGGATGGGCGATTACAGCGACGCCGCCGGCGGCGCGGATCAGCTCGATCGCCTGCGCCGCCGTCGGCCAGCGGCGCGGCACGAAGGCCTTGGCGCCGGGCACCAGGTACTCCTCGAAGAAGGGGCCGAGGTCGCCGCTCGCTCCGGCCGCCCTGGCGATGTGGGGGCGGCCGATCGAGTCGGCGGCGCCGGCCTCGCGGATCGCGTCGTCGAGGGTCAGGTCGAAGCCCTCGCGGCGCAGGTTCTCGACGATCTCAGCGGCCCGCTCGCGCCGCCCCTGCTGGGCCCGCTCGCAGGCCGACGCGATCTTCTCGAGGTCGACCCAGTAGCCGCAGATGTGGAGGTCTTCGGCGTACTCGTGGACGCAGGACATCTCGATTGCCGGCACCAGCTCGATGCCCAGCCGCCGCGCCGCCGCTTCGGCCTCGGGCACGCCGGCGACCGCGTCGTGGTCGGTCAGCGCCAGCGTCGTCACCCCGGCCTTCGCGGCCTCCTCGACGACCTCGGATGGCACCAGCTGCCCGTCCGAGACGGTCGAATGCGACTGCAGCTCGACAAGCATCGGCGCAGCCTATTCGGCCTTCCATCACCGCGCCGCTCGCATAAATAGACTGCGCCGCCGTGTTCCAGAAGGTGCTCATAGCTAACCGCGGCGAGATCGCCATCCGCGTGGCGCGCACGCTCAAGGAGATGGGAATTGGATCCGTAGCGGTCTATTCCGAGATCGATCGCGACGCGCCCCATGTGAGGGAGGCCGACGAGGCCTTCCTGATCGGCCCGGCGGTCCCGGCCGAGAGCTACCTGAAGATCGAGAAGATCATCGCCACGGCCAAGGAGGCGGGGGCGGAGGCGATCCACCCCGGCTACGGCTTCCTGGCCGAGAACGCCGACTTCGCCCGCGCCTGCGGCGAGGCCGGCATCGTCTTCATCGGCCCGCCCGCGGAGGCGATCGAAGAGATGGGGTCGAAGACCCGGGCGCGCGAGATCATGAAGGCCGCCGGCGTGCCGATCGTGCCCGGCGCCACGGAGCCGGCGAAGGACGTCGACGCCGCCCGCGCCCAGGCCGAGGAAGCCGGCTACCCGGTCGCCTGCAAGGCCGCCGGCGGCGGTGGCGGCAAGGGCTTCCGCGTAGCGCTGACCCCCGACAAGCTCGAGGAGGCCTTCGACGGCGCCGCCCGCGAAGGCGAGAAGTTCTTCTCCGACGACCGCGTCTACGTCGAGCGCTACCTCGAGGACCCGCGCCACGTCGAGGTCCAGGTGCTGGCCGACTCGCAGGGCAGCGTGATCCACCTCGGCGAGCGCGACTGCTCGATCCAGCGCCGCCACCAGAAGGTGATCGAGGAGGCGCCCGGCCCCCGGGTCGACGCCGAGATGCGGGCGCGGATCGGCAAGATCGCCACCGACGCGGCCGCGGCGGTCGGCTACCGCGGCGCCGGCACGGTCGAGGGCATGCAGGTCGGCGACGAGTACTTCTTCCTCGAGATGAACACGCGGGTGCAGGTGGAGCACTGCGTGACCGAGATGGTCAGCGGCATCGACATCGTCCGCGAGCAGATCCTCGTCGCCGCCGGCGAGCCGCTCTCGATCGCCCAGGAGGACGTCGAGCTGCGCGGGCACGCGATCGAGTGCCGGATCAACGCCGAGGCGGCGCACAAGAACTTCACCCCGGCACCCGGCAAGATCACCACCTACCGCGAGCCCGCCGGGCCCGGGGTGCGCGTCGACTCCGGCGTCGAGGCGGGTGGCGAAGTGACGCCGATGTACGACCCGATGGTGGCCAAGCTGATCGTCTGGGACGTCGACCGCGAGCACGCGACGCGGCGGATGCTGCGGGCGCTGGGCGAGTACGAGGTCGGCGGCCTGACCACTCTCATCCCCTTCCACGAGGCGATCCTGGCGACCGAGCAGTGGCAGCGCGGGGAGACCTGTCGCGACCTGATGGAGGACCGCGAGTGGCTGAAGTCGACGGCGCCCGAGCAGATCGCCGCGCCCGCGGTCGCCGTCGCGGAGGACGCCGAGCTGGTCTCCCGCGACTACAAGGTCGAGGTCTCCGGCAAGCTCTTCGACGTCAAGGTGATCGGCGAGGCCGCTGGCGGCGGTGCCGCCCCCGCGGCCGGCGGCAGGAAGCCGCCGAAGCGCGAGCGCAAGGCCGGTGGCGGAGCGTCCGCCTCGAGTGAGTCGCTGCCGTCGCCGCTGCAGGGCACCGTCTTCAAAGTCAACGTCGAGCAGGGCGCCGAGGTCTCCGAGGGGGACCTGATCTGCGTGATCGAGGCGATGAAGATGGAGAACGAGATCACCGCTCACCGCTCCGGCAAAGTCACCTCGCTGAACGTCGAGGTCGGGGCCGCCGTCAACAGCGGCGACGTCCTCGCCGTCATCGAGTAGAGCGCCGGCTGGAAAGGGCGCGGCTCCGCCCGGCGCTTATTTTTTCGAGCCCTGCTGCTGTTTTTCTTCGCGTTCTTTCTGGCGCTTTTCCCGTTCCCGCTGTTCCTTTTCTTTTTCCCGCTGGATCTCCAGCTGCTGTTTACGGGTCAGGGGCAGTTTCGGGGTCGTTTCCTGGCAGCTCCGGCCGCTGCATTCGGCCAGGCGCCGCAGTTCTTTCTGCAGGAAGGCGCGGATCGGGAAGAGGTTCGAGTCGCGGACCTTGTTGTTGAGCTCGAACGGGTCCTTGTTGATGTCGTAGAGCTCTTTTTCGCCATTCGGCCATTCGATGTACTTGTAGGGGCCGAGGCGAATCCCGAGGTAGTCCTTGGGCGGCGCGACGATCGAGGCGCCCGCCTCGTCGGAGCGCCTGGCGCGGCTGGTGCCGGCCCGGCCCGCCAGCGGCTGCCCCCCATGGGCTTCGACGTCGCTGGTCTCGACGAAGGACTCGAAGAGGATCGGCCGCCGCGTGCGCAGGCTGGGATCGAGCAGGTAGGGGACGAGCGAGCGCCCGTCGATGCTTTTGTCGGCTTTGGCCTTGGCCAGCTCGAGGATCGTCGGCGCCAGGTCGACGTTGCCCGCCAGCTCGCCGGTGGCGCTGCCCTGCTTGATCCCCGGCCCGCGGATCAGCAGCGGCACGTGGGTGGCGGGCTCGTAGGCGAGGAACTTGCCGCCGGTGAGGCGGTGCTCGCCGTAGAAGAAGCCGTTGTCGGAGGTGAAGAGGATGTAGGTGTTGCGCAGGCGGCCCATCGCGCCGAGCGTCGCGATCACCTGCTGGACGCCGTCGTCGATCGCCCGCAGCGACTCCAGGCCCTTCTGGTAATAGACGCGGTAGGTGTGGCTCTCGGACGGAGAGAGGTAGGCCGCTTCGCGGATGAAGAGCGGCTTGTCGTTGACGTTGCCCTCGTTGAAGCCTTCCGAGGAGCCGTGCGGGTGAGAGGCGCCGGAGAAGGAGTCGTAGTGGCGGGTCGCCGGCTCAGGGCCGGCGGGCCGGCGGAAGTCGCCGTGCGGGGCGGTGTAGTCGAGTTGCAGGTAGAAGGGCTGGGTGGTCGGCGTGCCCAGCATCTCTTCGTTGGCGATGCGGGTGAGGACGTCGGTCTCATACAGGCAGGGCTGGCCGTTGAGCGGCGCGAAGGGGCAGCCGAAGTCGTCGCGGACGCCGTATTCGCGGGTGTCCCAGCTGCCGGGGTCGCCGAACGGCCCCTCGAGGACGCCGTTGTTGTTGAGCGTGTAGCCGTAGAAGTAGTGGTCGGTGTCGGCCTTGACCACCGAGTGCCAGGCGTTCCAGCCGGGAGGGACGGCGAGGCCGTTGTCGTACGGTTCGTCGCCGTAGCCGTTGAGGAACTTGCCGACGTGGATCGTGCGGTAGCCGGCGCCCTGCAGCCAGGTGGCGACGTTGTGGCTGTTGGCCTGGCGGAAGCTGAACCCGGTCGCGCCGCCGTTGGGGGGCACGTTGCCGCGGACGTTGTGGTTGTGCGCGTAGCGGCCGGTCAGGAGGCTGACCCGCGAGGGGCAGCAGAGCGGGTAGGAGACGTAGTAGCGGTTGAAGGTCATTCCTTTGGCGGCGATCGCGGCGAGCGTGTTGGGCATCGCCGGGATCGGGCCGCCCCCTGGCGGCGTGTAGGTCGCGTAGAGCTGGTCGATCGTCTGGTCGTCGGTTTGGATGACGACGAAGTTCGGCTGCTGGCCGGGGGGAAGCAGCGCGGTCTGCTTTTTCTTCGCGGCGGCGGCTTCGGCGGGCGCGGCGGCGCTGGCGCTCTGCTGGGCGGCGGCGAAGACGAGCGCGGCGAGCAGAGCGAGCATGCACGCGGCGAGGGCGAGTCGGGCTCGCGTGAGGGCACGCATCTGAATTCTTGGGGCGAACTTATTCATGGGAAGCACTGGATCGAAACCGGCGCCTGTCGCCGGAGTTGCGGCTGAACGCTAGAAAACGCTCAGGACGCGCCGAGCTTTTTGGCTGCTTCGCGGAAGTTCTTGACCGTGGCGGACGGGGCTTTGCGGCCTTCGAGTTTCTCGCCATGGCGGTTGACCCAGATCACCGGCACGTTCATTTTCAGCACCGGGGCGATGTCGGTCGCGTAGTTGCAGCCGATGTGCAGCCAGCCTTTCTTGCCGCCGATCCGCCGCGCGCACTCTTTGAAGTGGACCGGGTCCGGCTTGTAGCTGCGCACCTGCTGGGCGGTGACGACGAGGTCGAGTTCGGTCCGCAGGTGGCGGCGGCTGATCCCCAGCAGTTTGTCGTCGGTGTTGGTGATGATCCCGACCTCGTACTTCTTGCCGAGCCGGTCCATCGCCGCGTTGGCCTCGCGGAAGGGCAGCCAGTAGGCGACGCTGTTGGGCAGGAACTGGGCCCGCGAGGGCTCGATCTCCCAGCCCAGCTCGCCGGCGACTTTGACGATCGTGCGGCGCAGGACCTCGGCGTAGAGCTCGTAGGAGCCGGCCATGATTTCGGCCTGGACCTCGAAGAAGCGCTCGAGGAAGGGGCCTTCTTCGAAGCTGAAGCCGTCTTTGACCGCCTCTTTCTTGCAGGCCTCGACGATCCCCTTCTCCCAGTCGATCAGGGTGCCGTAACAGTCGGTGGTCACCCATTTGATGTTTTTGAGACTGGGAAGGGCCATGGCCAGCGCGGCATTATGGCAATCGTCCCCTGCTGGGGGAGTCACCCTCGCTGGGGCCTCGGCGACGGCGCGGCCCGGCGCCTGTCTGGGATAGGGTGCGCGACCGCGCCTCCGGGTGCCCCTTCTATGGACCTCCTCGAGTATCAGGGCAAGCAGCTGTTCGCCAAGCACGGCGTCGCCGTGCCGAGCGGCGAGGTCGCGAGGACGGTCGAGGAGGCCGTTACCGCCGCCGAGCAGATCGGCTACCCCTGCGCGATCAAGGCCCAGGTCCTGATCGGCGGGCGTGGCAAGGCGGGCGGGATCAAGATCGCCTCCGACGCCGTGCAGGCCCGCGAGTACGCGGACGCGATCCTCGGCATGGACATCGTCGGCCCCCACGGCGAGGGCCCCTTCCGCGTCGACCAGGTCTGGATCGAGGGCGGCTCCGACATCGCCGCCGAGTACTACGCCTCGGTCATCCTCGACCGCGGCGAGAAGAAGCTTCTAGCGATGGTTTCCAGTCAGGGAGGGATGGACATCGAGCAGGTCGCCGCGGAGAGCCCCGACGCCCTGGTCAAGCGCCACATCGATCCGACCCGGGAGTTCGACGCCGCGGCGGCGCGCGAGATCGTCGACGCCGCCGGGCTCGACGAGGACGTCCGCGACCAGGCGGCCGAGGTGCTGGTGAAGCTGGCCACGGTCGCCACCGAGGAGGACGCGAGCCTGATCGAGGTCAACCCGCTGATCGTCACCAGCGACCGCCAGGTCGTCGCCCTCGACGCCAAGGTGACGATCGACGGCAACGCCCTCTACCGCCACCAGGACCTGGCCGAGATCGCCGACACGGTCGAGGACCCGCAGGAGGCGATGGCGAAGGAGAAGGGCCTGACCTACGTCAAGCTCGACGGCAACGTCGGCATCCTCGCCAACGGCGCCGGTCTCTGCATGTCGACGCTGGACGTCGTCGCCCAGGCGGGCGGCGCTCCGGCCAACTTCCTCGACGCCGGCGGCGGCTCCAAAGCCGAGGCGATCGTCAACGCCCTGGAAGTGATCAAGTCGGACGAGAAGGTCAAGGCGATCCTCTTCAACATCTTCGGTGGCATCACCCGCTGCGACGAGATCGCCAAGGGGATCGTCACCGCCTCGAGCCAGCTCGACCTCGGCGTGCCGCTGGTCGTCCGCCTCGACGGCACCAACTCCGAGGAGGGCCTGGCGATCCTCGCCGCGGCCGACCTTCCCAACCTGCACCAGGAGAAGACGATGCTGGACGCCGCCCGCCGCGTCGTCGAGCTCGCCGCTGACGGAGAGGGCGTCTGACGATGAGCATCATCGTCGGCGAGCAGACGAAGCTGGTCGTCTCCGGCCTGACCGGTCGCGAGGGCTCCTTCCACGGGCTGCGCAACCGCGCCTACGGGACCGACCTCGTCGCCGGCGTCACCCCGGGCAAGGGCGGCCAGGACGTCGAGGGCGTGCCGATCTTCGACACGATCAAGGAGTCGGTCGAGCAGGCCGGCGCCAACACCTCGATGATCTTCGTGCCGGCGCGCTTCGCCGCGCCGGCGATCGACGAGGCGATCGCCTCCGGGGTCGAGACGGTGATCGCGATCACCGAGGGGATTCCGGTGCTCGACATGCTGAAGACGTACTGGAAGGCCAAGGAGGCGGGCGTCCGGCTGATCGGGCCCAACTGCCCCGGCGTGCTCTCGCCCGGCAAGGCCAACGTCGGCATCATCCCCGCCCAGTTCTTCGACCCCGGCTCGATCGGCGTCGTCTCCAAGTCGGGGACGCTGACTTACCAGATCGGCAACGAGCTGAAGCAGGCAGGCGCCGGCAACTCCTCGATCGTCGGCATCGGCGGCGACCCGATCGTCGGCTCCGACTTCATCGACATCCTCAAGCTCTACGAGGCCGACCCCGAGACCGAGCTGATCGTGATGGTCGGCGAGATCGGCGGCGACGCCGAGGAGCGGGCGGCCGAGTTCATCTCCTCCGAGGTCTCCAAGCCCGTCGTCGCCTACATCGCCGGCTTCACCGCCCCTCCCGGCAAGCAGATGGGCCACGCCGGCGCGATCATCTCCGGCTCTTCGGGCACCGCGCAGGCGAAGAAAGACGCGCTCGAAGCCAAGGGCGTGCGGGTTGGGCAGAGCCCGACCGAGGCGGCCGCGATCGCCGTCGAAGTGCTGCGCGGCCGCTAGCCCCTCCTGGCGTTCGCTGCCACTCGACTTACGGCGTCCCATGCTCGCCTGTGCTCGCCGTGACCACGTGGGCGCGCAGTAGCTCGCGGATTTCCGCGGCGAGGGCGGTGGCTTCCTTGTCCAGGCGGTCGTGGGTGACCCGCGCCGTGCGGTAGCCGGCGACGAGGAGGCGGGTGTCGCGGGCGCGGTCACGCTGAAAGGCGGCGCGATGGCTATGGAATTCCCAGCTGTCCAGCTCGACGATCAGCTTGGCGGCGGGCCAGAGGACGTCGACCTCTTTGCCGAGCACCTCGACGTTGGTGCTGTGCGCCGGTAGGTCGTAGAAGCGGCAGAAGCGCTGGAATCGGTCCTCGAGCGGCGAGCGGGTTCGGGTGACGGCCTGGGTTTCGGCAAGCAGCCGGCGAATCGGCTTCAAGGCGCGGCGACCGTAGCCCCGCTCGCAGACCCGCTCGACCTCACGGAGCCGCAATAGCTTGAGCCGGTCCGTCTCCTCCCAAGCGCGCTCCAGCCGCTGGAAGTCGACCACTTCCGCGTAGTCGAACAACGTGCGAGCGACGCTGGTCACCGGAATCCCCGCGCGTTCGTCCCCGTCCTCGGTGTGGAGCCGACCGCGGTGGATCCAGATCCCATCGCGGCGGGATGGCCCTTGGCGGCCCAGGGGTGCGGTGACGTCGATTGCTCCTGCTCGCCGCCGGGCGAGGCCCCAGAGCGCCGCGGCGCTGCGATGGCTCAATAGCGATTCGTCCCCGTATGCGAGCACCGCGGCCCACCAGAAACCGTGCTGGCTGACTCGGGTGTGGCCGACCGCGTAAACGTTGCGGTGGAGCTTGTGCAGGCGCCCGTCTCGGAGTCGTCTCTCGACAGCTCGTACCCCGAATCCGAGCTTGGCGAGCTGCGCCAGCGCAACGACGCCGTGCTGGCGAGTCGCCAGTTGCGCCATCGCCCGCTCCCGCGTGGTGCTCGGCTCAATGCCTCCGCGCGCCTTAGCCCGTTGGGCGTGTCTGAGCTTTCCCGCCATATACAGGCGTCAAGCTCAGACACGCCTGCGGTTCTCCCCCCGGATTGGGCGATTTGCGAGGGGTCGGGGGAGGGCGGGGCGTTGCTAGGGTCGAGGGCGATGGCTGGCGACACGATTTCGTTCGCGCGGGGCGCTCCTAGCGCTGACATCCTGCCCCACGAGGCGGTGCGGGATGCGGCGGCTCGGGCGCTCGCGAGCGACTGGGAGAAGGCGCTCTCCTACGGGACCGGGATCGGGCATCCGGGACTCTGCGAGTGGATTGCCGAGCGGCATGGTGGGATCGACGCTTCGCAGGTGATGGTCGCCAACGGATCCCTCGAGGGTGGGGCGATGCTGTTCGAGCACCTGCTGCAGGCGGGCGATCGGGTGATCGTCGAGCAGCCGACCTACGACCGCACGCTGCTGCTCCTGCAGCGGCTGGGCGTCGAGCTGGTGCCGGTGCCGCTGGAGGCGGACGGGGTCGACCTCGGGGCGCTCGAGGCGGCCCTCGCCGAGGGGCCGGTCAAGCTTGCCCACATCATCCCCAACGCCCACAATCCCGCCGGCTGCACGCTCTCGAGCGCGAAGCGGGCGCGGCTGGTCGAGCTCGCCGCCGAGCACGGCTTCTGGATCTTCGAGGATGACCCCTACCGTGAGCTGCCCTTCGAGGGGGAGCCGCTGGAGACGATGCTCGCGCTCGACGGGGCCGGCCGCGTCATCCACGCCTCCTCCTTCTCGAAGACGGTCAGCCCCGGCGTCAGGGTCGGCTACCTGGCCGGGCCGGCGGAGAAGATCGCGAAGCTGGCCAAGCGGGCCAACGAGACCTACATCTCGCCGAACATGCTGGCCGAGTCGATCGTGCTCGAGCTCTGCCGCTCCGGCGAGCTCGACCGCAACATCGCCTTCGTCAAGGGCGAGCTGAAGGCGCGCTGCGACGCGCTCGTCGCGGCCCTGCGCGAGCAGATCCCCGAGGCCGAGTTCGTCGTCCCGGAGGGCGGTTACTTCCTCTGGCTCGACCTCGCCGAGGGCACCGACACGGCGGCGCTGCTGGCCGCTTCCAAAGCCGATGGAGCGACTTTCGTCGCCGGACCCGACTTCATGATCGACGGCGGCGAGAACAGCCTCCGCCTCTCCTTCGCGCCGGTCCCGGCCGATCGTGCGGCCGAGGGCGTCTCCCGCATCGCCGGCGCCCTCGAGCGCCTCCGCGCCGGCTCGCCCGCCTAGCGCTCCGCCTCCTCCCTGGTTCGGCCCGGAGTGATCCGGCCGCGTCGTCGCTCGCGTAGGGGCAGTTAGAAGCAGACCCCCAGCGAGGAGACGAAGAGATGTCCGAGAGCAAGGAACGCGAGAAGGAGGCAGCGGCGCCGAGCGCGATCGCCCGCGTGGCGAAGGACCCGGTCTCGCGCCGCAAGTTCATGGCGCTGACCGGCGGCTCGGCGGCCGCGGCCGCCTTCCTTGCCGCCTGTGGCAGCGACAGCGACGGCACCAGCACGATGGCCGCGGCGAAGCCCAGCGGCGGCGAGGAAACCGCCCAGTTCGGCAAGGGCGACGTCGGTGTCCTCAACTACGCGCTCACGCTCGAGTACCTGGAGACGGCCTTCTACGCCGACGTCGTCAAGAGCAGGCTCTTCAAGGGCGCCGACCTGGAGACGATCCGCAAGTTCGGCGAGCAGGAGGCCGAACACGTCGCCGCCCTGACCGCCGCGGTCAAGCAGATGGGCGGCAAGCCCGCCGCCGAACCGAAAACGGAGTTCCCGCTTAAAAGCGCCAAGTCGGTGCTCGAACTGGCGGCCACGGTCGAGAACCTCGGCACCGCCGCATACCTGGGCCAGGCCGCCAACATCAAGAGCCCGGACGTGCTGGCGTCGGCTCTGGCCATCCACACCGTCGAGGGCCGGCACGCCGCGGCGCTCAACACCCTGCTCGGCAAGTCGATCACTCCGGATGGCGCCTTCGGCAAGCCCGCCGACGTCAAGACGGTCCTCGAGTCCGTCGAACCCTTCATCGTCGGCTAGCCGGCGAGAAAGCGAAAGGAAAGAGCAATGAGCCACGAAGAACTTGCACATCCAGAGCTCGCCGGCGTCAGCGTCGACGAGGACAGCGGCGACCTCTCCCGCAGCGACGTGATCCTCAAGGGAGCGCTGGCCGCCGGAGCCGTCTACGGCACCTTCATGGTCGGTCCCTACGTCCGCAAGGCGTTCGCCGTGACCGGCGGCAGCGACGTCGACATCCTCAACTTCGCCCTCACCCTGGAGTACCTGGAGACGCGCTTCTACGAGGAAGCGCGGACTCGGGCGAAAGCGAGCGGCGAGCTGAAGGGCCTGATCGGGCTGCTGGCCCGCGACGAGAAGCAGCACGTCGAAGCGCTGACCGCGACGATCAAGCAACTCAAGGGCAAGCCGGTGGCGGAGCCGAAATTCGACTTCGACTACAGCGACACGGCCGGCTTCCTGAAGCTGGCGCAGACCTTCGAGGACACCGGGGTCAGCGCCTACAACGGCGCCGGGCCGGCGATCAAGTCCAAGGAAGTGCTGGCCGCGGCCGGCTCGATCGTTCAGGTCGAGGCGCGCCACGCGGCGGCGATCCGCCTGCAGAACAGGGAAGAACCAGCCCCAGACGCCTTCGACCCGGTGCTCGACGAAGCGCAGGTGCTGAAGGCCATCGACCCCGTCATCGCCTAGGGGGCAGACGGCCAAAAGCGGATGATGGACCGAGATGACCGTTAAGAGGGAGAGGGCCGAGCGGCTGGCCGACGAGGAGCTGATGCCGCTGATCGGGGAAAAGGACCCCGAGGCCTTCGAGGTCTTCTACGACCGCCACGGCGGTGTCGCCTACTCGCTGGCCTACAGGATCGTCGGCGAGAAGGCGGCCGCCGAGGACGTCACCCAGGAGGCCTTCATCTCGATCTGGCGCAGCGGCGCCCGCTTCGACCGCGCCCGCGGCAGCGTCCGCTCCTGGATGCTGAGCATCGTCCGCAACCGCGCGATCGACGCCCTGCGCAGCCGCGCCGGCAAAGCGCCGAAGCTGAGCTTCGACGACGATGCGATCCTCGAGCAGCGTCCCTCCGAGGAGCTGACCGAGGACGAGGCGATGCGACGCGAGACCGCAACCGAGATTCAGGGAGCGCTGGGCGAGCTGCCGGGCGAGCAGTCGAAGGTGATCGAGCTGGCCTACTTCGGCGGCTTCAGCCAGTCGGAGATATCGCGCATGCTGGGGCTGCCGCTGGGCACCGTGAAGGGGCGGATGAGACTGGGCCTGGAGAAGATCCGGGGCGAGCTGGCGGAGGGACTGGCATGACCGAGACTAATCACGAGCGCTGGAGCGAGGACGTCGCCGCCTACATGCTGGGGGCGCTGGAGCCCGAGCGGGCGGCCGAGCTGGAGCGCCACGCCGAGGATTGCGAGCGCTGCCGGGCCGAGATCCGCTGGCTGACGCCGGCGCTGGACGCGCTGCCGGAGGGCATCGAGCGGCTCCAGCCGCCGCCCGAGCTGCACTCGCGGGTGATGGCCGAGGTGCGGGCGGACGCCGAGGGCGCGGGCGTGCGCGGCGACAGCCGGGCCACGAAGCCGACGCTGCTGGACCGCGCTTCCGCCTGGTTGCGGGACCTGGGGTCCGGACCGATGGGCCTGCGACCGGTCGCCGGCATTGCCGTGGCGGTGCTGATCGTCGCCGCCGTCGCCGGCTTCGCGATCGGCGGCGGCATCGGCAGCGACCAGGGGCCCGAGACGACCACGTTCTCTGCCGGCCAGGCGCCGGGCGTGACCGCGAAGATGGTCAGCGTAGGCGGCGGCGGCACGCTGCACCTCGCCAACGTGCGCCAGCTCCCCAGCGACAGGGTGCTCGAGGCCTGGGTTCAGCGCGACGGCGAAGTGGAACCGGTGGAAGCCCTCTTCGTCCCCGACCGCGAAGGCCGCGCCAGCACCGGACTCCCGGACATGGAGGGGGTCGAAGTCGTGATGGTGACGATCGAGCCGAGCGGGGGCAGCGAATCGCCCACTTCGGCACCGATAGTCACGATTCCAGTTCAGTAAACGGGGCGAGAACCAAGCCTGGGTAGGACGCAGGGAGGGCAACGAGGGGAGCGCACTTTGTGCGTGACCCGAGGCGCCCTACCGAGGACACCTCCAGGCGCCGGTTATCGCCCCGCTTACCTTCCGTAGCGGTCCGAGGACAGAACCAGCTGCTCCGGGATCGCCGCCCGCGGCGGCGGTGCCGGGTCGGCCCGGACCGAGACGGTCTCGGCGACGCTGCGGCTGACCTCGTGCTTGCCGTCGGCGGAGGCGATCGTGACCCGGTCGTCGTCGGAGGTCTCGATCTTGCCCTCCAGGCCCGGGTCCAGCCCCGCCGCCTTCAGGTAATGCAGCAGCTCCTCGGCCTCGTTCTCGAAGCGCAGGACGGTGACGTCGGCGCCGACCTCGACGTCGGCCAGCAGCGAGCCCTGCTCGCGGATGCCCTCGACGATCGGGTGGCCATGGGGGCAGGTGGTGGCGTCGCCGATCGCCGCCCGCATCCGCTCCTCCAGCACCGGCGACATCGCGTGCTCGATCCGCTCCGCCTCCTCGTGCACCTCGTCCCAGGGGATGCCGAGGACGTCGGTCAGGAAGCGCTCGATCATGCGGTGGCGGCGGACGATGTGGCTGGCGTGCTCGCGCCCGGACTCGGTGAAGAAGAGCGACTTGTCCGGCTTGCGATCGACGTAGCCGTCCTCGACCAGGCGGCCGACCATCTCGTGCACGGTCGGCGGCGAGAGCTGCATCGCGCGGGCGACGTTGGCCCCGGTCATCGGCAGCCCGGCCTCCTCCAGCCAGAACATGATCTCCAGGTACTCCTGCTCAGCGACGGTCGCGGTCTCGGTGGACAAAACGCTCCTTTTCGAGCTTGTTGGCGGTTCCCCGATACTAATGGGAGCGGAAATGCGGATCGAGATGCTGAATGTCGGTTGGATGACCGCGGCGGTCGGGATCTGGCGCCAGGGCGAAGCGGAGCCGCAGCGGCCGGTTCGGCTGCCCGTCCCCGCCTACCTGATCGAGACCGAGAGCGAGCGCGTCCTCGTCGACACCGGGCTGCACCCCGCCGCCGTGGCCGACGCCGAGGCGCACTACGGGCCCGGGCCGATCGCCTTCTTCGGGCTGGAGCAGGAGGCGTCGATCGCCGAGCAGGTGGATCTCGACACGGTGACCCGGGTCATCCTCACCCACCTGCACTTCGACCACGCCGGTGCGCTGGAGCTGATCCCCGACTCGGTCCCGGTCGTCGTCCAGCGGGCCGAGTGGGAGGGAGGTCACGATCGCGCGGCGATCGAACGCAGCTTCTTCCTGCCCCGCGACTACGCCAACGTCCCACCCAACCTCGTCCTCGTCGAAGGCGACCATGACCTGCTCGGCGATGGCTCGGTCGAGCTGCTGAGCACGCCCGGGCACACCCCCGGCCACCAGTCGGTGCGGGTCGGGGACCTGGTGATCGGCGCCGACGTCGCCCTCTGGGCCAGCAGCCTCGACGACCACCGCTTCCCCTCCTTCGGCGACGACCTCGAGGCCCAGGCGCGCTCGGCCGAACGGCTGCGGAAGCTGCGCGACGCCGGGCTGACGGTGCGCCCGGGGCACGACCCGGACGTGCTGCGGCCCGGGCCGGTGACGGCGTGACGAGCGGCGGACCCCCGCCGTATCCAGACTTTAGGCCCCTATGGGGGCCTCAACTCTGGAGTCGAGGCGCTAGCTAGCGGTGTTCGACCAGGGTCGAGACGACGGCCTCGTAGAAGCCGTCGCCCATGCTGCCCTCGGTGACCGTGACGTTGTCCCACAGGGCGAGCTTGGAGCGCAGGCCGGGGTCGCGCTCGGGGCCGTTGGCGACGACGAAGAAGCGGCCGACCGAGGGAGCGACCTCGAGGTCCTCGACTGAGTCGCCGACGGCGATGCAGTCGGCCGGGTCGTAGCCGCGGGCGCGGGCGTGGGCGGCGACCGCGGCGCCCTTGCTGACCATGCGCGGCACCAGGTGGTAGGCGTGGGTGCGGCCCTCGATGGTGGGCATCGGCCGCCCGATCGCGCCGTTGTCGAGCAGGCGCAGGTCGTCGTCGCCGTGCTCGCCGAGCAGCGCGTTGGCCTCGTCGACGTCGACCTTGCCGCGGAAGAGGTGGGAGAGGATGCGGCCGGTGTGCCAGGGGGCGTGGTACTCGAGCCGCCCGTCGAAGTGCTCGAAGAGGCGCTTGGGGATCCCCCGCGCCTCGATCTGCTCGTAGATCGTGCCGTCCTCCTCGCTGGGCGCCATGTCGCCGGTCATCAGCGTCGTCTCGCCGTCGATCCCGAAGGCGCAGCCGGCCTCGTAGATGTAGGAGGTCTGGCCCATCAGCCGCGCCGCCTCGTGAACCTGCGGCTCGCGGCGGCCGGACATGATCACGACCTCGACCCCGGCCCGCTGGCAGGCCTCCAACCCGCGCGCCTGGGCCAGCGAGAAGCCGCCCTCGGCGTCGCGGAAGAGCGAGCTCCCCTTACCGAGCAGGGTGCCGTCGAGGTCGGTGTAGACGCAGCTCAGTCCCATGGTTCCCGGCCGCTACGGTAGCGACGATGAGATGGCGGCTGGCTGACCGGACCCTCGACTTGGCGCAGCCGCTGGCGGTGGGGATCGTCAACGTCACCGTCGACTCGATGTTCGAGGGGGCGCGGAGCGGGACGCCGGAGCAGGCTGTCGCCGATGGGCAGGCGCTCGTCGAGGCGGGGTTCGACATGCTCGACGTTGGCGCGGTCGCGGCCAGGTCGGGGCCGCCGGTGGGCGCCGAGGACGAGGCCGCGGCCCTGGTGCCGGCGATCGCGGGGCTGGTCGCGACGGGCGGCGCCTCCCCGTTCCGCGGTTCCTTTTCCACGAATGCCGTGGATGAGGAACCACGGAAGGCGTCAGGGGCCCAGATCTCCGCCGATACCTTCTCGCCGGAGGTGGCGCGGCGGGCGCTGGCGGCGGGGGCGCACGCGGTCAACGACATCTCCGGCGGTTCGGAGGAGATGTTCGGGCTCGTCGCCGAACGCGGCTGCGGCTACGTGCTGATGCACATCGAGGGGCCGCCGCGGGTGGACCGGCCCTGGTGTCAGTACGGCGACGTCGTCGATCACCTCAAGGCCTGGTTCGAGGGGAGAGTCGAGCTGGCCCGGGAGCTTGGGGTGGCCGAGGAGCAGATCGCCATCGACCCCGGACTCGACTTCGACCTCAGCCCCGACCAGGACCTGGAGATCCTGCGGCGGCTCGGCGAGCTGCGCTCGCTGGGGCTGCCGCTCTACGTCTCCCTCTCGCGCAAGGACTTCATCGGCGCCGTCCTGGGGGGGTCGTGGGAGCGACGGCTGCCGCCCGGCGAGCGCGAGTGGGGCACGGTCGCCGCCGTCGCGCTGGCCGTCCGCGCGGGCGCCGACGCCTTGCGCATCCACGACCGCAGCTCCCTGCAGGCGATGCGAGTCGCCGGCCGCATAACCCGGGCCGGTGGGCCGATATGTCGTCCTCGGCTCGGCATATCGGCCCATCGGCGGGCGGTTTGATGGCGCGCGGGGGGGGCTTGCTGGGGAGTAGCTGGGGGGTCGCGATTGAGCCGGCGCGGCGGGATGGGCGGATCGTGGCGGAGAGCTCGGAGGCGGAGCGGCGCGGACGGCCCGTCTCCTTGCCCGGCGAGCTCGACCCGGGCTTCGCCGAGGCGCTGCGGCGCGCCGGCATCGAGTCTCTATATACGCACCAGCTCGAGGCGTGGGAGACCGCTGCCCACTCCAACCTCGTCATCACCTCCGGCACCGCCTCAGGCAAGAGCCTGGCCTTCAACCTGCCGGTGCTCGACGGCATCGCCCGCGAGCCCAAGCGCCGCGCCCTCTATCTCTACCCGACCAAGGCGCTGGCCCAGGACCAGGCCCGCAAGCTGGCGCAGCTGCGTCCGCCCGGGCTGCGCGAGGCGATCTACGACGGCGATACGCCGAAGGAAGAGCGGCCGGCGATCCGGCGCAAGAACAACCTCGTCCTCACCAACCCCGACATGCTCCACGTCGCCCTGCTGCCCCACCACAAACGCTGGGGGGACTTCTTCGCCAACCTCGAGTGGGTAGTCGTCGACGAGGCGCATACCTATCGCGGCGTCTTCGGCTCCCACGTCGCCAACGTGCTGCGGCGGCTGCGGCGGGTGGCGCGTGCCTACGGGTCGGAGCCACGCTTCCTGCTCGCCTCGGCGACGATCGCCAACCCGGTCGAGCTGGCCGAGGGGCTGGTCGGGACGCCGTTCGAGCTCGTCGACGACGACGGGGCGCCGCGGGCCGGGCGCGAGGTGGCGATGTGGAACCCGCCGCTGCTCGACGAGCGCACGGGCGCGCGCCGCTCGGCCCTCTCGGAGGCCGCCGACCTCCTGGCCGAGCTGGTCTCCCAGGGGGTGCGGACGATCTGCTTCCTCAAAAGCCGGCGCGGGATCGAGCTGATCCAGCGCTTCGCCCGCGAGAACCTGGAGCGCCGCGGCAAGCCCGAGCTGGCGAAGCGGATCGCCCCCTACCGGGGCGGCTACACGCCGCAGCAGCGGCGCGATATCGAGGCCCGCCTGAGCAGCGGCGAGCTGCTGGCGGTCGTCGCGACCGACGCCCTGGAGCTGGGGATCGACGTCGGCGAGCTCGAGGCGGCGATCTGCGTCACCTTCCCCGGCACCGTCGCCAGCCTGCGCCAGATGTGGGGACGGGCCGGGCGGCGCCAGCGCGGGCTCGCCGTCTACGTCGCCGGCCAGGACGCGCTCGACCAGTTCTTCTGCCGCCACCCGGACGAGTTCCTCGAGCGCCCGGTCGAGGCGGCGATCCTCGACCACGCCAACGAGCAGATCGCCTCCCGCCACCTCGTCGCCGCCGCCTACGAGCTGCCGCTGACCGACGCCGACGAGGAGGTCTTCGGCGCGGGCTGGCGCGAGCGGGCGGAGCGGCTGCTGGCGGCGGGAGAGTTGCGCCGTGCCGGCGGCCGGC
>JBAQZI010000208.1:0-9389 GCA_049790835.1 Solirubrobacterales bacterium
GCTCGGGCCGGTAAGGCGACTCCGTGCGCAGCGGCCGCTCCCGTGGCTCCTCCCTGGCCCCGCCGTCCTCGAGGAAGGCGATCAGATCCGCCTTGCGTACCCGCCCGCCGACGCCGCCGCCCTCGACCTGCTCGAGATCGACCCCGTGCTCCGCGGCGATCCTGCGCACGACTGGCGAGTAGACCCGCGAGCGATCCTCCTCCGGGGGCGGCGACTCCTGCGGCGGCGACTCCTGCGGATGCGCCTCGCCGGGCCCCGCGGCGGTGTCGAGCTCGGCCAGCGGCGTTCCCACCGCAACCGTCTCGCCGGGCTCGACCAGGATCCGCTCGAGGCGGCCGGAGGTCGGGGAAGGGATCTCGACGTCGACCTTGTCGGTGCTGACGTCGCAGATCGGCTCGTCGGCCTCGACCCAGTCGCCCGGACGCTTGCGCCACTCGACGATCGTCCCCTCGGCGACCGAGATCCCCATCTGCGGCATCGAGACCGCGACGATCGCGGCGTCAGTACGCGAGGAGCTCACGGCAGGCCTCCTTGACGTCGTCGAGCTGGGGGAGGACCGCCTGCTCGAGCGGCGGGCTGAACGGAATCGGGACATCCGGCGTCGTCAGGCGACGGATCGGCGCGTCGAGGTCCTCGAACGCCTGCTCGGCGATCAGTCCCGCCACCTCGGCTCCGGCGCCGCAGGCGCGGGTCGCCTCATGGGCGATCAGCACCTTGCCGGTCCGGCGCGCGCTGGCGAGGATCGCCTCGCTGTCGAGCGGGCAGAGGCTGCGCAGATCGAGCACCTCGATCTCCTCGTCGAGCTGGTCGGCCGCCTCGAGGGCGAGGTGAACGGAGGAGCCGTAGGCGATCACCGTCAGCTCCGAGCCCTCGCGGGCCACCCGCGCCTCGCCGATCGGCACCGTGTGCTCCCCCTCCGGGACCTCCCCGCGCACGTGGCGATAGAGCCCCTTGTGCTCGAGGAAGCAGACCGGGTTGGGATCGCGGATTGCGCTCGCCAGCAGCCCCTTGGCGTCCGCCGCGGTGGCGGGCGTCAGCACCTTCAGCCCCGGCGCCTGCAGGAACCACGCCTCCGGGTTCTGGGAGTGGAACGGGCCACCGGAGAAGCCCCCGCCCGAGGGCAGCCGCACGACGATCGGAACCGCGACCCCCTGCCGGTAGTGCAACTTCGCGGCGACGCTGACGAGCTGGTCGAATCCGCAGGCGATGAAATCGGCGAACTGCATCTCGCAGACGGGACGCATGCCCTCGATCGCGGCCCCGGTCGCCGCGCCGACGATCGCGTTCTCGGCCAGCGGCATGTCGAGCACGCGGTCGGCGCCGAACTCCTCGGCGAAGCCGTCGGTCACTTTGAAAGCGCCGCCGAAGGCGCCGATGTCCTCGCCAAGGCAGAAGACCGATTCGTCACGGCGCATCTCCGTTCGCAGCGCGTCGGAGATCGCCTCGAGATAGGTCATCTCGGTCATGGCCGGTCCCAGCCCGACCAGGGCGCCTCGCCATCGCCCAGCGGCTCCCAGCGCTCGGCGAAAACGCCCTCGGTCGCGATCGCGGGGTCCGGCAGCGGCGACGCGAGCGCCTGCTCGGCGCAGTCGGCGACGTAGGAGCGGACCTGCTCGCGAATCTCGGCGACCTCGTCCTCGGCAAAGCCGAGCTCGGAGACGAGCCGCGTCGCGTAACGCTCGATCGGGTCGCGCTTCTCCCACTCCTCGAGCATCCCGTCGGGCACGTAGCTCATGTCGTCGTGGGCGCCGTGTCCGTGCATGCGCATCGTCTGGCACTCGACCAGGGTCGGCCCGCCGCCGCCGCGGGCGCCCTCGACGGCCGCGTGCGCCGCCTCGAACACCGCCTCGACGTCGTTGCCGTCGATGCTGACTCCGTCGAAGCCATAGCCGGCGACCCGCTCGACCGGGTCGATCGCGAACTCGAGCTCGTTCGGCGTCGAGTAGGCGAAGCGGTTGTTCTCGAGGATGAAGACGATCGGCAGGCGGTGGATGCCGGCGAGGTTCATCGCCTCGTGCCACTGCCCGTTGGCGGTCGAGCCCTCGCCGAAGAACGTCATCGCCACGCGAGGCTCGCCCCGCATCTTGAAGGCGAGGGCCATCCCGTTCGCGACCTGGGCCATGTCGGGCAGCATCGAGACCATCCCGACGCAGCCGAGCGCGCGGTCGCCGAAGTGCATGTTGCCGTCCTTGCCACCGGTCACGCCGCCCGTTCTGCCCATGCAATTGGCGAGATATCGCTCCGGGGTCACGCCGCGCACGAAATGGGCGCCAAGGTCGCGATGCAGGATGCAGGCTCGGTCGCGGCGGCCGAGCGCGAACGCCGCCCCGACCGAGATCGCCTCCTGGCCGCGGCCGTCGTAGAAGGACCCGGGAACCTTGCCCTGCTTATAGAGAGCCAGGCTTCGCTCCTCGGCGGTCCGCATCATCGCCATGTGGCGGAACAGCTGCGCGCGATCCTCACGGGCCAGCAGCGGACGCTCGCCCGCGGCGGTGGCGTCGCGTACCGCGCTCGTCTCGCTGAGCGTCATTCTTCGCCTCTCGGTTTTGCCGGGCTTTGGGATCGCCTCCGCCGGGCAGGTTTGCCGCGACTCCGGGATCTCCGGAGAGCCGCGCCTATGGCGAGGGGAGCAGAGGGATCTACCTCTCCTCCCTTTGTGTCGTTTGAATCTTACCCCCGCGACGGCCCGTTCAAACGGCCCCGCTTGCTCTTTCCCGCTTGCGGGTAGAACCGCTTGTGAGATGTCCCTACTCGAGACGCGATGAGTGAGAGCACGCATGGGCGACCTAGCCCGGGAGCGTCCCGCCCTCGTCGCCTTCGGCGTGCTCGCGCTGATGGTGCTGGTCCTGGTCGGCGCGGAGGGGCTCCATGACGTCGCCCAGACCGGGCTCAACGGCCTCACCCTGGGCACGATCTACGCGCTTGGCGCCGTCGGCCTGACCCTCGTCTACGGGATCCTGCGCCTGGTCAACTTCGCCCACGGCGACTTCCTCGCCTTCGGCGCCTATATGGCCTACGTGGTGAACATCACCTGGGGGCTGCCGCTGGCCGCCGCGATCCTCTTCGCGATGGTGAGCACGGCGCTGCTGGGTGTGCTCTCGGAGCGGTTGATGTGGCGGCCGATGCGGGCCAAGGGGGCGGGCTTCCTGCAGCTGATCCTGATGTCGATCGGCCTCGCCTTCCTGCTCCGCGCGGCGATCCAGTGGTTCTGGGGAACCGAGATCCGCACGCTCGACGTCAACATCACCGACAGCGTCAGCTTCCTCGGGTTGAGGATCGGCGAGACGGAGCTGATCGTGGTCGTCGTCGGCATCCTCGTGCTTGTCGCGGTCGGGCTGATAATTCGCTTCAGCCTGCTGGGGAAGCGGATGCGCGCGCTCTCCGACAACCTCGACCTGGCGGAGACGGCCGGCATCGACACCCGCCGCGTGATCCTCTACACCTGGCTCTTCGCCGGCGCCCTCGCCGGCCTGGCGGGAGTGCTTTCAGGCGCGCTCACCAACCTGCGGCCGGAGCTCGGCTTCGAGCTGCTGCTGCCGATATTCGCCGCCGTCATCCTCGGCGGCATCGGCAATCCGTTCGGCGCCCTCAGCGCCGGCCTCGTGCTGGGCGTCGTGATCGAGTGGTCGACGCTGGTCGTCGAGCCGCGCTGGAAGGTGACCTTCGGCTTCGTCGCGCTGATCATCGCCCTCGTAATCCGCCCGCAGGGGATATTCGGCCACGCGAGGACGGTATGAGCGCGCCGCCGCTTGCCTTCACGCTCGAGGCCTTCACCAACGTCGGCTTCTGGAGCGGCGTGCTGGTCATCGCCGGCATCTACGCCGTCGTCGCGCTCGGCCTGCAGCTGAACGTCGGCTACACGGGGATCATCAACTTCGGCCAGGCGGGCTTCATGGCGGTGGGCGGCTACTCGATGGCGATCCTCGTCCTCGAGGCGGGGTTCTCCTTCTGGCTGGCGCTGCCGGCGGCGGTCCTGATCACGATGGCGTTCGGGGTGCTGATCGGCCTGCCCTCGCTGCGTCTGCGCGCCGACTACTTCGCGATCGTCACCCTGGCGATGGCGGAGGTGGTGCGGTTGACGGCCCAGAACGCGCGCGGGCTGACCGGCGGCAACAAAGGCCTCTACTGCGAGTTCGACGGCGTCAACCAGACCTGCTTCGACGACTCCTGGCGCTCCGTCTCCGACTGGATCCTTGGCATCGTCGACGGCTTCTGGGCCGACCCCGAGCCGCTGCTGCCGCTGCTGCTCGTCGTCTGGGCGACGGTCGCGATCGGCGTTGTCGGCCTCGGCTACCTGCAGCGGACGCCCTGGGGGAGAGTGCTGAGGGCGATTCGCGAGGACGAGGACGCCACCCGCGCGCTCGGCAAGAACACCCTTCTGCACAAGCTGCAGTCGCTGGCGATCTCGGCCCTGCTGGGCGCCTTCGCCGGCTTCTTCCTGGCGCTCTTCCTGGCCACGATCCACCCCGACGACTACGAGCCGATCGTCACCTTCTTCGCCTTCGGCGTGCTGATCCTCGGCGGCCTCGCCAGTTACCGCGGTGTCGTCGTCGGGGCGATCCTGCTCTGGACCCTGCTCGAAGGCACTCGCTTCGTCGAGCTGCCGATCAGCGAGGAGAAGACGGCGGCGCTGCGCTTCGCGATCGTCGGCGCGGTGCTGATCGGGCTGATGGCCTTCCGGCCGCAGGGCATGTTCGGCAAGCGCGAGGAGATGGTCCTTGGCGACTGAGGCCGACAACGGCGGGGCGCTGCTCGAGGTCGACGGCATCGTCAAGCGGTTCGGCGGCATCCGCGCCGTGGACGGCGCCGGCTTCGCTGTCGGCGAGGGCTCGATCACGGCGCTGATCGGGCCCAACGGCGCCGGCAAGACGACCCTCTTCAACGCGGTCACCGGCTTCCAGCGGGTCGACAGCGGCTCGGCCCGCCTCGGCGGCGAGGAGATCCTCCACCTGCCCGCCTACGCGATCGCCCGGCGGGGGATGGTCCGCACCTTCCAGGTCACCAGGGCGCTGGCGGCGATGCCGGTGATCGACAACATGATGCTGGCGGCCGGCGGCCAGCCCGGCGAGCGCTTCCGCAACCTGATCCTGCATCCGGGCGGCGTGCGCCGCCACGAGCGCGAGGTTCGCGCCAGGGCGGGGGAGCTGCTCGAGCTCTTCGACCTCGGCGACCGTGCCGGCGCCTATGCCGGCACCCTCTCGGGCGGCCAGCGAAAGCTGTTGGAGCTGGCGCGGGCGCTGATGACCCAGCCGCGGCTGCTGCTGCTCGACGAGCCGATGGCGGGGATCAACCCCACCCTCGGCCGGCGCCTGCTCGACCACATGCAGCGGCTGCGCAGCGAGCAGGGGATGACCTTCCTCTTCGTCGAGCACGACATGGAGGTGGTGATGAACCACTCCGATCGGGTGATCGTGATGGCGGAGGGCCGGGTGATCGCCGCGGGGGCGCCGGACCAGGTGCGCAGGGACCCGGCCGTCGTCGATGCCTACCTCGGAGGCCCCGCGTGAACGGCGACGCCCCACTGCTCGCCACCGAGGATCTGGTCGCCGGCTACGTGCCCGAGGTCGACATCCTCAACGGCGTCTCGATCGCCGTCCGCGAGGGCGAGATCGCCACCGTCGTCGGCCCCAACGGCGCCGGCAAGTCGACCCTGATCAAGTCGATCTTCGGCCTGCTGCGACCACGCCGGGGCCGCGTGGTCCTGCGCGGCGACGAGCTGACCGGGCTCGAGCCGCACACGATCGCCAGGCGCGGGATGAGCTACGTGCCGCAGCTCGACAACGTCTTTCCCAGCCTCAGCGTCGAGGAGAACCTCGAGATGGGTGCCTTCGAGCGCACCCATACGCGGGCCAGGATCGGCGCGATGTACGACCTCTTCCCGCGCCTGGGCGAGCGCCGCCGCCAGGCGGCGGGGACGATGAGCGGTGGCGAGCGACAGATGCTGGCGATGGCGCGCGCCTTGATGCCGGAGCCACGGGTGCTGCTGCTCGACGAGCCCTCCGCCGGCCTGGCGCCGGCCTTCGTCGAGACGGTCTTCGCGAAGGTGCGCGAGATCAACGAGACCGGCGTCACCGTGGTGATGGTCGAGCAGAACGCGCGCCGGGCGCTGGCGATGTCCGACCTCGGCTACGTGCTCGACCTCGGCCGCAACCGCTTTCGCGGTCCCGGCAAGGAGCTGCTCGAGAATGCCGAGGTGGCGGAGCTCTACCTCGGCGGCACCGCGCGCATCGACGACCGCGCGACCCGGGAGCGCTAGTCGGAGCTGACCTCGACCGTGCCGACTTTGACCAGCTCGCCGCCTTTGAATTCCGAGATGTCGTAGATGTAGCGGCTGAGGTCGCCGTTCTCGTCCCAGTCGACCGGGCCCGACGCGCCTTCGTAGTCGATGTCCTGTCCTTTCGCCAGCGCTTCGATCGCCTGCGGCAGCTGCTCGAAGGTGTACTTCTTCCCGCCCGGCGCGGTGACGTCGACGATCGCGTCGGCGATTGCTTCGCCGTCGCTCGACCCGGCCGCTACGGCGGCCAGGTAGCAGAGGGTGACGTTGTCGAAGACGGGCGCGTCGAAGAGGTTGCGGGCCGGCCCGGGGGCGTTCGTGAAGAGCCTGTCGAAGGCGTCCGGGGCGCCGCCGGAGAAGGCTCCCGGCGCCGTGCCGAGCATCCCGTCGGTCCCCTCGGGGCCGAGCAGTTCGCTCAGGTCGGTCGAGCTGAGGCCGTCGGTGATGAACGTGCTCGTCGGCTCCCAGTTGCCGGTCCGGGCAAGTGCCGGGCCTACTTTGGCGAAGGTTTCGGGGAAGTCGATGATCACGAAGTTGTCCGGGTTGCCCGAAGTCAGCTGCGCGGCCTCGGAGTTGTAGCTCGGCTGTTCGGGGTCGTAGACGACCTTCTCCGCGACCGTGGCGCCGCGCTCCTCCAGTTCGGCCTCGAGCGAGTCCGCGAAGCCGGTGCCGTAGAGGTCGTTGCGGGCGCCGATGTTGATGGTCTTGCCCCGCAGGCCTTTCAGCTCCTGCTCCATGCGGTCGGCGAGCGCCTTGCCCTGCAGGCCGTCGGGCGGCGCGGTGCGGGCGAAGAGCCCGTCGTCCTCGAGGTCCGAGAGCGCGTCCGCGGTGGAGGCCGGCGAGATCAGCATCACGCCTCCGGACACCGTCACCGAGCGGGCGACGGAGACCGTCGCCGTCGAGGCGTAGTCGCCGGATATGCAGGTGGCCCCGTCGGCGATCAGTTTCCGCGCCGCCTGCACGCCGCCCTGGTCGTCCGAGGCGCCATCCTCGGTCACCAGCTCGACGGTGTGGTCGACCCCGGTCTCCTGGATCGCCGCATCGATCTGCTCGGCCGCAAGCTCGCCGGCCTTCTGACCGGCGGGACCGTAGGGGGAAAGATCGCCGGTCAGCGGGACCAGGTTGCCGATCGTCAAGTCGAGTTTCTCCGCGCCACCGCCACCGCCCGCGCCACCGCCCGCGCCCTCGTCGTCGTCATCGCCACAGGCCACCATTCCGAACGAGAGCAGGAACGCGATCATGGTCGCCGCGAGTGCAAGCTTTGGTCGCTTCACGAGACACCTCCCCAGGCGTCTAACCGGCGCCAATCATCCCTCTGTCGACAGCGGAGGGTTTGTTGTTCCCTACCCGGAACACGGGGCGCGAAACCCGGGCCCCGCGAGTCGTAGGTCGTCCACTCGCCGACCGGCGGAGAATCCTCGGCGCTCGCTTCACGGTCGACTAACCTCGTGGCCGTGATCTCCTCTGGCAGTCGCGGCGGGCGGGGAGAGCGTGAGCAGGCAGCCGGGTCGCGCTCTTCGTCGCGGCTGCGGCCGGCAGGGGAGATGCTGCGGCCGGCGCTGGCGCTGATTGGCGTGACCGTCGCTTTCCTGGCCGGGATCGAGACGGTGCTGCTGATCGACGCGGGGTTCGAACCCGGATGGCTGCTGCCGGCCTTTCCGCTGAGCGCGCTGATCTACGCGGCCGCCGGCCTCTACGCGTGGGCGCGGCGGCCGAGCAGCCGGATCGGGGCGCTGCTGGTCGCCGGCAGCCTCGCCTTCATCGCCGCCGGGCTGGCCGAAACCGCGGTGCCGGCGCTGATCGCGGTCGGGCTGATCGCCGCCACGGTGATGGTGGCGCTGATCGTCCACCTGCTCGTCGCCTTCCCCTCGGGCCGGCTGCGGGACCGGGCGAGCTGGGCGATCGTCCTCGCCGCCTATTTCGTCTGCCTGGTGCTGCAGGCGCCCGTCTACCTCTTCGACCAGGGAGCGGAAGGGCCGACCACGGTTTTGCAGATCGCCGACCGCCCCGACCTCGGCCACGTCGGCTTCTGGGTGCAGACCGGGATCGGCAGCGCGGCGGTCGTCGCCGCGGCGGTGCTCCTGGTCGGCCGCCTGCGCCGGGCCGAGCCGGCGAAGCGGCGGGTGCTGGCGCCGCTCTACCTCTACGGGATCTTCGCCGTCCTCTTCGTCCCCGCCAGCGGCAGCATCGGCCACGCCTGGTTCCCCGACCAGCTCCTCGCCCTCGGCGTCATCCAGCTCGCCGTGCTCGCCGTCATCCCGCTCGCCTTCCTCGCCGCCGTGCTGCGGGGCGGCTTCGCCAGAACGGGCGAGATCGAGGAGCTGGGCGCCTGGCTCGCCGCCGAGCAGGGACGTCCCGCCCTGGAGGCGGCGCTGCGCGAGGCGCTCGGCGACCCGTCGCTCGCGCTGCTCTTCTGGGTTTCCGATCCGCCCGGCTACGTCGACGGCGATGGGGCGCCGGTGGCCCCGCCGGACTCCGGCTCCGAGCGGGCGACCTCCGAGGTGGCGCTCGGCGGCCGCCGGGTCGGCGCGATCGTCTACGACGCCAGCCTGGTCGGCGATCCGCGGCTGGTCGCCGAAGCCGCCCCGGTGATCGCCCTCGCCCTCGACCACGAGCGGCTCACGGCCGAGCTGCTGGCCAGCCGCGAGGGATTGCGACTCTCCCGCGCGCGCCTGGTCGCCGCGACCGACGCGGAGCGGCGCCGGATCGCCCGCGACCTCCACGACGGCCTGCAGACGCGGCTGGTGCTGCTGACGATGACGGCCGGCCGCGCCCGCGAGGACGAGACGGCCGCGGCCGAGCTGGGCGGCGGCCTGGAGGAGGCGATCGTCGAACTGCGTGAGCTGGTCCAGGGCGTCGTCCCGGCGGTGCTCACCGAGCGTGGGCTCTACGCCGCCGCCGAGGAGCTGACCGACCGGATGCCGATCCCGGTCGTGCTCGACCTCCACCCCTCGCCCGAGCCCCTGCCGACCGGGGTCGAGACGGCCGGCTACTTCGTCGTCTCCGAGGCGCTCTCGAACGCGGTCAAGCACGCGCGGGCGGAGGAGCTGCGGCTGAGCATCGGCCGCCGCAACGGCCACCTGCGGATCGAGATCGCCGACGACGGGGTCGGCGG
>JBAQZI010000209.1:0-11707 GCA_049790835.1 Solirubrobacterales bacterium
CCACGACCCCGGTGCGACCGGCGGCGCCCAGCCGCGCGTCGCGCTCGGCCATCTGCTTGCGCATGTCGGCGACGTCGAGGTTGGTCACCTCCCCCGCTCCCTCGAACAGCGCCACCGCCCGCTCCGGCTCGTCGGTGTGGACGTGGACCTTGAGCGTCGCCTCGTCGCCGACGACCAGGACCGAGTCGCCCAGGCCCTCCAGTCGTGGCAGGAACTCCCGCGAAGAGAGGCCGCTGCCGGCGACGATGAAGTTGGTGCAGTAGCGGAAGCGGCTGTCCTCATGGTGGGGCAGGCTCAGTCGCGGCGCCTCGTAGTGCGAGATCTCAGGCATCTCCGCATCGCCCCGCAGGGCGGCGACGACACCGGCCAGGATCAGGACCAGGCCGTGGCCGCCGGCATCGACGACGCCGGATTCGCGCAGCACCTCGAGCTGCTCCGGGGTGCGGGCGACGGCCCGCTCGCCGTCCTCGATCGCCCGCTCCAGGACCTCGGCCAGGACCGCGTCCTGCTGCTCCTCGCTGACGTCACGCCCGAGCCGCTGCTTGTCGGCTTCGAGATGGGCCAGCTGCCGGGTCAGCGAGTGGGCCATCTCGCGGAAGACGGTCAGCATCGTCCCCTCCGCGGGCTCCCGCACCGACTCGTAGGCGGCGTCGGCGGCCCTGGCGAAGGCGGCGGCGACCAGGACCGGGTCGACCAGCTCGCCGGGGCGGCTGGCCAGCTCCTCGGCGGCACCGCGGACGATCTGGCTGAGAATCACCCCGGAGTTGCCGCGGGCGCCCATCAGCGCCGCCCGCGCCAGGGCCTGAACCAGCTGGGTGCGGCCGACCTCGTCGACCTCCTGCCCGTCGAGCCGGTCGAGCTCCTCCATCACGGCGCGCAGGGTCATCGCCATGTTGTCGCCGGTGTCGCCATCGGCGACAGGGAAGACGTTGAGGTCGTTGACCTCCTGGCGTCGCGCCTCCAACGAGGCATAAGCAGAACTGATGACCCGTCGGAACCGGGCAATCGAGGGATCGGGCATCGCAGGGAATCTATCCCCCGTCCGGGACGTGCAGAAGAGCGCCTCCGAGGAGTCTGGAACGCACACACGTTCGCCCATTGCTAGCGTGCCGCCGCTATGCGGACCTTCGCCACCTGGTGCACTGGGCACCGCAAGACCGTGATCATCGGCTGGATCGTGGCCCTGGTCGGGTTCGGGATGCTCTCGAGCTCGGCCGGCTCCGACTTCTCCGAAGAATTCAAGCTGCCGGCCTCCGACTCCCAGGAAGCCTTCGACCTGCTCGAGCAGAAGTTCCCGTCCCAGTCCGGGGAAACCGCGCAGATCGTCTACAAGGCGGAGTCGGGCGTCGAGTCGGGGCCGGTCAAAGCCAAGATGGAAGCGGTCTTCACCAAGGTGGAGAAGGCGCCGCACGTCAGCGAAGTTGCCAGTCCTTATGAAGGCGGCGGCGCCGGCGCGGTCAGCAAGGACGGCAAGATCGCCTACGCGACGGTCCAGTTCGACGTGACCAGCGAAAAGCTCGAGAAGGGTGAAGTCGCGGACGTGGTGACGGCCGCCGAGGACGCGGCGGGCGACGGCCTCCAGGTGGCGCTGGGCGGACAGCCGATCATCGAAAACCGGGCTGAAGAAGAAGAAGACATCTCCGGCATGGTCGGCCTGCTCGCCGCGATCGTCGTCCTCCTGCTCACCTTCGGCTCGGTCGTGGCGATGGGCCTGCCGATCATCACGGCGCTGTTCGCGCTCGGTGTCGGCATGAGCTTCATCACCCTCGGCACCCACGTCTTCAGCACCGCCGAGTTCGCGCCGCAGCTGGCTTTCATGATCGGGCTGGGAGTCGGCATCGACTACGCGCTCTTCATCCTCACCCGCTTCCGCAACGGGCTCGCCGACGGCTTCGAGCCGCGTGAGGCGGCGATCGCGGCGATCGACACCGCCGGCCGCGCCGTCCTCTTCGCCGGGATCACGGTGATCATCGCGCTAATGGGGATGCTGCTCCTCGGGCTCTCCTTCCTCTACGGCGTGGCCTTGGCGGCGGCGCTCGCGGTCCTGTTCACGATGATCGCGTCCCTGACGCTGCTCCCCGCCCTGCTGACGATCGTCGGGCGGCGCGTGGACCGGCTGCGCATCCCCGGGCTCAGCAAGAGCAGCGGCGGCGTCAACGAGGGCAGCTGGTGGTTCCGCTGGAGTCGCCGCATCCAGGCGCGGCCGCTGCTGGCGGCGTTGATCTCGGGCGGCCTGCTGATCGCCCTCTGCATCCCGACGCTCTCGCTGCGCCTCGGCACCAACGACTCCGGCACGGAACCGGCCGGGACGACGACGCGCGAAGCCTACGATTTCCTCGCCGAAGGATTCGGCCCTGGCTTCAACGGCCCCTTCCAGCTGGTCGCGGCGCTGCCGGACAACGGCGACGACACGGCGCTGACCGAGCTGCGCAGCACCCTCGACAAGGAATCGGGAGTCGCCGGCACCACCTCGGTGACCCTGAACGAGGCCGGCAACACCGGCGTCTTTCAGCTCTACCCGACGACCTCGCCGCAGAGCGAGGACACGACGGAGCTGCTCGACCGCATCCGCGACGAGGTGATCCCGCCGATCGAGCAGCGGACCGGCGCCCAGGTCCACGTCGGTGGCATCAACGCCATCTTCGAGGACTTCGGCACCGCGATCACCGAAAAGCTGCCGCTGTTCATCGGCGTCGTGATCCTGCTCTCAGGGCTACTGCTGATGGTCGTCTTCCGCTCGCTGCTGGTGCCGCTGAAGGCGATCGTGATGAACCTGCTCAGCATCGGCGCCGCCTTCGGGCTGATCGTCGCCGTCTTCCAGTGGGGATGGGGCGCCGAGCTGATCGGCGTCGACAGCACCGGGCCGATCATCTCGTTCTTCCCGATCTTCCTCTTCGCGATCGTCTTCGGGCTCTCGATGGACTACGAGGTCTTCCTGATGTCGCGGATCCACGAGGAGTGGGAGCACAACAAGGACGCGACCGAAGCCGTCACCCGTGGCCTCGCCCTGACCGGCCGGGTGATCACCGCCGCGGCGGCGATCATGGTCACCGTCTTCGCCTCCTTCATGATCGGCGACGACCGCATCATCAAACTCTTCGGCCTCGGACTCGCGGCCGCCGTCTTCATCGACGCCGTGATCATCCGCTCCGTCCTGGTCCCCGCGGTCATGCAGCTCTTCGGAGAGCGCGCCTGGTACCTGCCGGGCTGGTTGGACAGGATCCTCCCCCGCCTCCACGTTGAGCCCGCTGAGGGCGATCCGGCGCCGACGGGCGAGCATCCTGTCGTGCCGCAGCCTGCTGAGTAGGGCCTTCACGGGGAGGTGTCGGTGTCCCTCCCCGTGAATTCAGTCGCGTCCGCTTCGCGGACGGCTCCGCAACATGCTGCGCGCCTATGGGGCGCAGAAATCGGATTGCATTTCCGCGCGCTTCGCGCACATTCACGGGGAGGGACACCGACACCTCCTCACGGGAGCTACTCAGTGGGTGCGTCTTGCTTCGAGAGGTTGCGGGCGTCCGCCGCCGCTTCCTTGAGATATGAAGGTCCGCTCCTTCGGCCGTCTCGGCAGGGCGTGTCGTTGGAGGGTCTGGTTGCCCTCCCCCACCCAGCCCTGCGAACTAAGCGGCCTTCGTAACCTTGTTCGACTTCAGGCAACGGGTACAGACATAAGCGCGCAAAGGCCGGCCGTTCTCCTGAATCCGCACCTTCTGCAGGTTCGGATCGAAGCGCCGCTTGGTGGCGACCATCGAGTGGCTTCGGGACTGGCCGAACGCCGGTCCCTTGCCGCAGCTGTGACATACCTTGGCCATCGGGCGCTGGATGCTACCCAGTCAGGAGAGCTGACGCTTCAAGAGGGCCATGCGGGCGACGGTGAGGGCGGCGTTGCGGCCCTGGTCGCGCTTGCCGCCGCCGGCCCGGGCCAGGGCCTGCTCCATGTTGTCGCAGGTGATGACGCCGAAGGCGCAGGGGACGCCGGCCTCGAGCTGGACGTCCTGGATGCCGCGCGCCGCCTCGGCGCAGACGAAGTCGTAGTGGTCGGTCTCGCCGCGGATGACGACGCCCAGGCAGGCGACGCCGTCGTAGCCGCGCTCGGCGAAGAGCTTCGCCGCGAAGGGCAGCTCGTAGGCGCCGGGGACCGAGACCTCGGTGACCGCGCCGGCCGCGACACCGGCGAGCTCGAAGCCTTCGCTCGCGCCCTTCAGCAGCCGCTGGGCGAGGTCCTCGTAGAAGCGACCGACGCAGACGCCGAAGTGCAGCGGCGCCAGCGTCTGGCGCTCGTCGTCGCCGAACTGCTCGAGGAAGGCGCCCGCCTCAGCCATCCTCGGCCCTCGCGTCGCGTTCCTCCTCGTCGTGGATCATCTCCTCGTCGAGGGCGAGGCCCTGGTGGTGCAGCGAGTGGCCCATCTTGTCGCGCTTGGCGCGCAGGTAGGCCTCGTTGTGGATGTTGGGGTCGGACTCGATCGGCACCTGCTCGGAGACCGAGAGCCCGTAGCCCTCGAGGCCGACGATCTTTTTCGGGTTGTTGGTGAGGATGCGGATGCTGGTCAGGCCGAGGTCGACGAGGATCTGGGCGCCGATGCCGTAGTCGCGCAGATCGGCCGGCAGCCCCAGTTTGAGGTTGGCCTCGACCGTATCGGCCCCCTCCTCCTGCAGCTTGTAGGCCCGCAGCTTGTTCAGCAGGCCGATCCCCCGCCCCTCCTGGGAGAGGTAGAGGAGGACGCCCTGGCCCTCCTCCTCGATCATCGCCAGCGCCGAGGCAAGCTGCTCGCCGCAGTCGCAGCGCATGCTGTGGAAGACGTCGCCGGTGAGGCACTCGCTGTGGACGCGGACCAGCACGTCCTCGACCCCGTCGACCTCGCCCTTGACCATCGCCACGTGGTGTTTGTCGTCGACCAGGGAGCGGTAGCCGACCGCGCTGAAGTCGCCGAAGGAGGTCGGCAGCGCCGTCGCCACGACTCGCTCGACCAGCTTCTCGGTGCGGCGCCGGTAGGCGATCAGCTCGGCGACGGTGATCATCTTCAGGCCGTGCTTCTGGCAGTAGGGGATCAGGTCCGGGACCCGGGCCATCGTGCCGTCGTCGTTCATCACCTCGCAGATCACGCCGGCCGGGGTGAGGCCGGCAAGGCGGGCGAGGTCGACGCTGGCCTCGGTGTGGCCGGTGCGCTCGAGCACCCCACCCTCTTTGGCTCGCAGCGGGAACATGTGGCCGGGGACGACGATGTCGCGGGGCCCGGAGTTGAAGTCGATCGCGACCTGGATCGTGTGGGCGCGGTCGTGGGCGGAGATGCCGGTGCTGACGCCGCCGGCGGCCTCGATCGTGACCGTGAAAGCGGTCTGCAGCGGCGCCTCGTTCTTGGCCGCCATCAGTTTCAGCCCAAGCTGCTCACAGCGTTCCGCAGTCAGCGCCAGGCAGATCAGGCCGCGGGCCTCTTTGGCCATGAAGTTGACCGCCTCGGGGGTGGCGAACTGCGCCGCCATCACCAGGTCGCCCTCGTTCTCGCGGTCTTCGCCGTCGCAGACGACGACCATGCGACCGCGGCGGATCTCCTCGATCGCTTCCTCGATCGTCGAGAAGGGGCTCTCCCCCGTCTCGGTCACGACGCTGTCTTTCTTCTCGGTCTCCGTCATATGGCTCACGCTCGTTCCTTTCCAGCGAATGGTGCCAGCAACCGCTCCACGTACTTCGCCACGATGTCGCACTCGACGTTCAATTTGCTTCCCGGCGTGAGATCGCCCAGGTTGGTCCGCTCCAGGGTCTCGGGGATCAGCGAGACCTCAACCCACCCCTCGCCCAGCTCGGCGATCGTCAGGCTGACGCCGCTGAGGGTGATCGAGCCCTTGTCGACCGCGTAGCGCAGAAGGTCGGGGCCGAGGGCGACGCGGACGCGGCGGGCGAAGCCATCCTCGCTGACCGCGGCGACGGTGCCGACGCCGTCGACGTGACCCTGGACGATGTGGCCGCCGAGCCGGTCGGAGGCCTGCATCGCCAGCTCGAGGTTGACACGGCCAACCCGCAGGCCCTCTCCGAGAGCGGTAACGGCGAGCGTCTGGTTCATGGCGTCGACATCGAAGCTGTCGGGCGTAACACTCGTCGCCGTCAGGCAGACGCCATTGACGGCGATCGAGTCGCCGACCGCGATTTCGGAGCCGAGCGCCGTCGCGATACTGATCCTGGCGCCCGCGCCGCTGAGGGCCATCCCCTTGACCTCTCCCACGTCCTCAATCAGTCCGGTGAACATCACCACTCCTTGAATCGGGCTGTGATCAGCGTGTCGTCTCCCACGCTTTCGGTGTGCGTCTCAAGCGCGGATAGGCGCGCGGGTCCTGTCGCGGTGGCATCCCCCACGGTGCTCGGCGGCAGGGCCGCCTCCGCGCCGCGGGGGACCCCCGCCACCGCGCCACCCGCGCGAGGATCCGAAGTTGAGGGAGCAAGAAGCATTGGCGCGATGAAGGTACGGGATTCGTCGAGCTGGTCGGCCGACGCGAAGGCTGAGGCGAGAGTTTGGCCGCCCTCCAAGAACAGGCTGGTGGTTTCGCGGCTGCCGAGGGCGGCGAGGGCGGAGGAGATGCGGTCGCCGGCCGTGGCGCCGCTCACCACGATGAGCTCGGCGCCGACGTCGCGGAGGGCGTTGCGGCGGGCGGGGTCGGCGTCGGGGGAGGTGACGACGAGGACTTGGGATTGGTCGAGGGTGGCGAGGAGCCGGGAGTCGAGGGGGAGGCGGGCCTCGGAGTCGAAGACCACGCGGAGGGGTTGGCGGGCGTCGGGGTGGCGGGCGGTGAGCAGGGGGTCGTCGGCGAGGACGGTGCCGATGCCGACCGCGATCGCGTCCGATTCGGCGCGCCAGCGGTGGACGAGGGCGCGGCTCTCCTCGCCCGAGATCCAGGGCGAGTCGCCGGGCGCGGTGCTGGTCCGCCCGTCGAGCGACATCGCCAGCTTCAGGGTGACCAGCGGCAGGCCGGTGCGCGCGTGCTTGCGGAAGGGTTGATTGAGCAGCCGTGCCGCCGCTGCCTCGGCGCCGGCGGCGAAAGCGACCTCCACCCCACCGTCCCGCAGAATCCCGGGCCCTCGTCCCGCCGCCTTCTCACTCGGATCCTCCGAGGCGATCACAACCCGCCCCACCCCCGCGTCCAGAATCGCCTCGACACAGGGAGGCTGCCGACCCTGATGCGCACAGGGCTCCAGGGTCACGTACATCGTCGCCCCCGCCGGCTCCTCCGCCCGCTCCCGGCAATCGGCGAGTGCCGCCCGCTCCGCGTGCAATCCGCCCAGCTCAGCGTGAAATCCCTCCCCAATGACCGCGCCACCACGCACTATGACCGCACCCACGAGAGGATTCGGGCTGACCCGCCCGCGCCCGCGCTCAGCAAGCTCAAGCGCACGGCGCAGATGAGCTTGATCCATGGCTGTGACCTGGCTGTTCATCGCACTGATTGACTGGTCAGTCAACCAATGGTACCGCGCCCTCTCGGCTAGCCGGAGGGCTCCTCGCGCGGGTGGTGCGGTGGCGGGGGTCCCCCCCCGCGCGGAGGCGCGTCAGCGCCGAGCACCGTGGGGGATGCCGCCGCGACAGGACCCGCGCGCCGACACCCCGGATACCCTGAGCCGTCCCGATGAAGCTCATCATCCAAATCCCCTGCTTGAACGAGGAATCGACCCTCCCCGCGACGATCGCCGACCTCCCGCGCGCCATCGACGGCATCGACACGATCGAGCTGCTGGTCGTCGACGACGGCTCGACCGACCGCACCGTCGAGGTCGCCCGCGCCAACGGCGTCGAGCACATCGTCCGCCTGACCAACAACAAGGGCCTGGCCGCCGGCTTCCAGGCCGGGTTGGATGCATGCCTGAAGCTCGGCGCCGACATCGTCGTCAACACCGACGCCGACAACCAGTACAACGGCGCCGACGTGGCGAAGCTGGTGGCGCCGATCCTGGCCGGCGAGGCCGACATGGTCGTCGGCGACCGGCAGGTCGGCCAGATCGACCACTTCTCCGGCTCCAAAAAGGGACTGCAGCGACTCGGCAGCTGGGTCGTGCGGCGCCTCTCGGGCACCGAGATCACCGACACCACCTCCGGCTTCCGTGCCTACAACCGCGAGGCGGCGCTGCAGCTCTCGGTCGTCGACAACTTCACCTACACGCTGGAGAGCCTGATCCAGGCCGGCAAGATGCTGGTCGCGGTCGACCAGGTCACGGTCGGGACCAACCCACAGACGCGCGAGTCGCGGCTGTTCGACTCGACCGGCGCCTACGTGCGCCGCAACGGGCCGGCGATCCTGCGCATCTACGCCCGCTACGAGCCACTGCGCGCCTTCGCCAGCGCCGGGCTCGTCGTCCTCCTGCTGGCCCTGGTGGCCTGGTTGCCGTTCCTGATCGACTGGATCTTCAACGGCGACAGCACCGGCCACGTGCAGTCGCTGATCCTCGGCGCCGTCCTCTTCATCGCCGCCGTGCAGCTGTTCGCGCTCGGCGTCATCGGCGACCTGCTGGCCGGGCAGCGGGTGATGACGCAGCGAGTCTTCGAGCGGGTGCGGCGGGTCGAGCTGGCGCTCGGCGTCGAGCCCTCGCACTACGAGCCCGGCCGCCCGCGGGACTGATGGAGGCAAGCGAGGGACGCTCGGCCTCGGCCGAGTACGGCAAGACCGCGAGCTTCCTCGCGGTGGGGGTGGGCCTGACCGGCCTGATCACCTACGCCTACTTCCTGATCGCCTCGCACACGCTCTCCAAGCCCGACTACGGGCAGATCACGGTGCTCTGGTCGGCGGTCTTCATCACCATCTCGACCCTCTACCGGCCGGTCGAACAGCTGCTCTCGCGCCACATCTCCGAACGGCTGGAGCGGCGTGAGCCGATCGGCCAGGAGATGCGGGTCGCCTCGACGATCCAGCTCGGCCTCGCCGCTTCCTTCGCGGTCGTGGCGCTGGTGCTGCGGGGGCCGATCCAGGACGGCCTGCTGGAAGGCAACGAAAGCCTCTACTGGGTCTTCTTCGGCGCCGTCCTCTTCTACGCGGCCAGCTACTTCGCCCGCGGCTACCTCGCCGGCCAGCGCCGCTTCGGGCCCTTCACGGCGCTGATCCTCTCGGAGTCGATCTTCCGCACCTCGTTCGCGGTGCTGGTCGCGGTCGGGCTGATGAGCGGGCAGTCGGCGGTTGCGATCGGGATCGTCGCCGCGCCCTCGCTCTCGCTGCTGGTGGTGCCGCTGGCCTTCGCCATGCGGGCAAAAAGAGAAGCTGCTCAGCCACCGCCTGCCGCGGTCGCGAATGACGCCGAGCATGAGGAATTCTCGATGCGCCAGGGCGGTGGCTTCGCCGCGGCCGTACTCGTGATCATGTTCAGTGAACAGGCCTTCCTCAACGCCGGTCCGCTGATCGCCCGCGGCCTCGAGGGCGCGGCGGCGGCGGGCTTCATCTTCAACGTGCTGATGATCGCGCGGGCGCCGCTGCAGCTGTTCCAGGCGGTCTCGACCAGCATCCTGCCCCACCTGACCAGCCTCCACACCTCGACGGAGCCGGACAGCGAGCGTGAGTTTCACCGCACGGTGCGCATGGTCCTACTGGGACTGGCCGCTTTCACCGCCGTCTCCTTCATCGTGATGGGGATCGCTGGCCCGAAGCTGATGCAGATCGCCTTCAGCGACAAGTTCACCTACGACCGCGAGGGCCTGTTATTGGTCGTCCTCGGGATGGGGCTCTACCTCGGCTCGGTGACGCTGAACCAGGCCTGCCTCGCCCAGGGTCAGGTGCGCCGGGCCGCCGCCCGCTGGCTCGGCTGCGCCAGCTTCTTCATCGCCTGGAACTTCGTGCCGCTGGTCGGCGACGAGTTCCGTCGCGTCGAGATCGGCTTCGCGCTGACCGCCGGCGTCCTCTTCGCCCTGCTGTACCTGGTCTACCGCCGCCCCCACGAACGCGCCGAGGATGTACCGGGAGCGGGCTCGCCGGAGGAGCTGGAGGCGCGGCTGGCGGCGATCGACGAGAACGTCTGATCGACGTTCATTAGGGTCCGTCGATGGGTGGACACGACGCCGAGCTGATCCTGATTGCCGGCGGGCTCCTGGCCGCGGGCATCTTCGGCGCCCTGCTCGCGGACCGCGTCCGCGTGCCGGGGTTGCTGCTCTTCCTCGGCCTCGGGATGCTCGCCGGCTCTCAGGGCATCGGCGGGATCGAGTTCGACGACGCCGAGCTGGCGCGGACGCTGGGCACGATCGCTCTGGTTCTGATCCTCTTCGAGGGCGGGCTGACCGCCGGCTGGAAGGAAATCCGGCCGGTCCTCGGCACCGCCGTCTCGCTGGCGACCATTGGCACGCTGGTCACCGCCATCGTCGCCGGCTTCGCGGCAAAGCTGATCTTCGACCTCAGCACGCTCGAAGGAATGCTGGTCGGTGCCGCGATCGCGGCCACCGACTCGGCCGCCATCTTCGCCGTGCTGCGCCGCTCGACCCTGGAGAAACGCCTCGCCCGCTCGCTCGAGGGCGAGTCCGGGATGAACGATCCGGTGGCGCTGCTGCTGGTGATCGGCTTCATCGAATGGATCCAGGAGCCGGGCTACGGCCTCGCCGACATGGCCGGGCTGCTGGCGATGAAGCTGGCGATCGGCGCGGCGGTCGGAATGGCCGTCGGCCGCCTCGCCATCGCCGCTCTGGACCGGGCGCGATTGCCGACCGACGGGATCTACCCGGTGGCGACGATCGCGATCGCGAGCCTCTCCTTCGGCCTGGCCGAGCTCGCCCACGGCTCCGGCTTCCTCGCCGTCTACCTGACCGCGCTGGCCCTCGGCTCGACCAGGCTCCCCGCGCGTCGCACGATCGTCGCCTTCCACGAGGGCCTCGGCTGGGTCGCCCAGATCGCCCTCTTCATCCTGCTCGGCCTGCTCGTCTTCCCCAGCCAGCTCGACGACGTCGCGCTGAAGGGGCTGGCGCTCTCGGCGACGCTGATCTTCATCGCCCGGCCGATCGCCACCTTCGCCGCCACCGCCCTGGCGCCGCTCCGGGTGCGCGAGAAGGCGATGCTCGGCTGGGCCGGGCTGCGCGGGGCGACGCCGATCTGGCTCGCCACCTTCCCGGTCGTGGCCGGGGTCGGCGCCGGCGAGGAGCTGTTCGCGATCGTCTTCTTCGTCGTCGTAACCTCGACCCTGGTTCAGGGCGCCAGCTTCGAGCCACTGGCAAGCCGGCTCGGGCTGACCACCGACGAGCCGGCGCTGCCGCGGCGCCTGCTCGAGTCGGGACGGATCCGCCGCATGGGCGGGGATGTGATCGCCTACCGCCTCCCGCCGGGCGCGGCGGCGGCGGGACACCCGATACGAGACCTGGAGCTGCCGCGGGAGGCGCTGGTCAACGTGATCGTCCGCGACGGCCACGCGATCCCGCCCCGCGGCTCGACCCAGCTGCAGGAGGGGGACGAGCTCCACGTCCTCGTTCGCAGCGAGCTGCGCGAGGAGGTCGAGGCGCTGACCGGCCTCTGGACCAAAGGCCCGATCGGCCGGCCGCGCCCCCCAGCACTGCCAAGGCGAGGTGCTTCGCAGGTGTTCTCAGTGCGTCCGGCGGGCCCGGACGCCGACTCGCGGCCGAACGAGGTCGACGGGGTCCCGGTGCTGGCGGTGATGCGCACTCGGAGCGACGGCAGCGGCGCGATGCTGGCCCTCGCCGACGGCCGTTACGCCGTAACCGGCCAGACCGTGGTCGCGGTCGGCGGCCGGCGCGCGCTCGCCGAC
>JBAQZI010000210.1:0-8020 GCA_049790835.1 Solirubrobacterales bacterium
GGCTGCCGGGGTTGAAGATCTGGAAGCCGCCTTCCTCTTCGTGCAGGGGCAGGTGGCTGTGGCCGAAGACGACCGCGTCGGCGGCCGGGAACCGCGCCCGCATCCGTCCCAGCCGTCCCCGCGCCGCCCCCGCGTCGTGGATGACCGCGACCGTCCTCGCGCCCAGCCGGACCTCCCGAGCTTCCGGCAATCGCCGCCGCAGCGCGGCGGCAGCTGGCGGCCGCCCTTCGGCATGTGGGTGTCGGCGATGACGGCGATCACGATTGCCCGCTGGCTCCTCAGGGTAGGTGGAGGCGATGCCCGAGGCGCCGGCTCGCAGCCCGTTTCTCCCGATCTACCTCAACGACCACCTGGCCGGTTCCGTCGTCGGAGTCCAACTCGCTCGTCGCGCTCGCGCCAGCAACGAGGGAACCGAGCTCGGCCGCGTCCTGGCCGAGCTCTGCGCCGAAATAGAAGCCGACCAGGCGACGCTGCGGCGCCTGATGGAGCGGCTCGGCGTCGCCGAGAGCAAAGTCAAGCCGGCCGGCGCCTGGCTGGGCGAGAGGCTGGGACGGCTCAAGCTCAACGGCCAGCTGCGCGGCTACTCGCCGCTCAGCCGCGTCGTCGAGCTGGAGGGCCTGTGCGGTGGGATCGCCGGCAAGAGGCAGCTCTGGGAGGCGATGGAGCGGACCTTTGGCGCCCGGCTGTCCGGCTTCGACTTCAGGGCTCTGGCCGAGCGCGCCGCGGCGCAGCTGGCGCGCCTGGAAGCCCGCCGCCTCGACGCCGCCGGCGAGGCTTTCGCCGCCGCCCCGCGCTAGTCGGACGCCGACGCTCAGAGTGCCGGTTCGGCCAGGTGGGCGAGCAGGCCCGCCATCCCGCTTTCGCGGTGAACCCGGCGCTGGTCGTCGGCTCCGTTGCCATCGCGCAGGACCCGCTCGATCTCCTCGACCGCCGGCTCGCCGCCGAGCTGGCGGTAGCTGCGCACGACCGAGGTCCGCGAGCTGGCGTTGCCGGAGTCGGCGCCCTCCCGGAGCGGCGAGTTCGCGCTCAGCGCCTGCAGCAGCGGCAGGTAGAGGCAGAAGGCATTGGCGACGCGGACCGCGGTTTCGGGATCGGGCATGCCGACGTGGATGTGGAGCCCGCAGGGCGGCGTCCGCAGCAGGTCGCCGAAGTCCTCGCGCACGACCTCGTAGCGCGGCTTGTCGACCAGCGCGCAGTTCCGGTCGATCAGGAGCAGCTCCTCCTCGACGCCGAGCGAGAGCGGGGGAGAGGCGCCAAAGCGATGCTGCTCGGGCGCCGTAGCGCCCGCGGCTCGAACTCGGCCACGGACGTCGAAGCGCTAGCCGTCGCCGCTGCCGGGCGCCTCCACCTCGCGCTGGAGGGAGCCCTGGATCGCCGCGATCAGGATCGCCGCCACGCCCGCTGCCATCGAGCCGGCGATGATGTCGGCGTGGTCGGGGTCGTCGGTGGCGAGGTCGACCAGGGCGTAGATCTCGCCGGCGAGCAGGATCGCCACCGTCATCAGGCTGAGGATCCAGTTCACCGGCCGGTCGCGCCAGCGGATCGCGCCGGCCTCGATCACGTAGCCGATCAGCAGCACGAGGATGATCTGGGAGGCCTGCTCCTGGAAGCGCAGCGACTCCGCCGATTCGCGCGGCAGCGGCCAGGTGACGGCGACGAAGACCAGAAACGGGGCGACGAAGGGAACCTGAGGCGCAGCCCAGGCGACGAAGTCGACGACGAAGCGGGCCAGCTGGCCGAGCCAGGCAAGCGAGAGGCTCGGCGTCGGGAACGGAGGGGCGCTCTCGCCGAAGATCCCGAGCCGGTAGACGACCAACGCCCCGACCGCGGCGAACGCGATGGGCGCGGCGAGGATTCCGAGCAGCGCGGTCCCCAGCCCGGCCAGCAACGACAGGGCCGCGAGCAGCCCGGACACGATCGGACTTCGCCCCCCGCCCGCTGGTTTGCTCGCCGCGCTCACCCCGCCCGCACCCTATAAGCGCGTCAGGAAGGCCCAGCCTCCTGAGCGGGCGTCGCCGGGTCGGTAACTTCAGGGCGTGGCCGAGATGACCTGTCCCAAGTGCCAGGCGCCGATGCGCACCCATGAGCGCAACGGGGTGACGATCGAGCAGTGCACGAAGTGCCACGGCATCTTCCTCGACCGCGGCGAGCTCGAGCAGCTGATCGGCGTCGAGAGCTCCTTCCTCGGCGGCTACGGCGCCCTCGGCCAGGTGCCGAGCACGGATACCTAGCCGATGCCCTCTCCGCTGATCGAGTTCCCGGCCGACGACACCGAGCGGGCGTTGCGGTTCTGGCGCGGGGTGCTCGGGATCGAGCTGTCGCCGCGAAGCGGCGATGCCGGCGCCGGCTGGGTGCACGAGGGCGAGGGAGCTCGCGTCGGCGTCCACGAGCGCGGCAAAGGGCCCGGCGACACGGGATCGCTGCCCTACTTTCCGGTGCCGGAGATGGCGGCCGCCCTGGAGCGGGTGCGAGATCTCGGCGGCTCGGTCATCCACCCGGGCGAGCGCTGGTCGATCTGCCGCGACTCCGAGGGGAGCCCGTTCGCGCTGGAGGCGGCAGCGGTCTGAGCTATGCGGGGCCGGCGCCGGCGTTGCCGCCGCCGGCAGGCTCGACGCGGAAGGCCGAGCGCGCCGGGTGCTCGGGCTTGAAGAAGGTCGCGGTCTGGTTCTGGAGGCGCCACGGGAAGGGCAGGCGGCCTTCGGGCGAGCCGAGGAAGCGGGTGAAGAGGACCGCGGCGCGGTTGCAGCTGATGCCGGAGCGCGGCGGCAGGTAGAGCAGGTACTGACCCTTGGCAAAGGTGACCGGGCCGAGGACCACGTTGGAGTTGACCGTGAAGGGGTTCTTACAGAGGGCGCCGAGTTCGTTGCCGCCGCCGCCTTCGCCGCCGCCGGAGCTGCGTGCGACCGAGAACCCGGCCTTGCCGGCCCGCGTGAAGGATGCCTTTCCGCTGCCCTGGGCGTTGACCCGCCACGGCGAGGGCAGGACGCCGTCGTAGTCCTCGAGGAAGCGGGTGAAGAGCTTCGAGGTGGCCGGGCAGGTGAGGCCTGAAGCGGGAGCGGTCGTGACCGTGTAATTGCCGGCCGGCAGGACCGCGGGGCCGATGCGGTCGTCGTGGAGGACGCGGAAGCTGGGGCAGGCGGCGGCACTCGCCGAGGAGGCGCCGAGGCTCAGAGCCAGGCCGACGAGCAGCGCCGCGAACACCAGCGCGCCGGCGAGGCCGAGGCCATGCTTCTGGGAGGAGGTGTGAACGAGAACCATGGCGCGCAACCTAGTCCGCGGAGCGGACAGGTCCGCGGTTCCTTATCCACGGATATCGTGGGAAACGAACCGCGGAACGACTAGCGGCGTGCGGCCGCCGCGATCCGGTCGAGCTCCCATACATACCATGCGGCCGACAGATGCCTGAACCAGTCAAGCGCAATCAGCGCTACATGCCCGGGCTGGACGGGCTGCGTGCCGTCGCCGTCCTCGCCGTGATCGCCTTCCACCTCGGCTTCGGGTGGGCGCCCGGTGGGCTGCTCGGGGTCGGCATCTTCTTCACCCTCAGCGGCTACCTGATCACCGACATCCTGCTCTCGCAGCTGGCCCGCCGCGGCCACGTCCGGCTCGGCAAGTTCTGGCTCGCCCGCGCCCGGCGCCTGCTGCCGGCGCTGTTCGCGATGCTCGTCATCGTCGTCGCCTGGGTGGCGATCTTCGGTCCCGCCCAGCCGCAGCAGTTCCGCGACGCGGTGGTCGCCAACGCCTTCTACGTCGGCAACTGGCAGCTGATCTTCGGCGACGTCTCCTACTTCGCCCGCTTCGCCCCACCCGGGCCCCTCAACCACCTCTGGTCGCTGGCGATCGAGGAGCAGTTCTACATCGTCTGGCCGTTCCTGTTGCTGATCGGGGTCAGGGTCGTGCGCGAGACGCCGCTGTCCTCCGGGGTGCGCCCGCGGCTCGCCGTCGCCACCCTGCTGTTGGCGCTCGTCTCGGTGGCGCTGATGGCGGCCGTCTACCGCCCCAGCCTCGACCCCTCGCGGGTCTACTACGGCACCGACACGCGGGCTTTCGAGCTGCTCTTCGGCGCGGCGCTGGCGATGGTCTGGCCGAGCCGCAAGCTGAGCCCGCGGATCGGCGCCGGCGCCCGCAACACGCTCGACGCGCTCGGCGTCGCCGGCCTGGTCGTGATCGCGCTGATGATCTGGCAGACCGACCAGTACTCCTCGTTCCTCTACCGCGGCGGTTTCGTCCTGCTCTCGATCGCCACGGTGCTGGTCGTAGCCGCGCTGGCGCACCCGGCCAGCCGCCTCGGCCCGATCCTCGGCTGGAAGCCGCTGCGCTGGATCGGCGTGCGCTCCTACGGCATCTACCTCTGGCACTTCCCGGTGATCGTCCTCACCACCCCCGGCGGCATCGCCAACGGCGCCGAACCGCTGCGCGAGCTGCTGCAGCTCGCGGCGATCATCGGCATCTCGGCGCTCTCGTGGAGGTACATCGAGGAGCCGGTCCGCCACGGCGCGATCGGGCGCCTCTGGGAGCGGGCGAAAGCGGGGGAGTGGCGGCCGCGGCAGCTCTCGGGCGAGGCTTGGGTCGTCGCCGGCGTCTCCACCCTCGTCCTCGTCGCCTTCGGCGCCGGCATGGCCGGCGTCAACTCGGTCTCGGCCGAAGGCAAGGACGTGCGGGTGGAAGAAGCCGTCGCCGCCGGCACGGCGAAGCCGCCGCCGCTGACCCCGGCCCAGGCCAATTCCTCCACCCGCTCCTCCTGCAAAGCCGTCGTCCACATCGGCGACTCCACCTCCGAGGGCCTCACCTCGTCCGAATACCTGCCGCTGGAAAGCCAGCGGATCGAAGCCCGGTACGCCGACGTCGGCGCCGTCGAACAGCACATGGAGATCTCCGGCGCGCGCTCGATCGAAGAGCAGTTCGCCGCCGAACCGAACGCTCAGGAAGTGGCCGAAGCCTGGAAGATCGAAGGCTTCAGGGGCTGCTGGGTGCTGGCGCTCGGTACCAACGAGGCGGCCAACGTCTTCGTCGGCTCCTCCGTCGGCGAGATGGAACGGATCGAAATCATGATGGACACGATCGGCGACGAGCCGGTGCTCTGGGTCAACGTCCGCTCGCTGGTCCAAGACGGCGACCCCTACGCGGCCGAGAACATGGAAAAGTGGGATGAGGAATTGCTGGTCGCCTGCCGCAGATACCCCAACATGCGAGTCTACGACTGGGCCTCCGACGTCAAAGACGCCTGGTTCATCGAAGACGGAATCCACTTCACCTCACCCGGTTACGCCGCCCGCAGCGAGTTGATCGCCCAGGCCCTCGCCCACGCCTTCCCGGCGTCCGGTGAGAGCGAAGGCGGCGCCAACTGCCTGGTCAGCTGACGGGTTCGCCTTTTTAATCCAAGTGGGCATGGGTAGCCCATTCACTCCACTACAGGAAGGACCACCACCCAGATGAGCGATTTGAACGAGCGCGACGCAAAGCTTGTCCAGTACCTGAACGAGGCCTACGGCAAGGAGAAGGAACTGGAGACCTCGCTTGAGGCGCACATCGCGATGACCACGAAGGCGCCTTACAAGAAACGCCTCAAACAGCACCTCAAAGAGACCAAGTCGCACGCCAGGCTGCTCGAGCGCCGGATCAAGAAGCTCGGCGGCGGGGGACACGCGATCCAGACCGTGGTCGCCAAGGCGACGGCCGCCGCGAAGGGGTCGCTGCACCTGGTTCGCGGCAGCGGCGAGCAGGAGAAGATGCTGAAGAACGCCAAGACCGAGTACTTCAACGAGCACGAGGAGATCTCCACCTACCTGGCGATCGAGGTCTTCGCCGAAAGGGTCTCCGACAAGGAGACGGCGCGGCTCGCCCGCGGGATTCGCCGCGAGGAGGAACGGATGGCGAAGTTCCTCGAGGGGCAGATCAAGGCGCTCTCCGGCGCCGTTGCCTCGGCGGAGGTTCCGGCCGCGCAGCGCCGGGCCGTGAAAGCCGGCAGCTCGAGTAAAGCGAAAACGGGCAAAGCGAAAGCCCGCCCCGCGAGCAAACCGAAAAAAGCCGCCGCGAAAAAAGCGAAACCGGCGGCGAAGAAAGCGAAAGCGGGCAAAGCCAAAGCCGCTCCGCGCAAAGCCAGAGCAACCGCGAAAAAAGCCGCTCCCCGCAAAGCGAAATCGAAAGCGGGCGGCAGGCGCAAAAAAGGCGCCTAGCCGTTAGAGCCGGGCCGGTCGAGACGAAGGCGGCGCCTCAGGCGCCGTCGATCTCGACCGGCTCCAGCTCGTCGGCCGGCTCGAAGCCGAGGATGCGGCCGTAGAAGTAGAGCTCGGCTTCGAGGCAGCGGATCTCGGTCTCGGAGCGGCGGAAGCCGTGGGCCTCGCCCTCGAATGCGAGGTAGGCGTGGGGGATGCCGTTCCGCTTCAGGGCGGCGACCATCGTCTCCGCCTGGCTCGGCGGCACGACCTCGTCTTCGAGGCCCTGGAAGAGGATCACCGGAACTCGCAGCCGCTCGACGAAGTGGATCGGCGAGCGCTCGCGGTAGAGCTCCTTCCGCTCTGGATAGGGGCCGATCAGGCCGTCGAGATAGCGCGACTCGAACTTGTGGGTGTCGGTGGCGAGGGTCTCGGTGTCGGCGACGCCGTAGTAGCTGGCGCCGGTGGCGAAGTCGTCGTGGAAGACCAGGGCGCAGAGGGTCGCGTAGCCGCCGGCGCTGCCGCCGCGGATCGCCAGCCGCTCGCCGTCGACCTCGCCGATCGCGGCCAGGTGGCGGGCGGCGGCGATGCAGTCCTCGGTGTCGACCACGCCCCAGCCGCCGCGCAGGCGCTGGCGGTAGGGCCGGCCATAGCCGCTGCTGCCGCGGTAGTTGACGTCGACGACGCCGACGCCGCGGCTGGTCCAGAAGAGGAACTCGCGCTTGAGCGCGGGGGTGGCGTGGGAGGTGGGGCCGCCGTGGCTCTGGACGATCAGCGGCGGTAGCTCGCCCTCCGGCGCCTCGAAGTCGGGGTTGGTCGGCGGGTAGTAGAAGCCGTGGGCGGTCTCGCCACCGCTGGTCGGGAGCTCGATCGCGCGCGGGGTCGATACGTAGGCGGGGTCGATCGCCTCCTCGCTGGCGCTGCGCACCTCTTCCAGCTCGCCGCCGGCGACGTCGCAGACGACGATCGCGGTCTCGCTGGCGGGGCTGGCCGCCGCGAAGGCGACCGTCGTCCCCCGGGCCGAGAGCGAAGGGAAGCCGAACGACGTGTAGGGAAGATCGAGGTCGCGCAGCCGCTCGGCGCCGGGGTCGAGCAGGAAGAGGCGTTCCTCGCCGCGCTCGCAGCGGACGAAGGCGACGGAGCCGTCGCCGAGGAAGGCGTAGGTGGAGCCGCCGAACAGCCACTGCGGGTGGCCCAGCTCGGCCTGCTCGGCGGTCAGCTGCTCGCTCGTCCCGTCCTCCTCGCGGTAGAGGTTCCACCAGCCGTCGCGGTCGGAGACGAAGTGCAGGCGGCCTTCGGCGTCCCACTCGGGCTGGAAGACCGACTCCTCGGGGCCGCCGGCGACCAGACGGGCGTCGGCGGTGTCGTCGAGCGGGGCGACCCAGAGCTCGGTCCCGTCCCAGGGCATGTTCGGGTGGTCCCAGCAGGTCCAGGCGAGCCAGCGGCCGTCGGGGCTGACGCGGGGGAAGGAGTAGAAGTCGCGCTCGCCGGCGAGCACGGAGGGCTCGCCGGATCCTTCGAGGGCCAGGGCGACGATCTGGTTCTCGGCTTCGCCCTCGCCGTGGACCTCGCGCACGCAGACAACCGTGCGCCCGTCGGGGGCGAGCCGCATGTCGGCGTAGCGCAGGGCGGCCGGGCTCTCCGGCTCGGGCGTGATCGCGACCGGCTCCTCGCCTATTCGCTGGCGGTAGAGCCGCTGGTCGGCGAAGTCGACGAAGAGGACCAGCTCGTCGGCGACCAGCGCCCAGGCGCCGCCGCCGTACTCGTGGACCCGGGTTCGCGCGTTGGTACCCGCCGGCGTCACGGCTTCGGGCTCGCCCCCGGCCGGGCGCCGCATCAGCACCACGCGCCCGCCCTCGGCCGGC
>JBAQZI010000211.1:0-6735 GCA_049790835.1 Solirubrobacterales bacterium
CCGTCGGCGACGCCGACGGCGGCCAGCGTCGCCGCGACGGCGGCGCGCAGCTGCGGGGGAACGTCGGCGAGGTCGGGGCTCAAGAGCGCGGGGTCGGGCCGTGTTCCGCTCGCGCCGCCCGCTCGCCGCCGTCGTGCTGGTCATAGGCGGCGACGATGCGCTGCACCAGCTTGTGGCGAACGACGTCCTCGCCGCCGAACTCGACGAAGGAGACGTCCTTGACCTGGTCGAGGATGTCGCGCACGGCGATCAGGCCCGAGCGCTGGTCGGTCGGCAGGTCGATCTGGGTGATGTCGCCGGTGACGACCATGCGCGAGTTGAAGCCGAGCCGGGTCAAGAACATCTTCATCTGCTCGGGGCTGGTGTTCTGGGCCTCGTCGAGGATCACGAAGGAGTCATTAAGCGTCCTTCCGCGCATGAAGGCGAGCGGCGCCACCTCGATCACGTCGCGCTCGAAGTAGCCGTTGACGCGATCGGGGTCGATCATGTCGTAGAGGGCGTCGAAGAGCGGCCGCAGGTAGGGATCGACCTTGGCCTGGATGTCGCCGGGCAGGAAGCCGAGCCGCTCGCCGGCCTCGACCGCGGGCCGGGTGAGGATGATCCGCTGGACTTTGCGTTCGGTCAGCGCCGCCGCCGCCATCGCCACCGCGAGGAAGGTCTTGCCGGTGCCGGCCGGGCCGATCCCGAAGGTGATCGTGTGGCGGCGGATCGAGTCGACGTAGCGTTTCTGGTTCAGCGTCTTCGGCGCCACCTTGGTGTTGCGGTGGCGCCAGACGACGTCGTCGAGGATCTCGGCCGGGCTCTCGTCGGCGTCGAGAGCGCCGGTCACCGCTTCGATCGTGCCGGGCGCGACGTCGTGCCCCTGCTCGATCAGCTCGACCAGCTCGTCGACGACCGTGGCCCCCTGCTCGACGTCGCCGGAGTCGCCGTCGAGGGTGAGGACGTTGCCGCGCAGGTGCAGGTCGCAGCCGAGCCGCTCGCGCAGCTCCCGCAGCACCGTGTCCTCGGAGCCGGACAGCTCGGCGGCGACGGTGTTGTCGAGCGTCAGCTGCCTACGCGCCAAGCCGCTCCCGCACTGCGGTGCTGACCCGCTTGCCGTCGGCGCGGCCGCCCAGCTTGGGCATCAGCGCCGACATCACCTCGCCCATCTGCCGCTTCTCGCTGGCCCCGGTCTCCGCGACCGCGGCATCGACCAAGCCGGCCAGCTCCTCGTCGGAGAGCTGCTGGGGCAGGTAGCCCTCGATCAGCTCCGCCTCGAAGCGCTCGGCCGTGGCCTGCTCGGTGCGGCCGGCACTTTCGTAGGCCTCGGCTGCCTCGACACGCTTCTTGTGCTCTTTCTGCAGCACCGCGACCTCGTCGCCCTTGCCGAGCTTGGCGTCCTTCTGCAGCACGTCGACCACCATCCGCAATGCCCCCGCGCGGTCGCGGTCACGCGCTTTCATCGCCGTCCGCACGTCATCTTGAACCTGTTCGAGAACGCTCATCGGGCTAAGGGTAGTCGGCGGCGTCCGGCGTCACCGCGAGGCCCTTGGAGACGAGGTCGCGAATGTCGATGCTGATGAGTTGCCAGCCGCTGCGGCGGGCGGCGGCGACATAGGCGGCGTCGTAGGCACTCAGGCCGTACTCGGCCGCGACCTCGAGGGTGAGCTCGAGCAGCTCAGCGTCGAGCGCGACGACGCGATCTCTGCAGCGGCGCTGGAGAATCCGGGTAAGCACTCTGGCGGCGTCCGGATTGCGACCGCGTACGCCGACGGCATTGGCGACCTCGTAGAGAGTGAGATCGATAGCCCCCAAGGGCCCCGGAGGCCTACGAATCAGCCTGCTGGCGGACTCGTGCCACCTGTTCTCCCGCGCGCCCGAAGCCACCCAGATGCTGGCGTCCAGCAGCAGCATCTAGTGGGATTCGCGATCTTCTCGAATGACCTGCGCGATGTCCGCCCCACCAAGATCGATGTCCAGCGAATCCAGAAGTCGCCCGATCTCTTCGTCGTTTTGCCGGTCGTCGGCTTCCAACTCGCGCTCCGCGAGGCGCTGCACGAATCCACTGCGGGTTTCGCCGTTGGCTCTCGCATGAGCGTCGATGCGCTCGAGAAGCGCATCGGGGATTGAAATGAGGACCTTTGCCACAGACGAAGTATATCCAGTATGTCTGGGGGTCGAGACGGGCATACGGAGGAGGCTCTCAAGATTCTCCGCACGGGTGGCGCGCGGACCATGCCAGTTCTGACTCCTCTATCGCGCCACTTAGACGCCGGTGGTGATCTCGACCCGCTCGACCTCGCCCAGCGGCATCTGCAGGAAGCGGGTGCCGAGGTCGCGGAAGGAGTCGGTGTCGCCGGTGCAGAGGAACCGGTAGTCGCCCTCGCCGTCGCGGCCGCGGGCGATGCCGGCACGCTCCATCGTCCGCTGGACCGCCGCCGCCACCGCGTGGCCACCGCTGACCAGGCGGACATCGCGGCCGAGGATGCGCTGCAGCATCGGCGCCACCAGCGGGTAATGGGTGCAGCCGAGAATCAGGGTGTCGACCTCGGCTCGCTTCAGCGGCTCGCAGTAGGCCCGCGCCATCGCCATCACGCTCTCGTCGAAGGGCGAGCCCTGCTGGATGAACGGGGCGAGCTTCGGCGCCTCGACTTCGGTCACCTGCAGCGGCCGCCCTTCGGCTTCGAGGGCGCGCCGGTAGGCACCGCTCTCGACCGTGTTCGGCGTCGCCAGCACCCCGACCTTGCCGCTGTCGGTGATCGCGGCGGCGATCTCGGCCTGGGGCTCGACCACCGGCACCACCTCCACCTCGCGCTCGCCCGCGACCGCTCGGGCGACGTCGGCGCCAATTGAGGTGGCGGTGTTGCAGGCGATCACCAGCAACTTGGCGCCGTCCCCAAGTAGCAGCTCGGCGATCCTGGCGATCCGTTCGCGCAGAGCATCTGGGTCGCGGGTCCCATATGGAAACCACGCCGTGTCGCCGAGATAGACGAAGTCCTCCTCCGGCAGCGAGACCAGGCACTCATGCAGCACGGTGAGGCCCCCAACCCCGGAGTCGAACATCGCCACCGGCAGTGAGGCGTCGAGCTTGTCCACTCGCAAGCGCGTCGCTACAGGAACGGTTTGTAAGTCATGAAGAAGATCGCCACGACGACGATGACGCCCGCGATCCCACCAACCTGGCCAATCCGTTGACCCAGAGCTTCAAACTCCGGGCTGAGCGCGTCTCCCGCCTTCAGATCGCGCTCCGCCAGCTCTTTCGCCTTCCGCGTCTGTGGTTGGAAGAAGCCATGCTGAAGACCGAAGAGGGCGATGACCGCGACGAACCCGACAGCAACGAAGACGTCACTCGTCTCCCAGGCGCCAGCGCTGGCCGAAAGCAGCCCGATTCCGGCAAGCAGCAAGACGATCATGCCGGGGTTGACCAGGTACTTGTCGACCTTCTGAACCCCAGCCAGGATCGCTGGCGTCGCCTGCGGATACTTCGGCGCGACCGAGAAGAAGAAGCCGTAGCCAAAGGTCGGACCGAACGCCAGCACCACCGCCAGAATGTGCAGGAACAGCATGATCTTGTAGCCGGGATCGACTATGGAAGCGAAGGGCATCAGCGAAAACCCTATCTCTCAAGCCCGACGAAGTAGCAACGCCGCCCAGTCGCCATCGCGACGACGCTCCACCTCGGCCAGCCCGGCCTCAGCGAAGAACCCCGCCGCCTCGTCCAGCTCTCCCCGCAGCAACCCGGAGCAGACGAGCGTGCGGGGCCCGTCGGCCGCAAGCCGAACAGCAACTGCACGCAGGATTGGGGAGGTCATGTTTGCCACTACGGTCGGGGCCAGCTGGGGCAGCCGTTCGCGCAGATTCACCCGTTCGAGCGAGAGCTCTACCCCGTTGGCGGTGGCGTTGGCGGTGGCCGCCTCAAGCGCCGGCGGCTCGTGGTCGTACGCGTGGATCGGCCCCCAGCCCAGCTTGGCGGCGGCAATCGCCAGCACTCCGGACCCGGTTCCCAGGTCCGTCAGCGGCCCCTCCGCCTCACCCGCCGCCTCCAACTCCAGCAGCAGCTCCAGGCAGAGCCGCGTCGTCGGGTGGGCACCCGTCCCAAACGCCTGCCCGGGGTCGACGACTACGTCGATCGCCCCCTCCCACGGCTCCTCCCAGGACGGGCGCAGCCAGAGCCGCTCGCCGACCAGCAGCGGCTTGTGGAAGTCGCGCCAGCGATCCGCCCAGTCGTCGGGGATCTCGGTGCTGCTGACCTCGATCCGCCCCTCCCCGACCACCGCGTCGAGCTCGCCCAGCTCCGGCAGCTCCCCCTCGCCCCCGTAGATCGCGTACTCGACGTAGCCGGGCCCGCGCTCCTCCTCGACCCCGTTCGGGGCCAGCACCGCCAGCTCGGCCAACACCAGGTCGGCCTGCTCGACCGAACATCGGATCGCAAGTCTGATCAAGCCGCCCCCGGACGCGAGAACGCGGGCGCGAGGCTTCCGGTCGCTATGAGCGCGCCCGCGTGGGAGCAGAGGAGGCGGCGCCTGAGATCAACCGAAGGCCCGGCGCACGCGACTGAAGAGGCCCTCGCCCTGACGCGGGCTGAGGTTCTCCTCCTCCAGCGACTGGTCGAGGCGCTCGGTGATCTCGCGCTGCTCCTCGCTGAGGTTGGTCGGGACGATGACGTTGAGGATCACCCGCTGGTTGCCACGGCGGTGGCCGCCGAGGCGCGGCAGGCCGGCGCCGCGCAAGATCTCTTCGTGGCCGGGCTGGGTTCCCGGCGCGATCTCGATCTCGCGCTCCTCCTCGAGGGTGGGGACGGCGACCGTGGTTCCGAGCATCGCCTCGGTCGCGGGGATCGAGACGACGCTGATCAGGTCGGTGCCGTCGCGCTGGAAGCGCTCGTCCTCGGCGACCTCGACCTCGACGTAGAGGTCGCCGGCGGGCGCGCCCGCCTCGCCGGCATGACCAGCGCCCGACACCCGCAGCCGCTGGCCGCTTTCGATCCCGGGCGGGATTTCGACCGCCTGCTTGCGCGTTCCCCGGGTGCGGCCGCTGCCGGCGCACTCCGCGCACGGGGTCTCGGGGATTTTGCCGGCGCCGTCGCAGGCGTCGCAGGGGACTCCCTGAGCCATCTGCCCGAACGGGGTGCGGGCGACCCGGCGCAACTGGCCGACGCCGCCGCAGCGCTCGCAGGTGGAAATCGGCGTGCCCGGCTCGGCGCCGTTGCCGTGACAGTGCTCACAGGCACCAACGGCTTCGAAGGAGATCTCCCGGCCCACCCCGTTGGCGACGTCGTCGAGGTCGAGCCCGACCTCGACCAGGATGTCGCCGCCGGCAGCGCGGCCGGCGCCGAAGCCGCCCCCGGCAGCGCCGCCGCCGAAGAAGGCCGAGAGGATGTCGTCGATCGAGCCGAACGAGGAGGCGCCGCGGGGGTCGAAGCCGCCGGAGCGCAGGCCCTCGTGCCCGTAAGCGTCATAGGTGCGTCGCCGCTCGGCGTCGGAGAGGACCTCGTAGGCCTCGGCCGCGGCCTTGAACTTCTCCTCGGCCTCGGGGTCGTGGCCGTTGACGTCCGGGTGCAGTTCGCGGGCGAGACCGCGGAAGGCCTTCTTGATCTCGGTCTCGCTGGCCTCCCGGCTGACGCCGAGCAGCTCGTAGTAATCGCGTGCCATCGACTAGCCGTCGTACACGGTCTCGAAGTAGCGCGAGAGCTCGCGGGCCGCGCCACGCACCGAGCCGATCGCGGTGGCGTAGTCCATCCGCAGCGGCCCGACCACGCCGACCGAGCCGAGGTTGCGGTGGCCGAGTCCGTAGTTGGCGCCGATCACGCTGACCGAGCGCAGCTCCGGCTGCGGGTTCTCGGCCCCGATCCAGAGGAAGACCGAGCGCTCCTCGAGCGAGGAGCGCAGCATCTGCAGGACGCCGGCGCGCCGCTCCAGCGCGGTCATCAGCTCGTCGGCGCGCGGCAGGTCGGCCAGGTGCGCTTCGGAGAGCAGCCGCGAGGCGCCGTCCATGTAGAGGTCGGCGCCGGTCTCCGGCTCCAGCTCGGTGAGGGCGGAGCCGACGGTGGCGACGAAGGTGGCCTCGGTGCGGTCGAGCTCGGGGTCGGCGAGGCGACCGGCGATCATCCGCGAGCCGACGCCGAGTCCGGTCAGCGACTCGTTCAGGTAGCTGGAGGCCCACTCGACCAGGCCGGGGTCGACCGGCCGCTCGAACTCGAAGACCCGTCGCGCCACGTCGCCGGTCGAGGCGATCGCGATCACCACCACCTTGGTCGGGGTCAGGCGCAGCACCTCGACCCGGTGGATCGTCGCGGTCGCCAGCTGCGGCGCCGTCGCCATCGCGACCAAGTCGGTCACCTGGGCCAGCGCCGCGGTCGTCTCCCGCATCGCCTCGTCGACCTCGCGGCGCAGGCGCGAGAGCTCCAGCTCGACCCGCGTCTCGGCCGGCAGCGCGCCTGAAGCCAGCAGCAGGTCGACGTAGCGGCGGTAGCCGACGTCGGTGGGCACCCGTCCCGCCGAGGTGTGCGGATGGGTCAGGTACCCCTCGGCCTCGAGCAGGGCCAGCTCGGCGCGGACCGTGGAGGGGCCCCAGGCGATCTCGGGCCGCTCGGCCACCTCCTTGGAGGGCACCGGCTTGGCCGACGCCAGATAGGCGTCGACGACCAGTTGCAGAATCAGCTCTTGCCGCGAGGAAAGCATCCTCCGAAGTCTAGGAGGAGAGCCGGGTGACCCCTCCCAAACACTCAAGCGAGGCTCCCGCCGAGCTTTTGGGAGG
>JBAQZI010000212.1:0-1756 GCA_049790835.1 Solirubrobacterales bacterium
CGGCGGCGGAACGCTGCCGGCGCCGGGCGGCACGGCTCCAGCCGGGGGTGCCCCAGGCGCGGCGAAAGATTTCGCGGCTTCGCCTTTCGCCTTTTCCTTGCTGCGGCGCTGGCTGACGTTGACGACCAGCAACAGCAGCAGGATCGCCAACAGCAGGGCGCCGACGAAGTAGCCGGTGTTGTCGCTGACGTAATCGCTGGCCTTGTCGGGGAATGACTCGGCCGCCGCCGTCGCAGGCGCGACCAGGGCCAGCGAGGCGAGCCCGACGAGGCACGACGAGAAGAGCAAGCGGATCCGCATTCCCCTGCATCCTTGCACGTGTGGCGGGCGATGCAAGCGGGGAGGGCGCCCTGCAACGGACCGACGTTCGACGCCGTGAATCGCGCTCACCGCATCCGTCCCTTGAACTCGCGCTCGACTTCGCGACGGACGTCGCGGTCGGCGATCTCGCGGCGCCGGTCGCGGCCTTCCTTGCCCCGCGCCAGGGCCAGCTCGACCTTTGCCCGCGACCCTTTGAAGTAGACCCGGGTCGGCACCAGGGTCAGGCCTTTCTGCGCCGTTTTGCCGATCAGCCGCTCGATTTCCCCCCGGTGCAGCAGCAGTTTGCGCGGCCGCTCCGGTTCGTGCGAGTCGACGCTGGCGAACTCATACGGCGGGATGTGCATCTTGCGCAGCCAGACCTCGCCGTCTTCGACGACCGCGTAGGCGTCGGTCATCTGCGCTTTGCCGCCGCGCAGCGCCTTCACCTCGGAGCCGCGCAGCACGATCCCCGCCTCCATCGTCTCCACCCACTCGAATTTGTGGCGGGCGCGGCGGTTGGTGACGACGTCGCCCGACGCCGGCAGGCGCGGCTTCTTCGACTTCTTTGGGCTCATCCGGAAACTCCACGTGTGCGACTGGCGGGCTCCAATTCCGCCCGCCCCCGAGGGGGGTCGACGCCGGCGACCCGGACTTTGACCGGGTCGCCCAGGCGCAGGGTCGACTTCTCGCGATTGGCCAGGGCGACCTCCGCCCGGTCCAGCTCGTAGCGGCTGCCGGGCAGGCGCCGAGCGGGGAGCATGCCCTCGTAGACGTCGCCGAGCTCGCCGGCGAAGGAGACGAAGGCGCCGGCCCGGATCACGCCGGAGACCTCGCCCTTGAACTCGGCGTCGAGCCCGCGCTCGCCGAGCTCGCGTTCGAGCAGGTAGGCGGCGCAGACGTCGTCGGCCCCCCGCTCGATCTTCATCGACTCGCGCTCGCGGGCGGAGCAGTCGGCGGCGACGTCGCGGGTCTCGCCCAGCCGCGGCGGCGCCTCTCCCTCCCCCAGCGCCGCCAGCAGCGCCCGGTGCACGACCAGGTCGGGGTAGCGCCGGATCGGCGAGGTGAAGTGCGTGTAGGCGGCGCTGCCAAGGCCGGCGTGGCCGCTGTTGCGCTCGCTGTACTGCGCCTGCTTGAGGGAACGGAGCACGAGCGAGGTATACGCCTCGCGGCCGTGTCCGCGTCGCCCGGCCTCGCGACGGGCGAGGCGGCTGGCCTCGGCGGCGATCCGGCCCGCCTCCTGCGCGGACAGCCCCTGACCCAGCGGCGGCGTCGGCACGCCGAGCGCGGACAGCTGCTCGATCAGGCGCTCGATCCGGGTCGGGTCGGGCGGGGCGTGAACCCGGTAGATCGCCGGAACCCGCAGGCGCTCCAGCCGCTGGGCGACCTGCTCGTTGGTGAGGATCATCAAGCGCTCGATCAGCCGGTGGGCCTCGGTCTGGGCGACGCCGTGGGCGGC
>JBAQZI010000213.1:0-2746 GCA_049790835.1 Solirubrobacterales bacterium
GGCGGCGACGGCGGCGATCGCGGTCAGCAGCAGCAGGGCGACGAGCGCCGCCAGGCCCGCCTGCTCGACGCTCGCCGATCCCCGCTCCCGCTCCCGCCCGTTTCGCATCGACTCGACGCTAGGCCGCGCGAGCGCACGGGTGGCGCGCGAAAAGCCAAGACTTCGTGCCAGCTGTGCCCCGGGTCTGCTTACATGGGGGACATGGAGGGCAGCCCCTTCAACCTCTTCGGCGACCCCGACGAGTTCCGTGCCCGGATGGAGGAGCTCTCGGAGCAGATGCAGTCCTCCCAGCGCGTCGCCTGGGCCGACAACGCGATCAAGCTGGCGGTCGAGATGACCGTCGCCTCGATCGGCCGGCTCGACCTCACCGGCAACGCCGACGAACAGGCGATGCAGGTCCGCGACGCCATCCGCGTCCTCTTCCCGGAGTCGGTGACTCTGGTCCGCGAGGCCCGCGAAGGCCTCAGCTGACCTAGCTCAGCTCTCGCTCCGCACGTCTTTCCGGCACCCGCGGACCGGGATTCGCAGAACCTACGACGTGTACCGCGCTTTGTTCGCACTTCTTGCGTAGCGGCAAACCCACTCCCAGGGACATGCTGTCCGAGCTCGCCGGGTTGCGAGCTGGGAAAGACAACGACCGGGCCAGGGGCCTGAGTCCTCCAGGCATTTCGGAGGACCGGGAAGAGGGCCGGGTCAGAGCAAGGAGATATATCGAGTGAGACGCCACGCGAAGGGTTCGTCCGCGGGATCGAGTTCAAGGCACGGCCGCGGCCGCGGCCTCTTCGGCTTGGCCTGCCTCTGCGTCCTCGGCCTCACGGCCTTCGCCGGGAGCGGTGCGCCCGCGGCCAGCGCCGCCGCCTGCCCGAACGAACAGCTGCGTCAGGAAAACAACTCCCTGGCCCTGCCCGACTGTCGCGCCTACGAGCAGGTCTCGGCGGTGGACAAGGCCGGCAATGACGCCGGGCCGATCAACGTCCCAAACGCCGGGAATTTCCCACCGACCTATCTCGCGGCCCAGTCTGAAGACGGGGACGGCTTCGCGTACGGATCGATGGGCGCCTTCGCGGGCGCCGAATCCGGTTGGCCGGTGAGCTACGTTGCCCGGCGCCTGGGTGCCGGCTGGGCCTCCACGCCGATCAGCCCTCCCACGAACGGGAAGGAAAACGCGGCGAATCCGCGGTCGGTCTCCAGCAACCTGGACATCGCGGCCTTCCTCTACACCCGCGGCCCGGGACCGTACGGTCAGGGGCCGGGGCTCTACGTGCGCGAACCTGACGGCTCCTTCACCTGGGCCTCGCCCGGGGTCAAAACCTTCGTCACCTACCGCGGCGAGTCCAGCGACGGGAGTCACCAGATCTACGAGAGTGGTGAAGAACTGCTGAGCGGCGTGCCCGCGCCGCCGGCCGGCACGGCACACGCCTACGAGTGGTTCGAAGGCTCGCTTCGACTCGTCGACCGCCTACCAGGCACCAACGCGATCCCTCCCAAAGGCGCGGTCGTCGGCGCCGGCGGCAGCAGCGTCGGCGCCGGGAACGGGAACATCCGACACGCGGTCTCCCAGGACGGATCGCACATCGTCTTCTCGAGTCCGGCCAGCACGAAATCGACCCCCGCCGAACCCACCCAGGTCTACGTGCGGATCGACGGGACGCACACGGTCGACGCCTCGGCGTCGCAGTGCACCCGCACGGCGCCGGAACCCGCGTGCAGCGCGCCCGCCCTCGCGAGCTACGAGGACGCCGCGACCGACGGCTCCCGAGTGTTGTTCATCACCACCCAGCAGCTGATCAACGGCGATGAAGATGCTGTCGCGGACCTCTACAGCTATGACCTCGCCGACGGCACGCTTACCCGCCTCTCGGCCGGGCTCGGTGGCGCCACTCACGTGATGGCCAGCTCCACCGACGCGGAAATCGTGTACTTCACGGCGGGATCGGACCACAACCTCTACGTGTCCGACCACGGCACGGTGGAGCGCCTCGCGGAAGGAAACTTCGCCTCGAGCCAATGCCCGGGCCAGGTGACCGCCACGCCGAGCGGCGGCGTGTTCGCGTTCGTGACCAACTTCCCGCTGACCCCCGCGGGAGGCGTTGCCGGCCCCTCTGGCCTCTATCGCTATGAATCCGGCTCAGGAACGCTCACGCTGGTGGCCGCCCGTGGACCGGGGGGCGTGCCGACGATAACCGGAGCAGGAGGGTGTGCTCCCATGAGCTCGCTCTCCGACGACGGCTCCTACCTCGCGTTCTCGACTCCGGAGCCATTGGTGGAAGCCGACCAAAACAAAATAAGCGACGTGTACCTATGGCACGACGGCGAGCTCTCCCTGATCTCCAGCGGGACCGGTGAAGGCACGGTCGGCGGTGCGAACATCATCGGCATCTCGCCGAGCGGACGGGATCTGGACTTCACCAGCTTCGACCAGCTCGCGCCGACCGACGGCGACATCTCGCAGGACGTCTACGACGCGCGGATAGGCGGTGGCTTCGAACAGGCCCGCCAATCGCCGCCATGTGAAGGGGATGCGTGTCGGGGATCGGGGAGCGGGTCCCCGGGTAGCCCGGCTGCCGGCACCGCCGGCTTCTCCGGCGCCGGCAACGTCGGTGGAACTTCCACCGCGTCGATCGCGGTCAGGGCGGCCGTGAAGGGCAATGTCGCGACGCTGCGGGTGCGCGTGCCGTCCGCCGGCGCGATCACCGCGTCGGGCCGGTCGGTGCGCCGTGCCAAGGGCGCGGCGCGCAAGGCGGGC
>JBAQZI010000214.1:0-13384 GCA_049790835.1 Solirubrobacterales bacterium
GGCGGCGACGGCCGGGTCGGCGGCGTCGCGGATCGCCCGCACCACGCAGAGCCGCCGGGCTCCGGCGCCGACGACCTCTCCGGCGTTGGCCGCGTCTATTCCACCGATGCCGAAGAAGGGGTGAGTCGCATGCGCCGCGGCGTGGGAGACGAGGTCCAGGCCGACGGCGGCCCGCCCGGCTTTCGTCGGCGTCTCCCAGATCGGCCCGACGCTGATGTGGTCGACCGGCCGCGGGTTGGCGGCGGCGATCTGCTCCTCCGAGTGGGTCGAGAGGCCGATGATCGCGTCGGGGCCGAGCAGCTCCCGCGCTTCCTCGGCCGAGGCGTCGTCCTGGCCGACGTGGACGCCGTCGGCGTTGCAGCTTCGGGCCAGGTCGGGATCGTCGTTGACGATGAAGAGGGCGCTATAGGTGTCGCAGACGCGCCGGAAGGTCGAGGCCGCCCGCTCGATCTCGGCCCGCCCCAGTCTCTTCTCCCGCAGCTGGACGATGTCGACGCCACCGCTCAGCGCCGCCCGCAGCAGCGCCTCGAGATCCTTCCCAGGCGGCTGTGCCTCGCAGACGAAGTAGAGCCGCGCCGTGCGCAGCCGCTCGCGGCGCAGGGGACCGAGGGACTCGGGGGGGGCAAGGCTCACCCCCCAATTATGACCGGCCCGAACGGATCGCCGATGGGCCGCAAGCGTCCATATGCCGGACGCTTCAGGCCCATCGCCCCCAGCGGGCCGCTTGCGGGGCTGGGGAGGCGGGTAGCCTTAGGGGAGTAACGGGAGCCCGCGAGGCTGAGAGGGTGGCATCGAGGTCACCGACCGTCTGGACCTGATCCGGGTAATGCCGGCGGAGGCAATTGGCTTGACCGAGAGACGCGATTTCGACGCGATATTCGTTGGCGGCGGGGTGATCGGCCTCAGCTGCGCCTGGCGTGCTGCCCAGCGCGGGGCGAGCGTGGCGGTGCTCGACCGCGCCGCGCCACCAGCTGGCGCCACGCGCGTCGCCGCCGGAATGCTGGCCCCGGTCGGCGAGCTCGCCTTCGGCGAGCCGGAGCTGTTGGAGATGACCCTGGCCTCCTCCCAGCTCTACCCGCGGTTCGTCGCCGAGCTGGAGGCGACGAGCGGTGAGAGCAGCGGCTACGTCCACCAGGGCGCCCTCCACATCGCCCTCGATCGCGATGAGGCGGCGGAGCTGCGCCGCGTCCACGACCTGCAGCGCTCGCTTGGCCTCGAGGCCGAGTGGTTGCCGCCGCGGCGCTGCCGCGAGCTCGAGCCAGGTCTGACCCCCTCCTTCAACGGCGGCGTTCACGCGCCGGGCGAGGCCGCCGTCGACCCGCGGGGGCTGGCCGCGGCGCTGCTGGGCGCGCTCGCTGCCGCGGGAGCCGAGCTGCGGACCGGGCGGCCGCCGGCTGACGCCGTTGCGATGGCGGCGACGGAGGGCCAGGGGTCGGGGGATGTCGCCGCCGGGATCTTCGAGGGCGAGCGGCTGGTCGGGGTGCGAACCGCGGATGGAGACGAGCTGCGCGCCCCGGCGGTCGTCCTCGCCACCGGCGCCTGGGCCGGCGCGACCGAGTGGCTGCCGAAGCGCGCCCGCCCGCCGGTGCGCCCGGTCAAGGGCCAGATCGTCGAGTTGCGCAGCCGCGAGGGCGCCGCACCGTGTGAGCGGATCGTCGCCTCCGAGCGCGTCTACCTGGTGCCGCGCCCCGACGGCCGCCTGATCGTCGGCGCCACCTCCGAGGAGCAGGGCTTCGACACCGCGGTCACCGCCGGCGGCGTCCACGAGCTGCTGCGCGAGGCCTACCGGCTGCTGCCCGACGTCGCCGAGATGGAGTTGGTCGACTCGATGGCCGGCCTGCGTCCCGGCACTCCCGACAACCTGCCGCTGATCGGCCCGGGTGCGATCGAGGGCCTGGTCCTGGCGACCGGCCACTACCGCAACGGCATCCTCCTGGCGCCGCTGACCGCCGTCGCCGTCGCCGCCCTGCTTGCCGGCGAGCGGTTGCCCGAAGCCGTCGCCCCTGCGCACCCGGCGCGTTCGTCTTTCTTAGCCCAGGGGGCGAATAAGGACGAACGCGCTCCGGGGGAGCCCGCGGTTGACGAGGACGAGGGGCCGATCCGCGAGGTGCCGGACCGCGCGGACCGCGCCGCTGAACTTGCCGCCCGCGGCGCCGCTCTGGCCGAGGCCGCCGAAGCCGCGGAGCGCGCGGCGGAGGAGCCGCATTGAGGATCGAACTGAACGGGGAGCCGCGGGAGCTGCCGGAGGCGGCGACGCTGGCCGACGCCGTGCGCGAGGCCGGCCCGGTTAGCGCGTCGGGCGAGGAGCAGGCCCGCGGCGTCGCCGCCGCCCTCGATGGCGAGGTCGTCCCCCGCGGCGAGTGGGAGTCGACGCCGCTGTGTGAGGGCCAGAGCGTCGAGGTGCTGGCGGCGATCCAGGGCGGCGCCGAGACCTGGGAGCTGGGCGGCCGCCAGTGGTCCTCCCGCCTGATCGCCGGCACCGGCGGCTTCCGCTCGCTGGAGCAGATGGAGGCGGCGCTGGGCGCCGCCGGCACCGAGATCGTCACCGTCGCCCTGCGCCGCATCGACCCCGCGGCCGAGGGCTCGGTGCTCGACGTCCTCGATCGCCTCGGCCTTTTCGCCCTGCCCAACACCGCCGGCTGCTTCACCGCTCGCGACGCGGTCCGCACCGCCAAGCTCGGCCGCGAGGCCTTCCAGACCGACTGGGTCAAGCTCGAGGTGATCGGCGACGACCGCACCCTCTATCCCGATGCGGTCGAGCTGCTCGTCGCCGCCGAACAGCTCGTCGCCGAGGGCTTCACGGTGCTCCCCTACACCAACGACGACCCGATCCTCGCCCGCCGCCTCGAGGAGGCAGGCTGCGCGGCGGTGATGCCGCTGGGCTCGCCGATCGGTTCCGGCGCCGGCATCCGCAACCCCTACAACGTCGCGATCATCGCCGAGCGCGCCTCGGTGCCGGTCATCCTCGACGCCGGGATCGGCACCGCCTCCGACGCCGCCCTGGCGATGGAGCTCGGCTGCGACGCGGTGCTCGCCGCCAGCGCCATCTTCGGCGCCGAGGAGCCGACGGCGATGGCGCGGGCGCTGCGCGGCACCGTCGCGGCCGGGCACACCGCCCGCCACGCCGGCCGCATCCCCCAGCGCACCCACGCCGAGGCCTCGACCCCGTACCAGGGCCTCCCCGACCTCTCCTGATTCCAGCCTCGCGTCGCGACACTCAGGGCACCTCTACCATGGGCACTTCGCCCCTGTAGCTCAGCTGGTTAGAGCGGTGGCCTTTTAAGCCGCGCGTCGCGGGTTCGAGTCCCGCCGGGGGCATTTGGCTGGGGACGATGACGCTCGCGAGGTTCCGAGCACTGGCTCCAAACACGACGAGCACCTGCTCCGTGTTCCCGCCGCCGACGAAGAACGGGACGACGTCCGCCTCGACCGCATCCGCACCGAGGTCGATGCCGGCTTCGACGCCCTCCGTGATATCGACGACGGCGTCTCCGTCTTCGGCTCGGCGCGGGTCGCGGAGGGACACCGCTGGTACCAGCTCTGCCGCGAGACCGGTGCCTGCCTGGCCAAGCACGGCTTCACCGTCATCACCGGCGGCGGCCCCGGCCTGATGGAGGCCGCCAACCGCGGCGCCGCCGAGGCCGGCGGCCTCTCGGTCGGCCTCAACATCGAGCTCCCGCACGAGCAGCACGCCAACCCCTACCTCAACCGCAGCCTCGACTTCCACTACTTCTTCGCCCGCAAGCTGATGTTCGTCCGCTACGCCCGCGCCTTCGTCATCTTCCCGGGCGGCTTCGGAACCCTCGACGAGATGTTCGAGAGCCTGACCTTGATCCAAACCGAGCGGATCAAGAGCTTCCCGACGATCCTCGTCGACTCGGCCCACTGGCAGCCTCTGCTCGACTGGCTCGACAACGGGGTCGAGGACGAGCGCATGATCTCTTCAGGCGACAAGGAGCTCCTGGTTACCGCCGACACGCCCGAAGAAGTCTGCGACCACGTGCGGCGAGCGAGCGAGCGGCAGAAGCGGCTGGTCAACCCCTAATTGGGTCGACCCAAGGAGCCGGGATTGAGGCAAGTTCTTGATTGCTGCCGGGAGTGCCTACGGCGGGCTCCCCCGGTGGCTGGGAGGGATCCGCGGTTGGTCCCGCGACGGTCCGCCTCGGATCCTCAATTTCTCCGGGAGACTCCTTGGACGACAGTTTGGGGAGCGCTCTCCTCTACCTCGCTTGGTGCCGAGTGGTCGGGCGAGCGAGAGACTGAAAGAACGAGGTTCGCGCTTGGGGTCGGATGGAGAGAGGAGCGCTTTTGGTTCCTCCAAGGCGTCGGCCAGCAGGAGCGCGGTGGTCTCCTTGGTACGCGCGAATCGAACGTCCACCCGAAGGTCTTTCGGCGCTTTGCCGAGTTGACGGAGGATCCAGTTGATGCGGGTCAGCGGTCGTCCCTCTTTCTGAAGGAGCTGGTCAGCTTTCCCTCTCCCTCTAGGGCGGCCAACAGGGATTCCGTCCAGCGCTCCCCATCCTTGGACTCGGGCAGCTCAGCGGCGGGGCAGGTGGAGCCGGTGCGTCCGGCCGATTCTCTCGATGTCCGTTTCGTCCACTCCCGCCTCGGCGGCGTAGGACGGCCATTCGGCCACGGCCTCGCGGACCTCGGCGACGATCTCAGTTGCCCGCCCGCGTCGCATCGAGGCGGACTCGCCGCAGCGCTTGAAGTCCTCGATCGCGAAGCCGTCGCGCTTGCCGTTGACCGACATCTGGTGGCGGGCCGTGAACTCGCCTTCGCGGTTGTAGTTGTAGGTGACGTCGTAGGCCGGTGAGAGCGACCATTCTCCCGCCCGGTTCATCAAGAAGGCGATGTTCTTGACGTGGTCGTCCTGGTTGCGCGCGATCACGTTGAACGCCATGCGGCGGAACTGTTGCTCGACCGTCGCCATCGGTAGCCCCAGCCGGCGGATCGCAAGCAGCGCCTGCTCGTAGGAGTGGGACCGCGGGTCGTTGAAGTCGAAGTGGCACAGTGCCGCAAGTGATTGCATGTGCAGCTTGGCGTTGCCCTCGGGGCGGTCAAAGCGCCGGGTCATGAAGTGATGCCGGCCGTTCTCCTCGAACAGCCGGCAGGCCGTCATCTCGACCCCGGCCGCGGCCGCCATCAGCGAGTAGGCGTACTCGATGACGCCGTATCCGTCCGGGTCGGCGAAACGCTCCTTGTCGCGGTTGTTTGCGACTCCGTCGAACTTCAGCAGCCAGTGCTGGAAGCCGGGCGGGGCATCGACCTGGCCGGAGCGGACCTCGTTCGTGGCCGGGTTCCAGGCGATCACCGCCTTCGCCCTGGCGCCGCCGGCCGACATCCCGACGCTGAGAATCTCGAGCAGTCCCTCTTCCCCGTGACCGTCGGTCAGGGTGGTGGAGAAGTCGTCGCGCTCGGCAAGGATTCGGGAAGCGAGCTCAACCAGCTCGCCGATCTGGATCTCCTCGTCGGCCGTCTGCCGGGGGCCCTTGGCCGGCGCGAACTCGAGCGCACCCGTGCCCCTGCTGCCGATGTAACAGAGGCGCTCGATCGCGTTCGCGCTGTTGGGCTGGCGTCCCTGCCGGGCGAGCCAGGTATCGATCAGGGCGTTGCCGTACTTGTCCGGGAGTGAGTCGGCGAGCAGGCCCGGCAGCCCTTTGAACGCCTGGTAGGGGAGCTCTGGGAACGAGTACGGCTCGGGCCGCAACGGCATCGCCAGTGGCGAGACCTGGATCCCGCTCCTCGCGAACTCGGGTGCGTATTGAAAGATGGCCGTCCGCTCACCCGGTTCCAGCGATGCCGCGCCGATGGTGCGACCCCAGAGGCGTATCTCGGCGTCTTCGCTCATCGGCCGTCGTCAGGATCGTCAGCCCAGCGCCAGGGCTCGGCGTCCTCCCGTGAAGGGGCTTCTCCTTGAGCGTCCCGGGCCCGCTGGCGCTGTCGCCCCTGGAGCTTCAGCCGCTCGATCGGGCTAGGGAGCGGTTCGGAGAGCACGACGTCCAGGCGATCGAGCAGGCCTAGCGCGCGCAGGATGCGGATGAAGCTCTCGAGCTGGATGCCGCCGCCACGCTCGAGGCGCTCGACGGTGGTCTTCGCGACGCCGGCCTCACTGGCGAGGCGGCTTTGGCTGATGTTGCGCTCGAGTCTGGTTTGCGCCAGACGGCCCCCCAGCTCTTTGAGCACCGTCTCGTCCGAGAGTAAGTTGTCGATTCTCATAAGTCTCTAGAAAAAGAGAGTTAAAAGGCTAGGCCAGCCTTAATTCCTCTTTTTAAGAGACTTATCTTACCAGAGCGCGGATTAAACTTATCGGATAACTCTTGCAGAACAGAGAGTTAAGCCCCGAGTATGGATTTAAGTCTCTGTTTGTACAGAGTTAAGCGGAAGCGATCCGGCGCTAGTGCCGGAAGTGGCGGTGCTTGGTGAAGACCATCGAGACGCCGCCTTCGTCGCAGGCGGCGATCACCTCGCCGTCGCGCTTGGAGCCGCCGGGCTGGATCACGGTGTTGGAGCCGGCCTGGATCGCCAGCTCGGGACCGTCGGCGAAGGGGAAGAAGGCGTCGGAGGCGACGGCGGAGCCGGCCAGGAGGGCATCGGCATCCTCGCCGCGGGCGTCGCGGCACTTCTCCACCGCGAGGCGGACGGAGTCGACGCGGCTCATCTGGCCGGCGCCGATGCCGAGGGTGGCGCCGCCCTTGGCGATCACGATCGCGTTGGAGCGGACGCGGCGGCTGACGGTCCAGGCGAAGAGGAGGTCGTCCCACTGCTCCTCGCTCGGCTGGGTGTCGGTTACCACCTCCATGATCTCGCGCGGCTCGGGGTCGCCGTCGCGGTCCTGGATCAGGAGGCCGCCGTGGACGCGTTTGACGTCGCGCTCGCCGGGGTCGGTCTGGCGGCGCTCCTCCTCGCAGAGGATCCGGATCGCCTCCTTCTGCTGCAGCACCGCCAGCGCCCCGTGCTCGAAGTCGGGCGCGCTCAGCACCTCGACGAAGTTCTTGTGCAGCTCCTCGGCCAGCGCGCTGCTGACCGGGCGGTTGAAGGCGATCACGCCGCCGTAGGCGGAGACGGGATCGCAGGCCAGCGCCTTCAGGTAGGCCTCGAGCGCATCATTGCCGATCGCCACCCCGCAGGGGTTGTTGTGCTTGACGATCACGCAGGCCGGCCGCTCGAAGTCGTCGACCAGGCCGCGGGCGGCGTCGAGGTCGAGCACGTTGTTGAAGGAGAGCGCCTTGCCGTGCAGCTTCGAGACCCGCGAGAGGATGTGGCTGCGGGCGCCGGCGTCGGCGTAGAGCGCCGCCCGCTGGTGCGGGTTCTCGCCGTAGGAGAGGTCGAGCACCTTCTCGTAGGCGACCGCCAGGTGCTCCGGGAAGTCCTCGTACTCGGTCGAGAACCAGCGGCTGATCGCGGCGTCGTAGCGCGCGGTCTGGGCGAAGGCCTCGTTGGCGAGCCAGTGCCGGGTCGAGGCGGAGACCTCGCCGCCCGACTCCTCCAGCTCGGCGCAGACGGCGTCGTAGGCCTCGGGCTTGACGACGACGGCGACGCCCTCGTGGTTCTTGGCGGCGGCGCGGATCATCGTCGGGCCGCCGATGTCGATGTTCTCGATCGCCACCTCGGGCGCGACGTCGTGCCCCGAGACAGTCTGCTCGAAGGGGTAGAGGTTGACGACGACGATGTCGATCGGCTCGATCCCCTCGCGCGCCAGCGTCGCCATGTGCTCGGCGTCCTCGCGCCGCGCCAGCAGCGCCGCGTGCAGCCGCGGGTGCAGGGTCTTGACACGGCCGTCGAGGATCTCCTTCTGGCCGGTGAACTCGGAGACGTCGGTCACGGTCAGGCCCGCCTCGCGCAGGGCGCTGGCGGTGCCGCCGGTGGAGAGGATCTCGACCCCGAGCGCGGCCAGGCTCTTGGCGAAGTCGGCGACGCCGGTCTTGTCGGAGACCGAGATCAGCGCCCGGCGCACGCGGATCGCGCCGTCGCCGGCGCTTCCATCGCGGGTGTCGGCTGGGCTCCTAGTCATCGATCGCGACCCGGCGAGGGTCGTCGGCGTCGATCCTAACCCTGCCCTCCGCGATCATGCGGATCGCCTCCGGGTAGAGCCGGTGCTCGACCGCGTGGACGGCCCGCTCCAGCTCCTCGCGATCCCGCCCCGCCGGCACCGTCACCTCGCGCTGGAGGATCGGCGGCCCGGTGTCGACCCCCTCGTCGACGAAGTGCACCGTCACCCCGGTCACCTCGACCCCCGCCGCCAGCGCCTGCCCGATCGCGTCGAGCCCGGGGAAGGCCGGCAGCAGGGCGGGGTGGACGTTTACGACGCGGTTGCGGAAGCGGGCGATGAAGGCGGCGCTGAGCAGCTGCATGTAGCCGGCGAGGACGACCAGGTCGGCACCGCGTGACTCGATCCAGTCGCCCAGGTCGGCGTCGCGCGCCGCCCGGTCCTCGTACCCGTCGGCGGCGAAGACCGCCGTCGCCACCCCCTCGACCTGCGCCCGCTCCAGCGCCCAGGCGTCGGCCTTGTCGGTGCCGACCCCGACCACCTCGATCCCCTCGCGCCGGTGCAGCGTGTCGAGGATCGCCTGCAGGTTGGTGCCGCTGCCGGAGGCGAGGACGACGAGCTTGAAGGTGCCGGCCACGGCGCCATCTTCGCGCAGCCGCCCGTCCGGTGGCGACTCAGCTCTCGGCGTCGAGCAGCCCCACCAGGCTGCGGTGGTCTTCCTCGCAGGCGGGACAGCCCTGGAGGTGGGCGCGCATGCCGGGGATGGCGGCATCGGCGTCGGCGCCGCCGCGCTCGAGGTCGACGTAGCGATCGAGCTCCTCGAAGCACATCTCGCAGGTCAGCTCCGGCTGCGCGGGGCCGAGCGCGCCGGCCAGCAGGCGGTCGGGATCGGGATTGCCGCGTTTGCTCATCGTCCCTCCCTCGGGTTGTCGCCGGTTTCGAGACCACGCTCGGCGAGGTCCTTGCGCAGCTTCTTGCGGGCATCGTGAAGCGTCTTGTAGAGCGCGCCGCGGTTGCTGCCGAGGCGCTCGGCGAGGACGTCGATCGGGACGTCGTTGAGCGCCACCGCAACCAGCACCTCGCGCTGGTGGGCGCTGAGGCTGCGTTCGATCGCGCCGCGCAGGGCGCCGATCAGCTCCTTGCTCTCGACCCGGTTCGCGACGGTGGTCCCGGCGTCGGCGAGCGTCGCCCAGGCCTCGTCCTCGATCGGAATCTCCCGCTTCTGCCAGGCCCGGCGCCGCACCTTGACCCCCGCCTCGAGCAGCCCGAACTTGTAGACCCAGGTCGTGAACCGGCTTTCGCCGCGAAACTCGTCGAGCTTGGCGAGCACCGCCATCAGCGCGTCGTCGGCGCTCTGTTGCGCCAGATCCTCCTGGTCGCCGACTCGCAGGTGGGACAGCGAGCCGCGCCGCCGCTCGACCTCGAACCGGGTCGCCTTGAGCAGCAGCGCGTGCAGCTCGACGACCGCCGCCTCGCGCTCGCGGCCGCCGCCGAGGAGCCGCTCGTGCAGCCGGCGGGAAGCCTCGCCGGCGGCCTGGGGATCGGGTTGGGCTCGGGGTATCTCGGTGGGCATCGCCATGGTCGATGGTCCCATGCATTGTTAGCGACCGCTCCCGGGCGGTCCTTACTTTGGGCCGGCCGGGGCCGACCAGGCGCCAGGTAAGACCGCGGCGGCGGCGGACGCAAAGGGACCAGTCATCCACCAACGATGGAGGTCTCTCATGTCCACTGCAGCGATCGATCCGCGTGCCCAGGCGGAATTCTCATCGACCTTCTCCGAGCGGCTGAAGGGCGACCCTGCCTACCAGGCCTTCCTGCTGCTGCGGATCGCCTTCACCGTCGCCCCGATCGCCTTCGGGCTCGACAAGTTCTTCAACGTCCTCGTCGACTGGGAGATCTACCTCGCTCCCTGGATCAACGACCTCGTCCCGGGCAGCGCCTCCACGGCGATGCACATCGTCGGCGTCGTCGAGATCGTCGCCGGCCTCGCCGTCGCGCTCAAGCCCCGTTACGGCGCCTACCTCGTCGCCGCCTGGCTCGGCGGGATCATCGTCAACCTGCTCACCTACTCCGGCTACTACGACGTCGCCCTGCGTGACTTCGGCCTGCTGCTCGGCGCCCTCACCTTGGCGCGGCTGGCCAGCAAGTACGACCCGCCCGGGCTGGAGGTTCGGCTCTAGGCGGGGCCAGGCGCGGCGCCTAGGATCGACGGGGTGACGATCCTCGACCGCATCGGCGTCGCCGCCCCCGTCGTCCAGGCCGGGATGGGCGGCGGGCTCAGTCGCCACGAGCTGGCTGCCGCCGTCTCCGAGGCCGGCGGTCTCGGGACGATCGCGGTCAACGGCGCCGGCGCGATTGCGCGCGAGCTGGCCGCGGCTCGCCGGCTCACCGCCCGGCCGCTCGCGGTCAACCTGCTGTTGCCCTTCGCCCGCCGCGGCTGGTTCGAGGCGGCGTCGCGCGCCGACGTCGTCGTCACCTTCTGGGGTGCGCCGCGGCGGCGGGTGCCGGGGATCTGGATCCACCAGTGCGGTTCGGTCGCGGAGGCGCTCGCGGCGCAGGCGGCCGGCGCCGATGCGGTGATCGTCCAGGGCGTCGAGGCGGGTGGCCATGTGCGCGGGACCACGCCGGCGCTGGAGCTGCTCCAGCAGGTGCGCGCCGCCCTGCCCGCCGACTACCCGCTGCTCCTCGCCGGCGGCATCGCCGCTCGCGACGACGTCCGCCAGGCGCTCGAGCAGGGCGCCGTCGCTGCTGTCGCGGGAACCCGATTCCTGCTCTCGGAGGAGAGCCGCGCCCACCCCGCCTACCGGCAGCGCCTGCTGGAGGCGGAGGAGACCGTCCTCACCGAGCTCTTCGGCGCCGGCTGGCCCGCCCCGCACCGCGTCGTCGCCAACGCCGCCACCGCCCACTGGCTCGGCGACGACCCCCGCGGCCCGCGCCTGAACCGCGCCCTCAACCGGCTGTCGGGAGCCGGCGCCCGCTTCATGCCGCCCTCCCTCCAGGTCCGCCTCGCCCGCGCCCAGCGCCCGCAGAGCCGCCTGCTGACCCCGATCGGCGCCACCGACGACGGCTTTCCGACCCTGGTCGATGCCGGCCCGTTGTACGCCGGCGAGAGCGTCGCCCGCATCGGGGACGTGCGGCCCGCGCGGGACATCGCCGCCGCCCTCGCGCCGTAGGCGGAAGCGCCCGCCGAGGCCCCCGGGAGAGCAAATACCCGAATCCCGGTCGGATTCTTGCTATTTTCACACGGAGCCTGTTTTCACACTCAGACTGTATTTAGCTCGGGCGATCCGGGCCCCGACACGAAGGAGTTTCAACGGCATGGATGTCTCCGCCCCTGAGAGCAACGCGAGCGCGGTCCTCGACGGACTCGACGTCGACCACGGCAAGCGCCAGCACGGCAAGGGGGCACCCGGTTCGCGGGAGAACCCGGAGCGCTACGAGAACGTCCCCGGCCATGTGATCCCGATCCTCGAAGACGAGTTCGACGACTTCACCTCGGAAGCCGGTGGCTTCCTCGACGGCAAGCGCGAGGAACTCGAGTTCATCCCCTTCCGGCTCAAACAGGGCGTCTACGGGCAGCGCCAGGCCGACGTGCAGATGATCCGCATCAAGCTTCCCTTCGGCGGCGTCTCGCCGGAGCAGCTGGAGGCCTTCGCCGACGTAATCGAGCGCTGGGTGCCGATGCGCAAAGGCCACATCACCACCCGCCAGAACATCCAGCTGCACCACGTCCCCCTGGCCGACGCGGCGGAGCTGATCCGCGAGCTCGGCAAGGCCGGCCTGTCCTCGCGCGAGGGCTGCGGCAACACCGTCCGCAACGTCACCGCCGACCCCTACGCGGGGATCGCCAGCGACGAGGTCTTCGACCCGACCCCCTACGCCGGCGCCTACGTCCGCTACTTCGTCCGCCACCCCGTCACCCAGGCGATGCCGCGCAAGTGGAAGGTCGCCTTCTCGGCCTCGCCGGCCGACCGGGCGATCGTCCCGATTCACGACCTCGGCTTCCTCCCGGTCATCCGCGACGGCGCCAGGGGCTTCGAGGTCTGGGTCGGCGGCGGCACCGCGATCATGCCCCGCCTCGCCCACAAGATCTACGACTTCGTCGCGGTCGACGACGGCTCCTACCTGCGGATGAGCGAGGCCATCGTCCGCGTCTTCGACCGCCAGGACTGGCTGCGCAAGAACCGCGCCCGGGCCCGGATCAAGGTCCTGCTCGACAAAATCGGCCCCGACGCCTTCCGCGACCTCGTCGACGAGGAGCTGCGCGGCGAGTGGACCGCGGAACGCGATTACGCGGCGGAGCTGGAGCGGCTGCGTTTCGACGACGACGAGGAGGCCAAGGCGCCGGCCGCCGGCGCCGTCCACGGCTCCCCCAACGGCGACCGCTCGCGGTTCGACGTCTTCGTCGAGCGCAACGTCACCCCGCAGCGCCAGGCCGGCTTCTCGGCGGTGGCGGTGAAGGTGACGCGCGGCGACCTCACCCCGGAGCAGTTCCGCGGCCTGGCGGCGATCATGCGCGAGTACTGCGGCGGCTACGCGCGCAGCAGCGTCGAGCAGAACATCGTCCTGCGCTGGGTCCGCGACGAGGCGCTCTACGACGTCTGGGCGCGGCTCCGCGAGCTCGGCCTCGAGAGCGCTGGCGCGTTCGAAATCGACGACGTCATCAGCTGCCCCGGCACCGACAGCTGCAAAATGGGGATCACCGCCTCGATGGGCCTCAACGAAGCGATCCAGGCCCGGATCGAATCGATGCGGATCGACGATCCGTTGACCCGCGCGGTCCAGATCAAGATGAGCGGCTGCCCCAACGGCTGCGGCCAGCACCACATCGGCACGATCGGCTTCTACGGCGCCTCGCTGAAGCTGGGCGAGCGCCAGATGCCGGCCTACATCCCGCACATCGGCGGTCGCGCCGCCGACGGCAAGGTCGCCTTCGGCAAGCGGCTCAAATCGCGCCTGCCCGCCAAGCGGGTTCCCGAGGCGGTCGAGCGCTGGCTGCGGATGTACGAGGCCGAGCGCGAGAGCGACCAGGAGAACTTCGAGGCCTTCGCCGAGCGCGTCGGCAACGAGCGCTTCGAAGCAGAGGTCAAGGAACTGACCCTGCCGGCCGAGTTCAGCCTCGAGACGATGGAGGAATTCATCGACTGGAACCGCACCAGCCCCTACGAAGTCATCCGCGGCGAGGGCGAGTGCGCGATCTAGCCTGACTGAAGGGTTGTGGCCCCTATAGGGGCCACAAAGCTGCAGCCGGTGCCAGGGCGGACCAGCTAGGCGGCGAGGGCGGCGCCGAGCACGACCAGGACCAGGGTAAAGAGGGCGATCGCGCCGCGCAGGGCGCCGGCCAGCGCGGCGCCGCGGTGGACCCGAGCCTCGATCGCCTCGCTGGGCTCGGCC
>JBAQZI010000215.1:0-4570 GCA_049790835.1 Solirubrobacterales bacterium
TGATCGCCGGCCCCGGCGTCTACATCTGCGACGAGTGCATCGACCTCTGCAACGAGATCATCGACGAGGAGCTCACCGCCGCACCCGCCTTCGAGCTGGAGAACCTGCCGAAGCCGCAGGAAATCCACGACGTGCTGGAGGAGTACGTGGTTGGTCAGGAGGCCGCCAAGCGCTCGCTCGCGGTCGCCGTCTACAACCACTACAAGCGGGTCCAGATCGCCCAGTCCGAGGAGACCGAGGTCGAGCTGCAGAAGTCGAACATCATGATGCTGGGCCCGACCGGGTGCGGCAAGACGCTGCTCGCCCAGACCCTCGCCCGCATCCTCAACGTCCCCTTCGCGATCGCCGACGCGACCGCGCTGACCGAGGCCGGCTACGTCGGCGAGGACGTCGAGAACATCCTGCTGAAGCTGATTCAGGCCGCCGACTACGACGTCAAGAAGGCCGAGACCGGAATCATCTACATCGACGAGATCGACAAGATCGCGCGCAAAGCCGACAACCCGTCGATCACCCGCGACGTCTCCGGCGAAGGCGTGCAGCAGGCGCTGCTGAAGATCCTCGAGGGAACCACGGCTTCGGTGCCGCCGCAGGGTGGGCGCAAGCACCCCCACCAGGAGTTCCTGACGATCGACACCACCAACATCCTCTTCATCTGCGGCGGCTCCTTTGCCGAGCTCGACAAGGTGATCGAGCGCCGGGTGGGCGATCGCGGCATCGGCTTCGGCGCCTCGATCTCCTCGCGCGAGAAGAAGGACGCCGGCGAATGGTTCGAGCAGGTCCTGCCCGAGGACCTGATCGAGTACGGCCTGATCCCCGAGTTCATCGGCCGCCTACCGGTGATCACCGCGATCCACCAGCTCAGCCGCGACGACCTGACCACGATCCTGACCGAGCCCCGCCACGCGCTGACCCGGCAGTTCCAGCGCTTCTTCGAGTTCGACGACATCGAGCTGGTCTTCGCCGAGGACAGCCTCGACGCGATCGCCGACAAGGCGCTGGAGCGCGAGACCGGCGCCCGTGGTTTGCGCTCGATCCTCGAGGAGACCCTGCTCGACGTCCAGTTCGAGCTGCCTTCGCGGCGCGACGTGACCAAGTGCGTTGTGACCAAGGAGACCATTTCGCAAGGACGCCGCCCGACGCTGGTTACGGAGGCGCAGCCGCAGGACATCGGTAAGGCTGACGAGGGACTCTCCGAGGAAAGCGCGTAGGTGGGCGGGGTCGGGTGACGCTCTAGCTATCTAGACTCGCCGCGATGAGCGGTGCGGATCGAGAGAAGCTGGAGAGCATCACCCGTTACGACCCTGCTGAGGTTGAGGCTCGGGTCTTCGCGGAATGGATGGACGGCGGCTACTTCCATCCGGAGGCGGAGGGCTCGGCGGAGGAGAATTTCTCGGTTGCGATTCCGCCGCCGAATGTGACCGGGGTGCTGCATATGGGGCATGCCCTGAACGGGTCGATGCAGGACGCGTTGGTGCGGATGAACCGGATGAAAGGGCGAAGCACGCTCTGGATCCTTGGGACCGATCACGCCGGTATCGCGACGCAGGCGGTGGTCGAGAAGGGGCTGAAGGCCGAAGGCAAGAGCCGTCAGGAGCTGGGGCGGGAGGAGTTCGTCAGGCAGGTCTGGGAGTGGAAAGAGGAGTACGGCTCGCGGATCGTCGAGCAGTACAAGCGGCTCGGCGCCTCCCTCGACTACGAGCGCGAGCGCTTCACCCTCGACGAGGGCTACGTCAGGGCCGTCTATCGCGTCTTCAAGCGGCTCTACGACAAGGGCTACATCTACCGCGACTACTACATGGTCAACTGGGACCCGGGCTCGCGCTCGGCGATCTCCGACCTCGAGGTCGAGAACCGCGAGGTTGAGGACGCGCTCTACTCGATCGACTACCCGGTCGAGGGCTCCGATCGCGTTCTCACCGTCGCCACGGTTCGCCCGGAGACGATGCTGGCGGATACCGCCGTCGCCGTGAACCCGAAGGACAGGCGCTACGCCGACCTGGTCGGCCAATTCTGCGTGCTGCCATTGGTCGGGCGGCGGCTGCCGATCATCGCCGAGGAGCACGTCGATCCCGAGTTCGGCACCGGCGCCCTGAAGATCACCCCCGGCCACGACCCCAACGACTTCGAGATCGGCCGCAAGCACGGACTCGAGGAGATCGTCGTGATCGGCCCCGACGGCCGTCTCACCGAGGAGGCGGGAGCTTTCGCCGGGATGAGCGTCGCCGAGGCCCAGGGCGCCGTCATCGCGGCCCTGCGCGAGGAGGGCCGACTGCGGGCCGAGGAGCCCTACGCCCACTCGGTCCCCTTCTCGCACCGCTCCGGCGAGCGAATCGAGCCGCTGATCTCGCTGCAGTGGTTCTGCCGCATGGACGAGCTGGCAGAGCCGGCGATCGAGGTCGTCGAACGCGACGAGGTGAGGATCGCGCCGGAGCAGTGGAAGCGCGTCTACTTGAACTGGATGCGCGAGATCCGCCCCTGGTGCATCTCGCGCCAGCTCTGGTGGGGGCATCAGATCCCGGTTTGGTATTGCGACGCCTGCGAGGAGACGATCGTCGCCGAGCAGCCGCCCGGGCGCTGCGGCGCCTGCGGTGGCGAGCTGCGCCAGGACGAGGACGTGCTCGACACCTGGTTCAGCTCGGCGCTCTGGCCCTTCGCCACGCTCGGCTGGCCCGACGACACGCCCGAGCTGCGCGCCTTCTACCCGACCAGCTTCCTCACCACCGCGCGGGAGATCCTCTTCCTCTGGGTGGCGCGGATGGTGATGATGGGGATCGAGTTCCCCGGCGCCATCCCCTTCCGCGACGTCTACGTGCACTCGGTGATCCAGGCCCGCGACGGGCGGCGGATGTCGAAGAGCCTTGGCACCGGCATCGACCCGCTGGAGGAGATCGACGTCCACGGCGCCGACGCCCTGCGCTTCGGCCTGCTGGCGATGTCCTCGACCCAGGACGTGCGCTTCTCCGACGCCAAGGTCGAGCAGGGCCGCGACCTCACCAACAAGCTCTGGAACGCTGGGCGATTGATTCTGCTGAATTGCAAATTCGAGCAGAATCAATCGCTCACAAACGCGCCGCAGGATCAAGCTCCTGCGGCGGTTGACCGAGGGACGATCAAACCTAGGCCGATATGCGTCGAGGACCGCTGGATCCTCTCGCGGCTGGAGCGGACGATCGCTTCGGTCACCGCGAAGCTCGAGGCCTACGACTTCGCCCACGCCGTGCAGGAGGCCTACTCGTTCTTCTGGCGCGACCTCTGCGATTGGTACCTGGAGATCGTCAAGCCGCGCCTCTACGACGGCGAGGCGGAGGTCTCGGCGACGCTGCTCTACGCGCTGGAACGGGTGCTGGCGCTGCTGCACCCGACGATGCCGTTCGTGACCGAGGAGATCTGGGCCTTCCACCCGGCCCGCCGCGGCCACCTCGTCGTGCACCCGTTCCCAGAGGCGGACGAGTGGCTCTTCGACGCTGCCGCCGAGGCCGACGTCGAGGGCGGGATCGGGCTGACCCAGCGCCTGCGCGCCTGGCGCGACCTCGCCGGCGTCCCGGCCGGAGCCGTGCTGGTCGCGGTGATCGACGGCGTCGAGCCGCCGCGGTTCGTCGGTCGCCTCTCGCGTTTCGAGTTCGACGGCGTCGGCGCCGAGCCGGTCGCCGCGGTCGGGCCCGTCCGCATCCTGCCCTCCGAGCAGCTCGACGCCGAGGCGGTCGCCGCGCGGCTGGGCAAGCGCCGCGAGGAGCTGCGGGCCGAGGTTGAGCGCGGCGAGCGCAAACTCGGCAACGAGGGCTTCGTCGCCAAGGCGCCGGCCGAGGTGGTCGAGGAGGAGCGCGGCAAGCTCGAGCGCTACCGCGCCGAACTCGCCGAGCTGGGCTAGGCGTTGGTCGAATTTCCAGACGGCAGCGGACGCGAAGCGGAGCAGCCGTCGCCTGATGATTACCTCGACTCGCTGGAGCCGATCGGCTGGCGGCTCGGGCTGGAGCGGATGCACAAGCTGACCACGGCGCTGGGCCTGCCCCAACACCGCTTCGCCTCGATCCACGTCGTCGGCACCAACGGCAAGTCCTCGGTGGCGCGGATGACGGCGGCGCTGCTGGAGGCCCACGGGGTCGGCTGCGGCGCTTATCTCTCGCCGCATGCCGCCCGCTGGGAGGAGCGGACGCTGATCCACGGCGAGGAGATCGAGACGAAGGAGTGGACCAGCGCGCTCGAGGGGGTCGCGGCGGCGGCCGCGGGCGTCAACCGGACCCTGGAGGAGGGTGAGGCGGTCACCCAGTTCGAGGCGGCGACGGCGGCGACCTTCGTCGCCCTGGCCTCGGCCCGGGTCGAGGTGGCGGCGGTCGAGGCCGGACTGGGAGGGAGGCTCGACGCCACCAACACGATTCCCTCGCGGGTGACGGTGCTGACCTCGATCGGCCTCGACCACACCGACTGGCTGGGGGAGACCGAGCCGGAGATCGCCGCCGAGAAGCTGGCGGTGCTGCGCGACCAGACGACGCTGGTGCTGGGAAGGGTCTCGCCGGCGGTTGCGGCGCTGGCGGAGCGCACGGCGGCCGAGCGCGGCGCCCGCCTGCTG
>JBAQZI010000216.1:0-11087 GCA_049790835.1 Solirubrobacterales bacterium
ACTCCAGGTCGACATATCGGCCCGTCGGCCCTGGCGGCGCTGATTGACGAGTCGCGGTGCACGGTGGTGTTGACCGGGGCCGGGGTTTCGGTGCCGTCGGGGATTCCGGACTTCCGCACGCCGGAGACCGGGCTCTGGGCCAACGTCGACCCGATGGAGGTCGCCCACATCGACGTCTTCGAACGCGACCCGGCCCGCTTCTGGTCCTACTACCGGCCGCGCTTCCAGTCGCTCGGCGACAAACGACCCAACCCCGCCCACGAAGCGCTCGCCGAGCTCGAGCGCCGCGGTCTGGTCGAGGGCGTGATCACCCAGAACATCGACCGCCTGCACCACGCCGGCGGCTCGCGCAACGTGGTCGAGGTGCACGGCTCGATCGAGACCTCCTCCTGCACCCGTTGCGCGGCCAGCTTTGGGATCGACGCCGTCGAGGAGCTCTTTGACGCCACCGGCGTCGCCGTCTGCTCCGGCTGCGGCGGTCCCGTCAAACCGGACGTGATCCTCTTCGGCGAGCTGCTCTCCGAGAGCGCGATGGCCCGTGCCCGCGACCTCGCCGAGCGGGCCGAGCTGATGATCTGCGTTGGCTCCTCGCTCGCCGTCTACCCGGTGGCCGGACTGCCACAGCTCACCCTCGAGCGCGGTGGGCGCTTGGCGCTGGTGACGAAGGGGGAGACGCCTTACGACGCCGACGCGGAGCTGAAGCTCGACGGCGAGGTGGTCGAGGAGCTCGGCGCGGTACTGGCCGTGCTCGCCTAGCGCGGCGCTCGGCGCGGCGCGATCAGGACCGCGGCCAGGCCATGTCGGCGGGCTTGACGACGAGGATCACCGCGGTCACCTCGGGGTCGCGCTTGCCGATCCGCTCGGCGGCGCTGGACCAGGGGATCTGCTGCGTCGGCCGGCCCGCCCGCAGCGCCTCGAGCGCCGCCTCGACCGAGTCGGCCTCGATGACCACGGCGGTCTGGGCCGGAGCGCTCGCCTCGGCCGCTTCGAGCATCTGCCGGGTTACATCCTCGGCCGCGCGCAGCGCGTCCCCCCAGCCGTCCGCGCCGGCGGCCGCTCCGAGCGCCGGGCCCTCGAGGATCGTCAGCCGGCTCTCGCGCGGCGCCCACTCGCCGTCGCCGAACTCGAAGGAAAGACCCGCGACCCACGGCCCCAGCACCTCGCTCCGCAGATTCGCCTGGTCGAGATCGAGCACACGGACGCGATTGACCGGTGAGCTGATTTCGACGTGAAAGGGCATGCCGCGAACTTAGCCGGTTCGCGATGATGCGTCCATGCCAGCCGCCGCCCCGGACGCCGTCGTCTTCGACAACGACGGCCTCCTCCTCGACACCGAGTCGGTCTGGACCCGGGCCGAGCAGGACCTCTTCGCGCGGCGCGGCACCGACTTCACGCCGGCCGACAAGCGGGTGCTGGTCGGAACCTCGGCCGCGATCGCCGGTGCGGTGCTGGAAGAGCGCCTCGACGAGCCCGGCCGGGCGGCGGAGCTGATCGAGGAGCTGAACGCGCTGGTCGTCGCCGAGCTCGAGCACGGGGTCGAGGCGATGATCGGGGCGCGGGAGCTGTTGCGGACGCTGCGCCGCCGCGGCACGCCGATCGGCCTCGTCTCCAACTCTCCGCTGGTTTTCGTCAAGCGCTCGCTGGAGCTGGTCGGTTTCGACGGCCACTTCGACGTCGTGCTCAGCGCCCATGAAGTCGCCGCGCCCAAGCCCGCCCCGGATCCCTACCTCGAGGCGTGCAGGCGCCTGGGTGTCGAGCCAGGCCCGGGCGTCGTCGCGCTCGAGGACTCGCCGACCGGGGTCGCGGCGGCGCGGGCGGCAGGGCTGACCGTGATTGGCGTCCCCTCGATCGAGGGCATGGCCCTGGAGGAGGCCCACCACCTGGCCGACTCGCTCCTCGACGCGGTGGTGGCCAGCCACCTCGCGCTTTGAGCCATGCTCACCCTCAGCTTTAGGGTTAGACGTTAGCCGCTGAGGATCCGCCGCCGGCGCAGGACTCGCTCGCAGGTCTCGAGCAGTTCCACGACCTGGCCCGCCGCCTCAGCACCGAGGTCGCCGGTCAAGGCCGCGTTTGCCGCCTCCCCGGCCTCCGCGCGGCGGCCGTTCAGCGTCGCCATGTCCTCGTCGTGGCTGGGGTCGGCGGTTGCTCCCCGCAGCTCCACTAGCAGCGCCTCCAGTCCGACCCGCAGCTGCAGCGCCGCCTCGCGGGCGCGCCCTCCATCGAGGTCGGCGCGGGCACGCAGAAGCAGCGTCTCGCAGACATCGAGCTGCTCGCGGCCGCCAAGCACGCTGGCAACCCGTTCCTGCGGCCGCAGGTCCTCCTCGCGCCGCCGCCGCCGCGAGGCGCCGCTGGCCCAGACGTCGACCTCGCGGGCAGCGGTGAAACGGCTGTCGGCAACCTCCTCGCCATCGCCGTAGCCAATCCGCACCCCGACCGCGCGCTCCGGCGTCAGCTGCGGCCCCCTGGGGTCGGCGGCCGCGACGGCGTGGACATACAGGGCGCGGTTGAGCAGGCCGATGCCGTCGGCGACGAGGACGTCGGCGGTGTCCTCCGCCTCGGTTGCCGCGTCGAGCCAGCGGGCGGCATCCTCCTCGCTCTCGAAGGGCGCGAAGGCGCGTACCGCGGTCGCGCGCGCGAGCGGCAGGCTGGAGGGCTCGGAGTCGGGCTCGGCCCGGCGCGGTCGGCGCCGGCGCTGGGCCGGTGGGGCGGGCGCGCCCAGGGTCTTGACCACGAGCACGCTCTCCCCGTCATCGCTGCGGGCCAGATAGCGGCCGTCCGCCAGGGGCAGGGGGCCGGCGAAGTCGAGCTGGGCGAATCCGAATAGCTTGGCCAGGGTCGGCATTCTCCCGGTCGACGCGGGTTGATGCCGAGTGGTCCCCTGGGGTGGGTCAGCTGCTGCGGGGGAGGGGTCTGGTTGTCCTCCATTCGAATTCAGTCGCGCCCGCTGAAGCGGGCTGCTCCGCAACATACTGTCCGCCTATGGCGGACAGGAATCAGATTGCATATCGCGGCCGTTCGGCCACATTCGAATGGAGGACAACCAGACCCCTCCGACGACACGTCCCACCGGGAGCGCCCAGGGTTCAGGAGCTTTCTCAGCTTGAGCGAGCGACATCCCCGGCGCTTTTCGCAGAGATTCCGCACCCTGGGGCGTCCACGGAGCGCGTTGCGTTGGAGGGAGGTCGGTACCCCTCCGCGTGAATGTGGCCGAACGGCCGCGATATGCAATCTGTCATCTGCTCGCCATAGGCGAGCAGCATGTTGCGGAGCAGCCCGCTTCAGCGGGCGCGACTGAATTCACGCGGAGGGGTACCGACCTCCCACCCCCGAGCGGCTTCTCGAGTCGACCTAGTCTTGGCTGGTGCCGCCGTTGGCGGCCGCGCTCTTCTTCTCGTCCGGCAACGAGAACCGCGAGGGCTTGATCGGGACCTCGGGGTTTTCGATCTGGCCGAGGCGGCCGATCAGGCGCTGCCACTGGTCTGGTTTGAGCAGGGCCGAGAACCGCGCTTCGAGTGGGCTGCCCTCGAGCGCGTGGTAGCCGACGTGGACATGGTCGTGATGGTCGGCCATCGCGAAGCTGGTCGGGCCGGGTAGGTCCTCGAGCGAGATCACCTGGTGGGGCTGCATCGTGCCCTGCAGCTGCAGGACGTCGCGAATCAGCTCGCCGGTCATCGTCGCCGGGCCCTGATGGCCGGTGACCGGCACCCCGTTGATCGCCGCGATGTCGACCGCGTCGCCGGTCGTGTGCTCGGAGATGCTGCCGGAGCTGGTCAGGAAGCCGTGCCCGCAGCTGAGCGAGGTGATCGTCAGCTCATAGCCTTTGAAACGCAGGTACTCGAGCATCGCCAGGATGCGGCGGTCGACCACTCCGGCGGCGATGTCTTCGCGTCCGCAGGTGTAGATCGAAAGGCCCTCGTCGGCCAGCACCCGCTTCTGCAGCGCCTCCTTGGAGAGCAGCAGGACTCCGGCGCCGCTGAGGCGGGAGGTGAAGGGATTCTTGCCCTTGGCCCGGTAGATCGCCGTTGCCTCGAGCAGCTTCCAGCCGTCGAGGATCGGCTTCGGGTCGATCCGCGGGGCACCCTTGCCGGCCGGGCGAATCGAGAAGTTGACGTGCGGGTCGACACCGTCGCCGCCGGCGCCGACCCGGGCCAGCACGGTGCCGGCGATCACCTTCGAGCCGACCCGCAGCGAGCCGTCGTTGGCGGCGAGCTCGACACTGGCAGCGGCAGCGGCTTCCTCCGCCCGGGTGCTGTCGCCGGCGCCTCGGCCCGGCAGCGCCCGCAGGCGGGGACGGAGGTTCTGGCTTTCGACCGGGAGCCGCTTCTCCTTGCCGGTCGGCATCACGACCAGGCGATGGTCGCGGACCACCTCACCCAGTTCGGCATAGGTGTAGCGGTTGCCGTAGGTGTCTTCGAGGACGACGAACTTGCCCAGCTGCGGCGAGTTGCCGAGCTTGCGGATGACGCCGTCGTTGACGGCGACCACTGGCGCGTCCTGGCGCGAGAAGATGTTGATGCCGCGCCGGGTCGGCGAGGAGGAGATGACTTCCGCCGCGCTGCCGGAGACCTGGTCCTCGGCGTTCGAGCTCTTCAGCGCCGCCCGGGCCGAGATGTCGTCGGCATAGCGGGCGTCCGCGGCAACTGGGAAATGCGCGCCCTCGGTCAACCCGGTCAGCGAGCCGACCAGGTCGGATGGCAGTTTGCCGTAGGCGCGGGCGTAGAGCAGCACCTCCTGCACGTACCAGTCGGCGTGGTTGTAGGCGAAGATCGCGTCGTAGAGATCCTCGTTGCCACCGGCGGCCTTGAGATAGCTGGCCGCGGCGCAGATCGCGTCGACCGGGTTGTAGGGGTCTTTGCGTCCGTCCCCGTTGGCATCGACGCCGTACATTTCCCAGCTCGAGGGGAGGAACTGCATCCAGCCCACGGCGCCGGCGCTGGAGACGTTGAGGTTGGTGCCGAACCCGGTCTCGATTTTGTTGATCGAGGCCAGTACCTCCCAGGGGATGCCGTATTCGGTTCCGCAGGCCTGGTAGATCGGCAGCAGGAAGGGCGGGATCTCGAAGGAGTCGATGATGAAGTTGGGGACGCCGATCGGAGCCGGCCCGAAGGGCGCGATCGTGGTCGTCGGATTGGCGGTGGTGGGGGAGCCGCCGCTGCCGAAATGGGAGCCGCCGTCGGCGCCGTCGGCCAGGGGCTGGTCGCCACCGCCGGTCGCGCTCGGCGCCTTGACGGCGCCAGCCGAACTGCCGCCGCCGCTGGGGTCGCCGAGGTCCGCGTTGTGAGTGACGCCGCCGCTGGCGTCGCCGGCGGCGCTGCCGTCGATCGTCGTGCCCTTCTTCACGCCGCTCTCCTTAATAGGAGCGGGGGTGACGGGCGCGGCTTCCTCGGGGGCAGGCACCGGGGTTGCGGTGGTGGGGGGGCTCGGCGCGACCGTTGCCTCGCTGGTCCCCGTCGCCGCGGTGCAGTCGGGGTCGCCGAGGTCGACCAGGCCATCGGCGTCGTCGTCGAGGCCGTTGGCGCAGGCCGGAGCCTGCAGGGACGGGACCGCGGTCGTAGTCGTCGCGGTGGAGGGTTCGGTAGGTGCGTTTTCGGCCAGCGGGTCGGCGCCGGCCATGCCCACGCCAAGGGCTGACAGCGCCAGGAAGCTGGCGAGTACGACTAGTAGTGCGATCTTGGCTTTCATCCCAGTGCGCGTCGGTGCCCGTGGCTACGGATCGCGGAAACCGGATCCGCATCCTCCCCATGCGACAGGCTTGGCCACGGTATCCGTTCGGCCAGGGGCACGCAACGGGCGTGGCCGCCTCCCAACAAGGCCTTAATCAACATTTGATTCATACCTGATCAACTTAATCGAGATTAGCGTCCTCCCTGCAGTCACCAGACTTTCAACTGAGCCGGATGCCCTCGTTAAGCTGCTGTCGACAACTGCGAAAGGTGGGCGGCGTGAGTTTGGAGCAGGACGAGCAGGACGGTTTGCGAGCGCGCAGCGAGCAGGCGATTGGCGAGATCGCCCAGGCGCTGATCGACAATCCCACGCTCCATAACGCGATTTCGGCGGCGTTCGGCGCCCGCGAGAAGGCGATCGAGGCGCAGCACGCGGCGATGGGGGCACTGAATCTTTCTTCGGCCACCGATCTGGAGCGCTTGGAGCGACGCCTGCGCTCCTTCTCGCAGCGCCTCGAGGACGTCGAGGAGCAAATCGACGAGCTCAGCCGCGAGGTCGGGGCGATCCGCCGCGAGGCGGCGAAGAAACCGGCCAAGAAAGCCTAAGACTAACCCTCGACTTTAGGCTGAGAGTGAGGCCGCGGCAGCGGCTCCGGCGCGCCGGGCGGCGAGTTCTCCGGCCTCCGACTCCAGCTCGGCCCCGGCCACGGTCTCGGTCACGATCAGCACCGCCGCCAACGCCATCCCCAGCTCGCGGCCGCGTCCGAACAGCGCCGCGGTCTGCATGTCGGCGACATCGCCGGCGCCGACCGGCGCCGGCGCTCCGCCCCCGTGCAGGGTGTCGAGGCTGGCGACCGCGGCCGCCAGCGCCACCTCCCCCAGCTCGAGGCGCAGCCGCGCCGACAGTCGCGGATCCGGCAGCACCGGGGCGCCGCCCCCGCCGCCGCCCCAGGCATGCGCCTCCTCGATCGCCAGCAGCTGTCCAAGCGACAGCCGCGGCTCGAGCGCCGTGCAGGTACCGACCCGGATCGCCCGCCGCACGCCCAGCTCGGCCAGGTCGGTGAGGACGAGCGCCGCGCTCGGCCCACCCATCCCGGTTGCCTGTATCGAGAGCTGGCGGCCGGCCGGGGTCTGCCCCGAGTAACCCCAGAGCCCGCGCGCGTGGTTGCTCATCTTCGGCTCCTCGAGCAGGGCTTGGGCCAGCATCAGCGACCGTCCCGGGTCGCCGACCAGGACCGCGTCAGGGGCTATCGGGGCGGTCGGGCGCAGTCGGGCGGGCATTGGCGGCCGAGCCTAGCCACTTGTGAGAAACGAGCCTCGGGGATTTCCTCCACCCGTCTAAACACAGCTCGACGAGCCGAATTTACGGTGCCTGGGAATCGCCAAACCCGCGACCGCCGGAGCCTGCTCCGGTGGGCATAGGAGGATTTTGATGAGAAAGAAGATGGGGATCGCCGTTGCGTTGACGGCGTTTGCCGCGCTGATGCTGCCTGCGGCGGCGTCGGCCGAAACCGTGGCTGAAACGGTGGCCGCGAAGGCAAGCGAGCTGGACATGGTCTGGGTCGCCGTCGCCTGTGTCCTGGTGTTCCTGATGCAGGCCGGCTTCATGTTCCTGGAGATCGGCTTCTCCAGGCAGAAGAACGCCGGGACGGGTGTCGCCAAGATCCTCGTCAACTTCGCGATCGTGACGATCGCCTGGTGGGCGCTCGGCTACGGCATAGCCGAAGGCGGCAACGGCGCTGAAGGGCTGCCAGGCAACGACTTCTTCGGCGGCAGCGGATTCTTCTTCCACTTCGATCAGATGGTCGCGGGCGAAGCGGTCACCGGTCAATCGACGATGCTGATGCTCTACGGGCTGGCCTTCTGCGCGGTCTCGCTGGCGATCGTCTGGGGAACCACGCTGGAGCGGATCAAGTTCGGCGCCTATGTGATCTACGCGGCCGTGTTCGGCGCCGTCATCTACCCGCTGATCGCGCATGCGGTCTGGGGCGGCGGCCTTCTCTCCGACATCGGCGGCAAGCCGGTGATGGACTTCGCCGGCTCCTCGGTGGTCCACCTCACCGGCGCGGTCGGCGCGCTGGCGGCGCTGCTGCTGCTTGGCCCGCGCATCGGCAAGTACGACGCCAATGGCAAGCCGCGGGCGATCCCCGGTCACTCGATGCCGCTGGTCGGCCTCGGCGTGATCATCCTCTGGATCGGCTGGTTCGGGTTCAACGGCGGTTCGACGTTTGAAACGGGGAGCTCGTTCTTCGGCGAGGTCATGCTGAACACGCAGCTCGCGGCGGCGGCCGGCGTCATCGGCGCCTCGCTCGCCGTCTGGCTGAAAAGCAGGACGCTCGACGTCGGCATGGCCGGCAACGGCGCGATCGCCGGTCTGGTCGGCATCACCGCCCCGTCGGGCTTCGTCGAGTACTGGGCGGCGCCGATCATCGGCCTCGTCGCCGGTCTGATCGTGGTCTACGCGGTGCTGGCGATCGACAAGCTCCTCGACGACCCGGTCGGCGCCCTCTCGGCGCACGGCCTGGCCGGCATCTGGGGCACCCTCGCGGTCGGCATCTTCGCCTCGCCACGGCTGATTGTCGACGGCGCCGGACCAGGCATCTGGTACGGCGTCTTCGGCGACGCCTCATTCAGCACGGCGATCGGCCAGCTCGGGGTCCAGGGGCTCGCCGTCCTGTTCACCTTCGTGGTCGTGTTCGCGATCTCGATGGCGACGTTCGCGCTGATCAAGGCGACGATCGGGCTACGGGTTCCGGCCGAGGAGGAGGACGCGGGGCTGGATATCAGCTCCCACGGCATGTACGGATACCCGGAGCAGTTCATCCCGCAGCCGGAGTACTCGACGGGGATGCCGAGCACGATGGGCAGCGGGGCCGCGATCCCCGCGGCGGCACCCGCCCAGATGACCGCGACCGAGACCAACTAGGAGGCCTGGACGCATGAAGAAGATAGAGGCGTTCATTCGCCACGAGGCATTCGAGCCGATCCGGGCCGAGTTGCTCGACAGGGGCTTTCCGTCCCTGTCGATCCTCGAGGCCAAGGGCTCGGGCCGTCAGAAAGGGATCGTCGAGCGCTATCGCGGCTCGACCCTCACCGTCAATGTCCGGCCGAAGGTGAAGCTGGAGATCGTCGTCGAGGACAAAGACAAGTCGATCGTCGTCGAGACGATCCTCAAGCACGCCCGCACGGGCGAGGTCGGCGACGGCAAGATCTTCGTCATCCCGGTGGAGGAAGCGATTCGCATCCGCACCGGCGAGGGCGGCGAGCCGGTCCTGCAGCTCCACGAGGAGTCGGAGATTCCGACGTAGCGAGACGCGATGCCTCCGGGGAGGGAGCGGATACCCCTCCCCGGAGGCCGTCGCGCAGCTGGATCGCACGCTTGGGTTCGGAGCGCCCGTCCCTGAGCCTCCGGGGAGGGGTATCCGCTCCCTCCTAGGCAATGGCTAGCCTCGCTAAGTCATGGCTGACGAGAGAATTTCCCTCAGCGAGGCGGCGAGAAGGTCGGGGGTTCCCGCCAGCACTCTCAAACGCTGGGCCGAGGAGAAGATCGTCCCGGTCCGGCGTGGACGCTGGACCGCGACCGCCGCCGCCCAGGCCCGCGTCGTGGCGCGCATGCGCGACCGCGGCTACTCGCTGGAGGATTTGCGCGAGGCGGGGCGCGAGGGCCGTTTGGCCTTCGGCTTCGCGGAGGAGCTGTTCTCCGAGCAGGTCGAGGGGGGGATGTCGCTGGCGGACGTGGCTCGGGAGACCGGACTGGAGCCGGAGCTGATCGAGCGGATCCTGATTATCCTCGGCACCCCGAAAGGGCGGCAGCGGAACCTCAGCCCCGAAGACGCGGCGGCGCTGCGCCACTGCGCCCGCGTCCTTGCCGCAGGCTTTCCGCTCGTCGCCTTCCTGCAGCTGGTTCGGGTCTACGTGCAGTCGATGCGGCGCATCGCCGATGCCGAGGTTCGCCTCTTCCACCTCTACGTGCACGAACCGCTGATCCGCGACGCCGTGCCGGAGCTGGAGATGGCGGCCGAGATGGGCGATCTCGCCGCCGACATCATGCCGCTGGCGGCCCCCCTGACCGAATACCTCCACAGCCGCTATCTGCGCTTCTTCCTCGAGCAGGACGTGGTCGGTCACATGGAGTCGGGGCTCGACGCCAACACGGCGGAAATCGAACTGGGCCAGGTCACCGTGACGCTCTGCTTCATCGACCTCACCGGCTTCACCCGCTACACCGAGGAGGAGGGGGACATGGAGGCACTCGACGTGATCGAGAACTTCGTCGAGACGGTCGAGTCGACGCTGCCCCGCGAGGCCACGATCGTGAAGACGATCGGTGACGAGGTGATGGTCGTCTCGCCCGACGCCGCCGCGCTCACCGAGTGGGCGGTCGAGTTCCTGCGCCGCTTCCCCCAGCGCCCGCAGCCGCGGGTCGGCATCCACTGCGGCGAGGCGGTGTACCGCGACGGCGACTACTTCGGCAGCCAGGTCAACCTCGCCCACCGCGTCGTCAACCGCGCCCTCGCCGGCGAGGTGCTGGTGACCGATCGCGTCGCGACGGCGATCGAGGCGCGCGAGCGGCTTGAGCTGGAGCCGATCGGCCAGGTCAGCCTCAAGGGCTTTCCGGTGCCCACCGACCTCTTCGTCGTCCGCGCCGCCGGCTGAGCGGCCGCCAGACTACATATATATGGACGCCGACCAGATGCTCGAGCGGGTGCTGGCCGAGGGGCTGATCGCACCCGGAACCCCGGTCGTGACGATGCTCTCGGGGGGGCGCGACTCCGTCTGCATGCTCGACCTCGCCGTGCGCGCGGTCGGCGCCGACGGGGTGGCCGCGCTGCACGTCAACTACGGGCTGCGCGATGACTCCGACGCGGACGAGCGCCACTGCGCGGCGCTCTGCGAGTCACTCGGCGCTGAGTTGGCGATCGAGCGACCGCGGCGCCCCGAGGGGCCCGGCAACCTGCAGGCCTGGGCGCGCGACTGCCGCTACGCCGCGGCGACCGTGATCGCCGAGCGCAGCAGGGCGACGATCGTCACCGGCCACACGGCCGACGATCAGGTCGAGACGATCCTCTACCGCCTCGCCTCCTCGCCCAGCCGCCGCGCCCTGCTGGGGATGCGCCCACACGATGGGATGCTCGCCCGCCCGCTGCTTGGCTTCACCCGGGCCGAAGTCACCGCATACTGCGAGCGGCGCGGCCTCTCCTGGCGCGAGGACAGCAGCAACGCCGACTCCGCCTACGCCCGCAACCGCGTCCGCCATGGCCTGCTGCCGGAGCTGGCGCGGATCCACCCGGCGGCGGCCCAGAACGTCCTGCGCACGGCGGCTCTGCTGCGCGACGAGGCGGAGGTGCTCGACGCCCTGGTCGAGGCGGAGGTCGACGGCTCCTCCGGCTCCGCCCGCGGCACGATCGCGCTGGAGCGCCTGGC
>JBAQZI010000217.1:0-4613 GCA_049790835.1 Solirubrobacterales bacterium
GTCGGCCGTCTGCGGCGCAGCGGCCGCGTCGTCGTCGTCGGCACGCCGCCGGCCGAAGCCGGCTCCGCCCGCGCCCAGACCGCGCAGCGCGCCCTCGAGGGCTTCACCCGCTCGCTGGCCAAGGAGATCGGCGGCAGGGGCGCGACCGCGCAGCTCGTCTACGTCGCCGAGGGCGCCGAGGACGAGCTCGACTCGACCCTGCGCTTCCTGCTCTCGCCGCGCTCGGCCTACGTCTCCGGCCAGGTCGTGCGCGTCGGCAAGGGCGTGGCGCCGGCCCCGGAGCTCGACTGGGAGCGCCCGCTCGACGGCAAGGTCGCCCTGGTCACCGGCGCTTCCCGCGGCATCGGCGCCGCGATTGCCGCGACCCTGGCCCGCGACGGCGCCAAGGTCGTCGGCCTCGACATCCCGCGGGCCGGCGACGGCCAGGGCACGGTCACCGGCGCGATCGACGGCGAGGCGATCGGCCTCGACATCACCGCCGACGACGCCCCGGAGCGGATCGCCTCGCATTTCGCCAGGGGCGGCGTCGACATCGTCGTCCACAACGCCGGCGTGACCAAAGACCGCACGATCGCGAAGATGCCGGAAGAGCGCTGGGCGCAGTTGATGGAGATCAACCTCTCCAGTGAGGAGCGCATCAACGACGCCCTGCTCGACGCCAAACGCCTCAATCCCAACGGCCGCATCGTCTGCGTCTCCTCGATGTCAGGCATCGCCGGCAACTCCGGCCAGACCAACTACGCCGCCTCCAAGGCCGGCGTAATCGGAATGGTCGAATCGATGGCACCCGAGCTGGCCAAGCGCAAGGCGACGATCAACGCCGTCGCCCCCGGCTTCATCGAGACGAAGATGACCGCGGCGATGCCGATCGGCCCGCGCGAAGCCGGCCGCCGGCTCAGCAGCCTCAGCCAGGGCGGCCTGCCGGTCGACGTCGCCGAGACGATCGCCTGGTTCGCCAACCCCGCCTCGACCGGCGTCAACGGCAACACCGTCCGCGTCTGCGGCCAGAGCCTGCTGGGGGCCTGAGGTGGCGAGCCGAACCCTCGACAGCTCGCCGAGCATCCTGCCGCTCTACGCCCGCGCCGCGGCGCCGATGATCCCCGGCGCCTCGCTGCTGCCGTTCATACCGGGCGGCGGCGGCGAGATCCCCGAGCTCGACCTCACCCTGGAGGGCGTCGTCGCCGACCCGGCCGACGTCTCCGCCTACGCCAAGGCCTGCGGCTTCGCCCTCCGCGACAGCCTGCCCGTCACCTACCCCCACGTGCTCGCCTTCCCGCTGCAGATGGCGGTGATGGCCGACGGCGCCTTCCCGTTCGGCGCGGTCGGCCTGGTCCACGTCGAGAACCGGATCGAGCAGCAGCGGCCGGTCGGAATCGGCGAGGAGCTGACGATCCGCGTCCGCCCGACCAAGCTCTCCCCGCACCCCAAGGGCCAAACCTTCTCCCTGCTGACCGAGATCAAGGCCGGCGACAAGCTCGCCTGGCAGAGCAAGAGCACGATGCTGCGCCGCGCCAAGCCCGCCGACGGGCCGAAAAGTCGCGCTGAGGACGACAAATCGGCCCACCGGCCGGGGGTGGGCGAGGACGTCGGCGCCAGCGCCGAGTGGAAGCTCGGCGGTGATCTCGGGCGGCGCTACGCCGGCGTCTCGGGCGACCGCAACCCGATCCACATGCACTCGCTGACCGCGAAGCCGCTCGGCTTCGCCGGCGCGATCGCGCACGGGATGTGGACCAAGGCTCGCTGCCTGGCGGCGCTCGACAGCCGCCTGCCCGACGCCTTCGCCGTCGACGTGCGCTTCCGCAAGCCGATCCTGCTGCCCGCGCGCGTCGAGTTCGCCAGCGCCACGGAGGGCGAGCAGATCGCCTTCGCCGTGCGCGACGCGAAGAAGCGGACCCCTCACCTCGACGGCCGCGTGACGCCGCTCGAGCCCAACTCCAAAGCCAAGACCGGGAGGAAGAAGTGACGACCAGCACCGACACCGAGAGGAGCGGCACCAGCATGGCCGAGCGCGGCATGGGCTTCGGCCTGCGCCAGCTCAACCGCCTCGCCGGCTCCGATCTGCTCGACCGCATCCGCATCCGCAAGCAGGTCGAGCGGGCCCTCTTCCAGGGCACCAAGAACGGCTTCCGCTCGGCGACCGCCGCCGGCCGCACCTTCAAGTCGGCGCGGCAGCTGGGCAAGCCTGCGCGGCAAAGGAAGAGCAAGTCGACTGGCCTGTTCGACCTCGGCCCGGACGACGAGCAGCAGATGTTCCAGGAGGGCGGCCGCGCCTTCGCCGAGGCGAAGGTCCGCCCCGCCGCCCACGACGCCGACGCCGCCTGCGAGACGCCAAAGGAGCTGCTGGCCGAGGCCGCCGAGCTCGGCGTCAGCATGCTTGGCATTCCCGAGGAGCTCGGCGGCGTCATGCACGAGCAGTCCGCCGTCACCAGCGTCCTGATCGGCGAGGCGCTCGCCCACGGCGACATGGGCATCGCCTACGCCGCCCTTGCCCCCGGCGCCGTCGCCACCGCGATCGGCCTCTGGGGCAGCGCCGAGCAGGAGGCCACCTACCTGCCGCCCTTCACCGGCGAGGACGTTCCCGCCGCGGCCCTGGCGATCCTCGAGCCGCGGCCGCTGTTCGATCCGCTGAAGCTGGAGACCACCGCCAACAAGAAAGGCGACGAGTGGGTCCTGAAGGGGGCCAAGTCGCTGCTGGCCCGGGCCGCGGATTGCGAGCTGTTCGTGATCGCGGCCGAGGCCGAGGGCATCGGCCCGGCCCTGTTCATCGTCGAGTCCGGCGCCAAAGGGCTCTCGGTCGAAGCCGAGCCGGCGATGGGCCTGCGGCCCGCCGCCACCGGCCGCCTGCTGATCGAGAACGTGAAAGTCCCGGCCGGCGCCCTGCTCGGCGAGGAGGGCTTCAAGGCCAAGGACTACGTCGACTGCATTGACCGCGCCCGCGTCGCCTGGTGCGGGCTCGCCGTCGGCACCTCGCAGGCCGTGCTCGACTACGTGATCCCCTACGTCAACGACCGCCAGGCCTTCGGCGAACCGATCTCCAACCGCCAGGGCGTCGCCTTCGTGGTCTCCGACATCGGCATCGAGAGCGACGGGATGCGGCTCGCCACCTACCGGGCGGCCAGCCGCGCCGACCGCGGCGAGAAGTTCGCCCGCGAGGCGGCGATCGCGCGCCGGCTCTGCGCCGTCAAGGGCATGGAGATCGGCTCCCGGGGAGTGCAGTTGCTCGGTGGCCACGGCTTCGTCAAGGAGCACCCGGTCGAGCGCTGGTACCGAGACCTGCGAGCAGCGGGCGTGATGGAGGGCGCCCTGCTCGTCTAGGCCGCCGGATTCGAAGCGAAAGGCCCCAGACAAGGAACAGGATCATGATCAATCTCGAGATACCCAAGAAGTTCAAGCCCCTGGCCAGCCAGGCCAACCAGGTCGCGACCGAGGTCTTCCGGCCGATCTCGCGCAAGTACGACGAAGCCGAGCACTCCTACCCGAAAGAGCTCGACATGCTGGCGTCGCTGATCGACGGCATGAACGAGGGCTCCGACATCGGCGGCGCCGGCGCCGCCGGGGTCCGCCGCGAGTCCAACGACGACGGCGAGAACCGCAACGGCTCCAACCTCTCCACCGTGCTCGGCATCATCGAGCTCTGCTGGGGGGACGTCGGCCTGCTGCTCTCGATGCCGCGCCAGGGCCTCGGCAACTCGGCGATCGCCTCGGTGGCGACCGAGGAGCAGCTCGAGCAGTACGGCGGCAAGTGGGCGGCGATGGCGATCACCGAGCCGGAAGCCGGCTCGGACTCGGCCGCGATCCGCACCACCGCGGAGCTGGACGGCGACGAGTACGTCCTCAACGGCGAGAAGATCTTCGTCACCTCGGGCGACCGCGCCGACCTGATCGTGGTCTGGGCAACGCTCGACCGCGCCAAGGGGCGGGCGGCGATCAAGTCGTTCATCGTCGAGCGCGACAACCCCGGCCTGAAGCTGGACCGGCTCGAGCACAAGCTCGGGATCCGCGCCTCCGACACCGCCAACTTCACCCTGCAGGACTGCCGGGTGCCGAAAGAGGCGCTGCTGGGCGACCCCGAGGTGAAGGAGAAGGGCTTCGCCGGGGTGATGGAAACGTTCGACAACACGCGGCCGCTGGTCGCCGCGATGGCGGTCGGCGTTGCCCGGGCGGCGCTGGAGGAGACCCGCAAGCGACTGAAGCAGGGCGGCGTCGATGTCGACTACTCCACCCCCGCCCTCTCCCAGCACGCCGCCGCGGCGCGATTCCTGGAAATGGAGGCCGACTACGAGGCCGCCTGGCTGCTGACCCTGCAGGCCGCCTGGATGGCCGACAACAGCAAGCCGAACTCATTGCAGGCCTCGATGGCCAAGGCCAAGGCCGGCCGCGCCTGCGTCGACATCACCCTCGGCTGCGTCGAGCTCTGCGGCGTCGTCGGCTACAGCGAGAACGAGCTGCTCGAGAAGTGGGCCCGGGACGCCAAGATCCTCGACCTCTTCGAGGGCACGCAGCAGATCCAGCTGCTGATCGTCGCTCGCCAGCTACTCGGCAAGAACTCCAGCGAACTCCGGTAGCAAGCTTGCGGCAGTCCTTTAGGTCGCATAGCGGACCAAAGGACTGCC
>JBAQZI010000218.1:0-14713 GCA_049790835.1 Solirubrobacterales bacterium
GCGCCCTGGAGCGTCGCTCCAGGGCGCCGTAGCCACCGGCCCTGTAGCGGGCCAAGAGCTTGTAGATCCAGCTGCGATGGACTCCGTGGGTCGCCGCTAACTCGCTGACCGACCGTCCCTCGACTACGTGCGCCTCCACCAGGTATCGCGCCTTGTCCACAGGAGAGCTCCTCTATTCGGTGTCTCCTATGTCCTGACACAGGTGTCGCCTATGTGCTGAAACCAGACACTGCCCCCGCTATAGGACGAAAGCCCTGCAAATCGCAGGGTTTTCGTCTTTCTGGAGCGCAGACAAAGGGGTGCAAAATCGGCCATGGGGCAAGCCCTGGGGCAAGATGAGCTTCGAGTGAGGTCGATTTGGGCCTTGCGCAGGCCCTCCCGTCCACCTACGTTCGGCCGCGACAAATGCGAACAAGTGGCCCCGGCGGCGCGCAAACGCCCCGGGGCCCGGCACCGAAGAAACGACCTTCGATGCACGCGAGACGGTACTCGCGTAGGCCCCTTTGGGGGGCGCATCCCACCGCTTCGGTGCCTTCGAGACGGAGGCAGGCTATGGATACAGAGGGCCAGGAACTTGGACCGTATGAGCCGGTCCCCGACATGCTGGTCCTGGCGGCGATCGAGCGCGCGATCCGCCAGGGACCGGGGACGGTCTGGGCCGTCCACCTCGGCGAGCACCTCGGCTTCCGCCCCCGGGGACATTCGACCCGAAAGCTGCGCGACCAGCTCGAACGGCTGCGGGTTCAGGACGGCACCGTGGAGCGCCTGGACAGGATGGGGCGCGACTACTGGAAGCTGACCCCAGTTGGCGAGCGCGAGCTTGCCGAGGCCCGCGCGGAGGACCGGCTGGGCGATCTGCCCGAATCCCCCCAGCACCGCAAATGGCGCAAGGGTCGTGAAGGCGCCGCCGAGCGGATCGACTCGTTCCGGGGGTTGCTCAGCGCGGCGATCCAGGACACCCACAGCGCCGAGCTTGAGCCCGGCGAGCTGCCTTCGGAGACCTGGCTGGCCCTTCGCGAGCGGCTCAGCTCTGCGACGTGGCTGGTGGCCTCAGCCACCTACTGCCTGCACGAGTGGCCCGAGCCCAGCGAGGACCGCATCGACGATGACCCCGATGTCTACCGCGCCCCGCGGCGGCGGGCCTATCGGAGCTGGGACGAACACGAAGCGCGAGCCAGAGGGGAGGCGGGTTAGCGTGCGTCCCTACAAGAAGAAACGCTCAGTGGAGGTGGCTGTCCGCTTCGGCACGAACCTCGCGCGGGCACGCCGTCGGGCCGCGCTCTCCCAGGAGGAGTTGGCTACCCGCGCTTCCCTGCACAGGACGGAGATCGGGATGCTCGAGCACGGTCAGCGGGTGGCGCGGATCGACACGGTGATCAGGCTCTCCGGGGCAATGGCCATCGAGCCGGCGGAGCTCCTCGCGGGCATCCACTGGACGGTCCCCGGCACGTCCGGGGGCGGGTTCAGTTTCAGCGGGGAGGCGGAAGCCGCGCGGAAGAGGACGCGATCCCCTTCCCGACGGGCCCGGAGCTGACTTTGCGTCTGCTGCTGGGGGAAGGCTGATGAAGTCACTCGTTCCCGGTCAGTTCACGACCGCCATCGTCAGGGCCGGCGGTGGCGAGCTGGAAGCACAGCTAAGCCAAGGCGGCAACTGGCAGATCAGGGTTCGATTTGCCAACGAACCGGAGTGGCGCCTGCTGTGTGTCGGCCACCTCGACGGACGGGTCCTCGCACCCTCGGCACCGTCGGAGCCCCAGGCGAAAGTCAGGATCGGTCCGTTGTCGATCGACTTCGTGCGGCGGCGAGCCGAGGTCGATGGCGTGGAGCAGGATCTGCGACCTCGCGAGTTCGACCTATTGGCTGTGCTCGCCACCGAGCCCGGCCGATTGTTCACGAAGGACGAGCTGCTGATCGAGGTCTGGGGGCATCCAGCGGGCGCCAGCACTCGTACTCTCGACTCGCACGTCAGCCGCATCCGATGCCAGCTGCGCGAGGCCGGCGTTGACGGCTTTCTCATCAACTACCGCGGAGTCGGTTTCAAGCTCTGCGAGGGGGTGGCGGTCAAGTCATGACGACGGTGGAAGTAAGGGCCGGCCGGAGCGCTCTCGGTCACGCTCGACGACCTAACGGCAAGCTGTCCGCTTCTCGACGCCGCGGCTCTCGAACAGCTTCCAGGCCCCGGCTGCCGTCCTCGCCAGCGACGCAGTCGTGGCCGAGACCCGTCACGGCGCTTTCGAGCAGGCGCCGGTAGGCCGGGGAATCGTCGACCGCGAGGGTCGTCATCGCGCCCCTCCGCGAACGCTGTGCAGGTGGGTGCGACGAGCGCGGTGCGGGCCGTGAAGATGGGGCGCGGGCTCGGCGCTGGTTCGGGGAGGGCCGACGCGCCAAGGCAAACCTGAGCCCGGCGACAACCGACATCCGGCCACTGGTGGGACGGGCGCTGCATGAACCGCCTGTTTCGCGGGTAACGTCTCGATCATCGCGCCGGGACAAAGGAATCGACTTCTGGGGCCGCTGTTGGCATTGGCATCAGCCGTCGTTTTTTGCCTGCCCGCGTCGGCTTCGGCCCAGATCGCCGAAGGCGAGCCCGACGGCAAAGGGACCGACATGTTCGTCACCGTCGCCGCCCGCGAATGCCCGACCTACGACGCGATCCGAGCCAACCTGGCGCGGAACAACATCATGGAGAGCCTGCAGGACCTCGGCAAAGACACCCTCTACACCTCCGGTGAGCCGATCAACCCGCTCAAAGAGCTGCGGGGCCAGCCACTTTGCAAACCGATCAGCGGCTGGACCTTCACGGTTGGCTCGGGGATCAAGGAAAAAGCGGTCAGCGGCCCCTGGGGCTCGCTCTCGATCGTCACCGGCGCCGAAGAAACGCCGATCCTCACCGAAGCCTCGACGCCGCTGCGCGGCTGGGGAGGGCAGCTGATTCCAGATATCTCGATCCGCGGTGCCACCACTTTCGAGTTGAACCAGGCCCAGGCCGAACGCGCCGGGCGCAACTCGCTCTGGATTCAGGGCGGAACCACCACCGACCCGGTCCTCTTCAACCAGGCGCCCTTCGTCGGCAAGTACGGCTTCGGCGCCCTGCGCTGCTCGATCGACGACCTCAACGGCGACAACGTCGAGACGATCGCCTTCCCGACCGGGCCCCGGCATGCCTTCTGCCACGCCTACTACGTGACCCCGCCGCCGGCCTCGGGGACGATCGTGATCCGCAAGGAAGTCAAGGGCTCGGGCGCCGATCCCCAGGCCTTCGATTTCGGCGGCAACGTCTCCTACAACCCTGGCGGCGCCTTCAGCCTCTCGGCGGCGAACGGCAAGCCGGACGAGGAAACCTTCTTCCGCGGCGAAACCCGCGCGGGCGAAGACCCGTGGACGGTGAGCGAGGACGTTCCCAAGGGCTGGGTGCTGGCGAACATCCGCTGCGAGGCCGGGGCCAGCGCGGTGACGACGAGCCTGAAAGCGAAGGAGGTGTCGATCCGACTCGCCCCGGGTGACACGGTCACCTGCACCTACGTCGATGTCCTGCGCCCGCCGAAGGGAGGACTGCTGCTGCGAAAGGTGACCGAGAACGGGATCGGCAGCTTCGACTTCAAGATCCTCGACTCCGGTGGCAACGTGGTCAAGAGGTCCAGCATCGGGACCAGGAGCAAGGGCCTGCCGGCCTACTCCAAGCCGCTGCTGCTCGACCCCGGCACCTACCGGGTCTTCGAGAAGTCCCCCAGCGATCGGCGCGGGGTTTGGAAGCTGGTCGACGTTAGCTGCAACGGGACCGCGCGGAATGGCAACGGCGCCAGCGTCGCGATCACCGACAAGAGCGGGGTGCTCTGCACCTTCACCAACCGCCTCGCCTATGAGGGCAGGCTCTCGATCCGCAAGGAAACGATCGGCAACACCGGCACCGCGCTGTTCCAGGTCACCGCGCCCGCCGATCCCACGCTCGAGCTGCACCAGAGGGCGAAAGTCAAAAGAGAAGGCGTCGCCGTCCGAGCCCACGGAAATTCGACGGGCCATCTGCCCTACGGCCTCTACGTGATTCAGGAGTCGGCGGCCGGCGAGGTCGAGAACGGGCACTGGTCGCTGATCGAGGTCATCTGTGACGGCAGAGCGGTTCCCTTCGAGCAGGGAAGGGCGGTCGTCCGTCTGACCCAGCGAGACCCCACGGCCTCGTGCAAGTTCGTCAACCGCTTCGCCAAGGGCCCGGTGCCGCCGCCCCCCGGCCCCGAACCGCGGCCCGGCGAGGAGGCCGAGCTCGTCGTCGCAAAGGAGCTGATCCGCTCCGGCGGCGGCCCTACCCCGACCGAGGTCTTCCGCATCACCGTCGCCAACCCCTCCAAGGTGCCGGCCACCAACGTCGTCGTCACCGACCAGCCCGGCCGCGGCCTCGCGATCGTCTCGGCCGAGCCGAGCCAGGGCGAATGCTTCCAGGCCACCGAGTACTCCTGCGCGCTGGGCACGATCCCGGCCGGCGGCAAGGCGACCGTGATCGTCACCGCCAGGGACTACTCGGCCGACGGCACCTATAACAGCGTCGTCGCCGGCTCCGCGAGCGCCGAGGAGAAGCAGTCGAACAACGTCGCCAGGGTGGCCGTTAGGAAGGTTCGACGCCCGGCCACGGCCTGCGGTTCGCGAGTCGCCGTGGCTCACGCCTCCTGTTGATGGCCGATCGCGGCCAAGCGCGACGCTCCGAGGGCGCTCAAGCGGGCAGGGGGATGGGCTTCAAGCAGTGGGTGCTGATCCTCTGTGCGGTTCTTCTCGCTCTCTTCTTCGTCTTGAACCTGCAAAGCGTCAAGGTGCACCTGTTGGTCGCGACGGTTCAGATGCCGCTGGTGATCGCGCTCGCGATTGCGGCCGTCCTCGGCCTCCTGCTCGGCTGGGCGGTTCCACGGCTGCGCCGCGGCGGTCACGACTCCGCCGGCTAACTGCCCCTTGTGGGTCGGGCGGTGTCGCTACGGCGTGACGATGTTGAACCAGAACTCGAACTCGTCGAGTAGGCCAATGAGGTCGCGGAGGGCGCCGGCGTTACCGTCGACCTTCGCCTTGCCGGCCTCGGCCAGCTCCTCAACTTTCGCCGCGCCGAGGATGACCTCGTTCAGCTCGGTGCGGTCGATCGTCAGCGTCGCGTCAGGATCGGGCTGCGCACCCTCGGCGTGACTCAGGGTGCCGTGGCGCATCAGCAGCGTCCAGGTCTCGTCGATGTCGGGGAGGACGCAGACGATCGTGATCCGCTGGTCGCCCGCCTTCTTCCCGTTCAGCCGCATCCCCAGGTAGTCGAAGAAGAGCGGCATGTTCATCGCCCTGACGTTGTCGGGGCTGGAGGTGTTCGGAGTCGGCAGGTCTTTGACGCCCTCGCGCAGCTCGACCGCGGCACTCAGGTAGAAGTTCCGCCAGGGTCCCGACTCCGACTGGTAGCCGAGCTGCTCCATCGCGTCGGCCTGCAGGGCGCGGGCGTCCTTGTTGTCGGGGTCGGCGAAGACGATGTGGTTGACCAGCTCGGCGACCCAGCGGTAGTCGCCCGCCGCCAGCGCCTCTCGGGCCTTCCCGAGCGCCGCCTTGGCGCCGCCCATCGCCTCGACGTAGCGGCCGGCCGCCTCCTCGGGCGGCAGCGTGTGGAGGCTCGCCGGGTTGCCGTCGAACCAGCCGAGGTAGTTGACGTAGGTGGCCCTGACGTTGTGGTTGACGGTGCCGTAGTAGCCGCGCATCGCCCAGTGGCGGTCGAGCTCGGGGGTGAACATGACCTCCTCGGCGATCTCGGCGGGGGTCAGGCCGTGGTTGGCGAGGCGCAGGGTCTCGTCGTTGATGTAGCGGTAGCCGTCGCGGGCCATGCCGAGCATCTCCAGTACCCGATCGTTGCCCCAGACCGGCCAGTGGTGCATCCCGAACATCAGCTCTGCCCGCTCGCCCCACATCTCGATCGTCCGCTCCAGGTGCTTTGACCAGGAGAGCGGGTCGCGGATCTTGGTGCCGCGGATCGAGTAGGTGTTGTGCAGGGTGTGGCAGCAGTTCTCGGCCGCGGTGACGGCCTTGAACTGCTCGATGAACCAGTGCATCTCGGCCGGGGCCTCGGAGTCCGGGGCCATCATGAATTCGAAGTCGAGTCCGGCGATCTGCTCGCGCTGCCCAGTCTCGGAGATCGTGTGGGTCGGCGGGATCAGGCCGATCGAGCCCGAGGAGGTCGAGACCCCGAGCCCGGCTCCGACCTGCCCGCGCTCGTCGGCGGGCAGCAGGTTCCCGTACATGTAGCTGGAGCGGCGGCTCATCACATTGCCGGCGAGGACGTTCTCGGCCAGCGCCGCCTCGAGGAAGCCCTCCGGCGCGTAGACCGCGACCTTGCCTGCTTCGACATCGCCCTGATCGACGATCCCGTGAACGCCGCCGAAGTGGTCGACGTGGCTATGGGAGTAGACGACGGCGACGACCGGCTTGTGGGGCCGGTGCTCGTAGTAGAGGTCGAGGGCTGCTTTCGCAGTCTCGGCGGAGATCAGCGGGTCGAAGGCGACGATCCCGTCGGGCCCCTCGGCGAAGGTGATGTTCGAGAGATCGAGGGTGCGGACCTGGTAGAGCCCCGGAACGACCTCGTACAGGCCGCCCTGGACGACCAGTCGCATCTGTCGCCAGAGGCTGGGGTTGACGGTGTCGGGTGCCTCCTCGCCGTGGTCGTGGAGAAACTCGAAGCGCGAGAGGTCCCAGACCAGGTCGCCGTCGGCGTTGCGGACCCGGCCGCCGTCGGGGAGCGGCGCGATCAGGCCGCGCGCGGCGTCGTCGAAGTCGCGGGTGTCCTCGAAGGCGAGGCCGGCCGCCATCTCCTCGTTCGCGGCCTTGGTCGCCTCGCTCGCGTCGGCCCTGCCTTTGTCGTCGCGCTCGCTCACTTTCAGTTCCTCCGATCGTCGTGGGGGTGACTAATCTCGTTCGCCGATCCACTGCTTCGCGTCCTCGACCTCGGAGGCGGCGAAGAGCCGGAACTCGCCCGGGATCATCCAGGCGAACGCATGCATCGCCTTGCTGACCCAGCCGACGTCGGTCACGACCGCCGAGCGCTTCCAGGCGGAGTGGTGTCCGAGGCCCATTCCGAGGCCCATCTTCGCGTCCTGGGCTACGGCGGCGATGCTCATCTCAAGCTCGCCGTCGAGGACGTAGAGCATGCGTATCTCGCCGGCCTCGGCTGCCTCACGAAGGGCGGGCTCCAAAACGTCCCGGTAGTCGTCGGCGTCGACCTCGCCGGAGGCGTGGAAGCCGACCGTTCCCGCGGGCATATCTGCGATGCGCTCGATCATGTTCCTGCTCCTTCTGCCCCCCATTGGGCGTCGGTGTAAACCGAACGAGGATCTCGTCGCAAGCCTAGTCGTCTCCGGGACCAGAAGCGGGCGAAATCGCCTTCCCTGGACGGCTGATCGGTTTGGCGGCGGCTTCGTCCGCGGCGGCTTCGAAGATGCGGAGGATCGCACTGCCAGCTGAGATTTCGACGCCGAAGGCACTGATCCGGCGCCTGGCCGGGGACAGCCGCACGCCGGAGGAGATCCGCGAGGCGGCTACCTCTTCGTCGGCGACGCCGCCGCCAAGCAGAGCCGGCTGGCGAGCGGGATCGCGACCGGCCGGCGCAGCGGCTGCGCCAGGCCTACTCGGTCGTCCTCTTGGCCGTGCTCACCTTCCGCACGGTAGAGCTGAACGACTGGCGGGAATCGGCGACCCAACTTGGATCGGAATGGGCGATGTCGCTGCTGTCGCGCCGTGCCACCGCCAGCGACCCTGCGAGACCGGTAAACGCCGCGACGACGAGATCGACGAGGGTCGGCGCGACCCTGCCGGTGACCTGGCTTCCCGCGCTGCTGGCGGGCGAGGTCTCGAGCGGCACCCCGATCGTCGTCGACCGGATCGCCGGCACGCGGATGGAGGTCGGGGATGTCGGCGAATGATGGTCTGGCAGCGTGCGGGATACCGCCACCACTGCCCACCGCTGCCTCTATGCTCGCGCCGTGGCGTTAGAGGACAGCGATGGAGCGGTTCGCCGGACCAGCCTGGCCGGCGAGCGGACCCTGCTGGCCTGGTGGCGAACCGGCCTCACCGCGATCGCCGTCGCGCTCGGGGTCGGGCGTCTTCTGCCTGAGCTTGCGCCCGATGCGACCCACTGGCCCTACGCGATTCTCGGCGCCGCCTTCGCGGTCTATGGCATCGCGCTCTTCGTCCTTGGCCAGCGCCGCTGGATTGATTTCGAACGAAGCCTCGGCGCTGACACGGACCGCTCGGCGGATCGGCTGCTCGTGGCCTTGACCGGCGCGGGCGTGATCCTCGGCCTCGGCGCCCTGGTGGTGATCGTCGCGCAATGAACGAAGCGATCGGTCAGGTCCTGCCGCTGGCGGTCGGCGTGGCGCTCAGCCCGATCCCGATCATCGGCGTGGTGTTGATGTTGGCGACGCCCAGGGCTCAACTCAACTCCCTCGCATTCCTAGTCGGATGGATCGCCGGCCTCGCGGTCGTCGGCACCGTCGTCCTCTTGATCTCCGGCGGCGCCGAAGCAGCTTCCGACAGTGGCGGCCCCGCCGACTGGGTCAACGTCCTCAAGCTCGTATTGGGATTCCTGCTCCTCGGAGTCGCGGCGAAACAGTGGCGCGAGCGACCGGCGGCCGGAGAGGAAGCGCCGATGCCGGGTTGGATGCAGGCGATAGACACCTTTCGGGCGCCGAAGGCGGCGGGACTTGCCGTCCTGCTCTCGGCGGTCAACCCGAAGAACCTCCTGCTCGTGGTCGCCGCTGCGGCGGCGATCTCCCAGACCGGGGCTTCGACGGGATCGCAGGCGGCCGCGCTCGTGGTGTTCGTCGCGATCGGAACGCTCGGTCCTGGCGCTCCTGTCGCGATCTACTTCGCGATGGGCGAGCGCTCCAAGGGCATCCTCGATGAGCTCAAGACCTGGATGGCCCACAACAACGCGGCGATCATGGCCGCGATCTGCCTGGTCATCGCGGCAAAGCTGATCGGGGACGGGATCGCCGGATTCTGAGGTCTGGTCGATGACCGTGCTCTTCGGCTCACTTCGCGACTACAAGCCCGAATGGCTGCGCAGCGACCTCCTCGCCGGCCTCACCGTCTGGGCGGTACTGGTCCCCGAGGCGCTCGCCTATGCCTCGATCGCGGGCGTCTCGCCGGTAGTAGGTCTCTACGCGGCGCCGGGGGCGCTGCTGCTGTACGCGGCGCTCGGCAGCTCCCGGCAGCTCGTCACCGGGCCGATGGCGGCGACGGCGGCGCTCTCCGCGGCGACGGTCGGCGACCTGGTCGCCCAAAGCAGCGGCGACCAGTTCCTCGCTTTCACCACCGGACTCGCCATCGCAGCGGGCGTAGCCGCGCTGGCCGCGGGCGTCCTCAGGCTCGGCTTCCTCGCCAACTTCATCTCCGAGCCGGTGCTGAAGGGCTTCATCGTCGGCCTGGCGTTGACGATCGTGATCGGCCAGGTCCCGAAGCTGTTCGGGGTCGAGTCTGGATCGGGCGATTTCTTCGAGAGCCTCTGGGGCCTGCTCGGCAACCTCGGCGAAACGAACGTACAGACCCTCTTGGTCGGCGTTCTCTCACTCGCGGTCGTCCTGGGCTTGAAGCGTTGGGCGCCCTCCGTTCCAGGCTCACTGGTTGCGGTCGTACTCGGCGTCGCTGCGGTCGCTGCCTTCGGGCTCGACGGCCACGGCGTCGCGATCGTCGGGCACGTCGAATCGGGGCTGCCGAGCGTCGGCACGCCCGACCTCAGTCTCTCCGACTACGGCGATCTGGCCGCGGGCGGCGTCGGCGTGATGCTGGTCGGCTTCGCCGAGGGCCTCGGGGCGGCGAAGAACTACGCCGCCCGCGAACGCCGTGAGATCGACCCCAACCGCGAGCTGCTCGGGCTGGGCGGGGCCAACCTCGCCGCGGGCCTCTCCGGCGGCATGGTTGTAAACGGGAGCCTCTCGAAGACGGCGGTGAACGCCTCGGCCGGTGCTCGGACCCAGCTCGCGGGCGTCGTCGTCGCCGCGCTGACGGTCGTCACCCTGCTCGCCCTCACCGGCCTCTTCGAAGACCTGCCCGAGGCGACCCTGGCGGCGATCGTGATCGCCGCCGTGATCGAGCTGGTCGACTTCCCGGCCCTCGCCGACCTCTCCCGTGTCTACACCCGGCGCCTCGGCGCCGCTTACGGCGCCGCCGCTCGCCCTGACTTCATCGCGGCCGTCGCGGCGATGTTCGGAGTCCTTATCTTCGACACCCTGCCGGGCCTCTTCATCGGCATCGGCGTCGCCCTGCTGCTTCTCCTCTACCGCGCTTCCCGACCGCATGTCGCAGAACTGGGGCAAAGCAGGGCGGGGGAGAGGTTCGACGATCTCGATCGCCACCCCGAAGCAAGACCGGTCCCAGGGGTCATCGTGCTCCGGGTCGAGTCCGGGCTGTTCTTCGCCAACGCGGAAGGTGTCAGGGATCGGATTCGTGCGGCAGCGTCCAGCTCGGGAGCGAAGGCGGTCGTACTCGATGCCGAAAGCGTGCCATTCATCGACGTGAGTGCGGCCCGAATGCTCGATGCCATGGCAGAGGAGCTGGCGCGCGATGGGCTGCGATTGCTCGTCGCCAGGGATGTCGGGCAGGTTCGCGATGTTCTGGGGAAGGTCAGCTCTTCCGGCCGACTTGAGCTTTGCGCGAGTGTTCGCGAGGCAGTCGCCAGGACGCAGCCGTAGAACCTTGTGGCACTGCGAGCGGGCCCGCTCGTCACACGAACCCGCCAGCTCATAACCCGAGGATCGCAGGTTCGAATCCTGCCCCCGCTATTTCACGAAAGCCCGCATATACGGGGCTTTCTTTCGTTTGTCTGACAGACAATAGAGTGCAGGATTGGCCGTGGGGCAAGCGCTGGGGCAAGGTGAGATCAAAGTGAGGTCGTTTGGGCCTCACGCAGCAAGCCCTGACCGCAGTCGTCGCTACGATCGAGAGCAGCGGAAATCCCAGTTCCGAAAAGTAGGCGCTGGTCAAGACTCAAAAGACTCAAGCGAGACAGAAGACCCATCTCGGGGCAGACGATCCGCGGCTCGCCCGCGCGATCTTCACGCTGCGCGAGACGGCTGGCTATCTCGACGTGCCGAAGTCGAACATCCAGCGTTGGGCGCGACCGCCGGAAGCCAAGCACCCGCTGATCACCTGCTTTCCGCCACACGGCCGGGAGGCGACGGTGCCATTCATCGGCTTTGCCGAGGCCTTCGTATTGTCGAGCTTCAGGCGAGCCGGGGTGCCGTTGCAGCGGATTCGGCCCGCTGTAGAGGTCTTGGAAAAGGAGATCGGCGTCGATCACGCACTCGCCTCCAAGCGCCTCTACACGGATGGAGCGGAGGTTCTCTTCGACTACGCGAACAAGCGCGGCGAGCGCGAGGTAATGGATCTGGTCGTCGTCCGCACCCAGCAGCGCCAATTCTCCGGGGTTGTGAATGACTACTTGAAGCGCATCCATTACGGAGGTGACGGCTGGGCGGACCCGTGCGACTGCCGACTTACGGCAACGCGAAAGTGGTCGTCGACCCGAGGGTCGCATTTGGCCTCCCGATCGTCGCCCACGGCGGCGCTCGCGTAGAGGATCTCGTCGACCGCTTCCAAGCTGGCGACTCCGTCGCCGACATCGCAACGGACTTCAGTGTCCCTCCCGATGAGGTCGAGGACGTGATCCGGCTCGCAACCCGAACGGCCGCCTGAGCCGTGAGGCAGAGACGCCGCGCCATATAGCTCGCGGCAATGTCTCGTCCCAAGGAGAAGCCCGCCGAGTTCTTCGTTGATCGCAGCCTTGGCAAGAGCATCGTCGAGGGCCTTCGCGACGCCGGGCTCACGGTCCATTCGATGGCCGACATCTACGGTGAGAAGCGCGCCCAGCTTCTCGCCGATGAGGTTTGGCTGCGAGATGCCGGCAAGAACGACTGGATCGTCCTCACCAAGGACGACGCGATCCGCCGTCGCCCCGCCGAGCGCGACGCTCTCACCGAGGCTGCCGTTCGCGTCTTCTGCCTGACCAACCGCAACCTGCGTGGTGCAGAGCAGACCAAGCGATTCGTTTCAAACCGTCATCGAATTCTCCGCCAGGCCCGCAAGTCAGGCCCGTATCCACGGCGTCTATGCGGAGGGCCTCAGGCGTCTCTGGCCTTGACGCCGTTGCGCGCACCCTCCAGTTGAGGGGAGGACGCGATGATCAGGCCCGAGTCCAAGTTCGGTGGGCCGGGACTACCGCTGTCGAAACACCTCCTCGTAGTGCCACTCCAGGAGCGCGGGGTCCGCTCGGTCCCCTGAGTGCGTAGGGTCGTGCAGCCTTCTGCCATCCATCTCGTAGTAGACGCGGCCGTTCTCGTATTCGTCACGGAGCGCTTGGCTGACCGCGAACGAGCAGTCGGGTCGCACGCTGACGTAGCCGAGGTCGAAGAGCCGATGGATGTCGCGGCGCAGGGGTAGGCCGTTGGGCACCGCATGCGGCCCTCCATGGGAGAAGGGCCGGATATGAGACGCCTCGACGACGGGCAGGGAGCACTCTCCGGTGATCGCGCAGCGCCGAGAGTAGGCGTCGAGGACTGCCACACGGATTCCAGCCGATCCCCGTGGCCTCCCTTTCAGAATCTGTGCTCTTACTGCTCCCCGCAACTCCGAAATCAGGGTGCCGCGAAATACGGTGACTGTTGCCGGGCTCTTGTTTTCACGGGGAGCGGCAGCGGGGGATGCACGGTTGCGGCGGATCGCTTCTTCGCGGGCTTTCCTGACCCTCTGTCGCCTACAGCGCGAAGCGATCGAGCTTCTGATCGAGACGGGAACCGAGGCGGAGTCGAGCCGCCGCGAGGCAACACCGACCGGCGATTTCAGATCGGCTACGAAAGCTGCGAGATGGTGATCGGCGATCTCTTAGGAAGGCGGCGGTGGCAACGCAGCCATCTTCTCCACCGAATCGGCTGGCTACAGCGGCGAAGTCGACATCCGCGATAACCACGAAGGCGGCTGGGTCTGGACTCGGGCCACATGCCGGTGACGAGCATGACCAAGTCGATCCTCGCGGCGATGCGCCAGCCAGTTTGAGATCGAGCCGGACGGACACAATTCGATGCCCTTTGCCGGCCGACGCGTGATGCCCGGGGATCCTCGTGGCACGGCGACCGGGTATGCCCATCGCAACGCCGGCGTCAACGCCTCCGGAACGTGCCGAGCCCGTTCTCGTCGAGATACTCCACCGTCACGACGCCAGCGCGACCGCGATTCCCGCCGCTGAACCGGACGGCGGAGATCCCGACTGCGTTCTCGCCGCGCGGCTCGTAGGAGTAGGTGTCCCCGCTCCAATGCCGCAGCGCGAACCGCTGCCGGCGCTTCGCCGGGCCGAGTGCGATGGCCAAACGACGACCTTCGCGGACGACCCGCAGCTGGCCGAAGTAGGGGTTGCCGTAGCGGCCGTAGTAGGCGTGGAGCGGCCGTGGCGGGCGTGGCCGTGCCGGGCGCCTGTCTTTCGCCAGGCGACTCGGGTTGTCCATCATCGCCGCGAAGAGCGACTCGTACCCGGCGAGCCAGTCGAACTCGGACCTGCCCTGCTCGGCCAGTTCGAGAAAGGTCGCGTTGACGGTCTCCGCGGCCCCGACGGGCGCGGCGTTGGTCAGGGTCACGATTCCCAGCGAGAGATCGGGAATCCAGGTTACGACCGTGCCGGCGCCCAGCGCGAAGGCGCCGGAGTGTTCGAACCGGACCCTGCCGGTGGGGTCCACGCTCGTGTCGATGCCGAGACCGGTCAGCGACGGCCGGACGTTCGGGGCGGCGATGGTCCGTAGCGGGTTGACTGGCGTGAGCATCTCGGCCAGAGCGGCCGCGCGCACGACGCGCCGGCCGTTGAACGCGCCATCGGCCAGCATCAGTCGCAACCACTTGGCGACGTCGTCGACGCTCGAGCTGACCCCGCCGGCGGGCGACTGGGCGTCGGGCTGGCGGGTCAGCCGCGCCACCCACCTGCCACCGACCCGGACGTGCCCGTGAGCACGGTTGGCGCGCCGCGCGAATGCCGAGAACAGCGAGCTGGTGGACGACATCCCCAGCGGTCGGTAGAGGAGATCACGCGAGAGGTCGGCCCAGCTCTTGCGCTGTGAGCGGGCCGCGGCCTCGGCGGCTGCGGTGATCCCGAAGTTCGTGTACGCGTAGTTGGCGCGGAAGGGCGCCAGCGGCTCGAAGCGGAGCCGGCGCAGGATCTGCCGGCGGTGGAAGCCCAGATCCTCGAGCAGATCGCCGGCGTGATCGGGCAGGCCGCTGCGGTGGGCGTACATGTCGGCGAGCGAGACCGCACGCGTGGTGGGACGATCGGCGAGCCTGAACCACGGCAGGTGCTTGGCGACCGGATCGGTCCAGCGGAGCTTGCGCTGACCGACCAGTCGCGAGATCACGGTCGCCCCAATGGGCTTGGAGACCGACGCGAGCTGGAACACCGTGCCGGCGTCGACCCGCTTCGGGGAGCCGGCCCGCCGCACGCCGAAGCCCTTTGCGTAGACGACCCGGTCGTCGCGGACGACCGCGATGGCCATGCCGGGGATCTCGGTCTTGCGCATCACGTCGGCGGCGACCGTGTCGATCTGGGCGATCGCCGCGTCAATCTGCTCGGGCGGGACGGGTACGGCGGAGACCGTCGAGGGATTCTGCGCGCCAGCGGTGGGCGGGAGGCACGCGCACGTCACCGCGCACAGCAGCGAGGCAAGCGCTGCACGGGCTGCGC
>JBAQZI010000219.1:0-1515 GCA_049790835.1 Solirubrobacterales bacterium
CGAACACGATCGGCGTCGTCCTCGTCGCCCTCTCGGTCGGCTACTGGCTCGGCGGCCGCTACGCCGACCGCGCTCAGCGGGCGGTCGCGGCGGGCCACGGCGACCGCCTCGAGAAGCAGCTGATCGCGAGTGGGAGAGACCCTGACTCCGAAGCCACCTGAGCGGCTGCTGCTGCCGGCCCTGGTCTTCGTCGTCGGCGTCGCCAGCCTTGGCTCGGAGATCGCCGCGGCGCGCCTGCTGGCGCCCTACTTCGGCGCCTCGACGATCGTCTGGGCGAACACGATCGGCGTCGTCCTCGTCGCCCTCTCGGTCGGCTACTGGCTCGGCGGCCGCTACGCCGACCGCCACCCGCACCTGCGCGGCCTCTGCCTCACGGTCCTGGCCGCGGCGCTGCTGATCGCGGTGGTCCCTTTCGCCGCCCGTCCCTTCCTCGGCTTCTCGGTCGATGCCTTCGAGACGGTCTCGGTCGGCGGCTTCGCCGGCTCGCTGTTCGGCGTCCTGGTCCTGGTTGCGGTCCCGGTGACGCTGCTCGGCGCCGCCTCGCCGTGGGCGGTGCGGCTGGCGGTGGGGGAGATGGACCGCGCCGGCGAGGTGGTCGGGCGGCTGTACGCGATCTCGACCGCCGGCTCGCTGCTGGGGACGATGCTCTCGGCCCTGGTCCTGATCCCCTTGCTCGGCACCCAGCGCACGTTCCTCGTCTTCGCCGTGGCCCTCGCCGTAGTCGCCTGCGCCGGGCTGGGCTGGCGCTTCGCCGCCGTCCCGCTGGCGCTGGCGCTGGCGATCTCGATCCCGGTCGGGACGATCAAAGCCGCCGATACCGGCCGCGTCCTCGAGGAGGTCGAGACCACCCACCAGTACGCGCGGGTGGTCGAACGGCCCGACGGCAGCCGCGCGCTCGAGCTCAACGAGGGCCAGGCCGTGCACTCGCTCTGGCGCCCCGGCGCCTATCTGACCGGCGACTACTGGGACGGGCACCTGGTCCTGCCCGCGGCCGCGCGGCGGGCGCCGCCGCGGCGGATCGCGATCCTCGGCAATGCCGGTGGCACCGTGGCGCGGGCCGTCGGGCACTTCTTCCCCGCCACCGCCGTCGACGCGGTCGAGATCGACGCCGAGCTGACCGAGCTCGGGCGCCGCTTCCTCGACCTCCGCAACCCCCGCATGCGGACCTTCGCCGAGGACGCCCGGCCCTGGCTCGAGCGCTCGGGCGGGGGCTACGACGCGATCATGGTCGACGCTTACCGCCAGCCCTACATCCCCTTCTACCTGACCACCCGCGAGTTCTTCGAGCTGACGCGGGAACGGCTGGCGCCAGGCGGCCTGACGATCGTCAACGTCGGCCACCCGGAGGGCAGCGACGAGCTGGAGCGGGTGCTGGGGCGGACGATGGGCGAGGCGTTTGCGCGTGTCCTGCGCTACCCGATCGAGCCGACCAACACCCTGCTGGTCGGCGGCGCTGGCGATTTCTCCCCCGCCCGCCTGCGCCGCGACGTCGCCGCCCTGCCCGCGGCCCTGCGG
>JBAQZI010000220.1:0-13784 GCA_049790835.1 Solirubrobacterales bacterium
ACATATCGGCCCATCGGCGGGGTGGTTGGGGGTGCGTGGGGGCTGTCGTGTTGGTGTTGGTGCTCATGCTGGGTGTTGGCTGCGGGGATGGCGGCGGCGGCACCACGACCGTCGTGCCCGACAAGGCCGGCGACGCCGAGATCCTCAACAACGTCCTCGCCCGCGAGCTGGCGGCGGTCCGCGCCTATGAGCGGACCCTGCCGCTGCTGCATGGGCCCGCGCTGGCCACTGCCCGCGAATTCCGCGCGCAGGAACAGGAGCATGTCAACGCGATCGTCAAGGCGCTGCGCGGGCTCGGCGAAAAGGCCGAGCCGGAGCGGGAAGACATCGTAAGCGAGGGGCTGAAGACGCAGGCCGACGCGCTCGCGTTCCTCTACGAAGTCGAAAGCGTCTCCGTCGCCTATGACCTGCGGGCGATCTCGCACCTGACCGCGGCCTGGCCGCGGGCGCTGCTGGGCTCGATCGCCGCCAACCAGGCCCAGCACCTGGTGCTGCTGCGGCGCGCGCTCGGGGCCAATGCCGCCGAATCCATCCCGGAGGCGTTCGAGGACGGAACCTCGCCCTCGCCCTCGCCGTCGAAGGCAGCCGAATGACCGGGCCCCTGTACGCGATCCTCTTCGGGCTCGATGGACTACGAGGTCTTCCTGCTGACGCAGATGCGCGAGCACTTCACCAAGTACGGCGACGCGCGCCGGGCCGTGGTCGAGGGGCTGGCCAGCATCGGCCCGCGGATCAGCCAGACTGAGCGGCGATGTTTCCGCTGAACCTGCCGAATGCGCTGACGCTGTTGCGCATCCTGGCGGTGCCGGTGGTGGTGGTCGCGCTGCTGGGGGAGACGCCGAACGGCGACACGCTGGCCGCCGTGGTCTTCGCCTTGGCGGCGCTGACCGACGGCCTCGACGGCTACTTTGCCCGCTCGCGCGACGCCGTCACCACCTTCGGCAAGCTGATGGACCCGCTCGCCGACAAGCTGCTGATCATCGGCGCCCTGGTCTCGCTGGTCTCGCTGAACCGGCTCGAAGCCTGGGTGGCGATGGTGATCATCGCCCGCGAGGTGGCCGTGACGATCCTGCGCACGATCGCCAACGAGCGCGGCATCGTGATCGCCGCCAGCTGGCTCGGCAAGCTCAAGACCGGCCTGCAGATCGCCGCCGTGATCGCCCTGATCGTCACCGACCCGGCCCCGCTGGGCGTCGACCTGCTCGTCTACCTCGCCCTGGCCGTGACCGTCATCAGCGGCGCCGACTACTTCTTCGGCCTGCGCCGAAGGATCGAGGCGCAGCGCCTTACGGCGGGGAAGCCTCCAGCCACTCGCGTTTAGAGAGGTGGCGGGCGGTGTGCTCGCCGCTGGCCAGCTCGGCCCGCAACTCGCCCAGGGTCCCGTAGCGCTCCGCGACCACGTTGTGGCGGTGGATCGTCTCCAGGTTCTCCTGGCGCGCCATCACGAAGGCACCGTCCGGCAGGTCGGAGTAGCCCTCGACCACCTGGCGCACCATCTCCCGCACGCAGTCCTCGACGAAGCGCGGGTTTTCGTGCGCCTTTACGACGACCGACATCTCGTCGGGGCGCTTCATCAGCTCGTAGATCTCCGAGCTCATCGAGCTCTCGACGATCCGCAGCAGCTCCGGCGCGTCGATCCAGGACGGGCCGCCCTCGGGGCAGCCGACGTGGAGGGTGCCGATGCCGCGCTGGTTGTGGGTGGCGATCGGGACGACCTCGACGACGCGCTCGATCTGCTCGGTGCTGAAGCCCTCGGCGGCAAGCCGTTCGCGCGCGAGCCCGGCGACCATCTCCTGCGCGCAGGGGCAGGCGGTCATCCCCTGGGCCTGGACGCCGGTCAGCGTCCGCGTGCCTCGCTCGGAGGCGACCGCGGTGCCGTAGAGGACGTAGATCTCCTGGGTGCGCTTGCCGCTCTCCGGCGTCGAGACCGTCTCCGGGTAGTGGGCGCTGACCGAGACCTCGGCCCGCAGCGCGCCCTGGCGCTCGCGCACCTTCTGGGCGACGTGCGCGGCCAGCATCTCCGCCTTCAAGGCCTCGCCCAGCACCACCTCGTCGATCGCCTCGGCGACGATCTCCTCGAAGCGGGACATGTGGACGCCGGCCTGCTGCGGATTGAGGTCGACGAAGCACTCGAACTCGGCGTAGAAGAGGTTCTCGTTGCCGTCGGCCTTGACCCGGATCACCTTCTCGACCCCGGTGACGCCGACCCGCGAGAGGCTGACCTGCGTCGCCGGCAGCGAGGCCTGGACGTCGGGGGCGGCTGGGGGGGTGGAGGTCGGTTGGCTGGCCATCGGCTTATGAAGAGTAAGCGACGGCCGGGTCCGGGTGTCTCACCCAATGGGAGGAATTTTTACGCCTATACTTCGACGCGGCCGGAGCATCGGGGCCGGCTCCATGGGAATGGGGAGAGAGTTGCAGCGGAGGGAGTGACCATCGAAACGTTGGAGACGGTTACCGACGTCATGGAGCGCGACGGGGAGTCCAGCCCGATCGCGGAGATCGAGGAGCTGCGCGGGCTGGTGGCGCTGGGACGAGAGCGCGGCTACCTGACCTTCGAGCAGATCGCGTCCACCCTCGAGGAGGTGGAGATCACCAAGGAGCAGGTCTCCGGGCTGCACGCCCACCTCGTCGAGCACGGGGTCGACGTGATCGCCGAGGACGGCGTCAGCGCCTACAAAGAGCAGCGCGGCGGCGATTCCAACGGGCAGCCGAAGAAGGAAGAGCTCGATCTCACCGTCGAGCCGAGCCTCGACTCGCTGCGCCTCTACCTGCGCTCGATCGGCCGGGTCGACCTGCTGACCGCGGCGCAGGAGGTCGAACTGGCGAAGCGGATCGAGCGCGGCGACATGCTGGCCAAGCGGCAGATGGTCGAGGCCAACCTGCGCCTCGTCGTCTCGATCGCCAAAGGCTATTTGGGCCGCGGGCTGAGCTTCCTCGACCTGATCCAGGAGGGCTCGCTGGGGCTGATCCGGGCGGTCGAGAAGTTCGACTACCGCCGCGGCTACAAGTTCTCCACCTACGCGACCTGGTGGATCCGCCAGGCGGTGACGCGGGCGATCGCCGACAAGGCGCGAACGATCCGCATCCCCGTGCACATGGTCGAGAAGCTGAACCGGGTCGCCCATGTCGAGCGGCAGCTGGTGCAGAAGCTGGGGCGTGAGCCGGAGCCGGCGGAGATCGCCGAGGAGCTGCGCTGGCCGGTCGGCGACGTGCGCGACATCCTCCGCGTCGCCCAGCAGCCGGTTTCGCTGGAGAAACCGGTCGGCGACGAGGACGAATCCGAGCTCGGCGATTTCGTCGCCGACGACGCCGTCCTCGAGCCCTTCGAGGAAGCCAGCGAGCACCTGCAGAAAGAGGGCGTGCAGCGGGCGCTGCAGGCGCTGCCCGAACGCGAGCGCCAGGTGATCGAGCTGCGCTATGGCCTGGCCGGCGGCGAGCCGCTGACGCTGGAGGAAGTGGGCAAGACCTTCGGCGTCACCCGCGAGCGGATCCGCCAGATCGAGAACAACACGCTGAAAAAACTGCAACGGCTCCCCGAGGCGCAGATGCTTCGGGAAGCGAGTTAGCCGCGCTTCAGCGCGGCTCGAGCACGAAAACCGAAGGCTCTCGGTCGAGCTTCGCCTTGTAGTCGTCGAAGCCGGCGTACTGCTCGTTGTGCTTGCGCCAGAGATCGTCGTGCTCGGCGCCCTCGGCGATGCGGGCTCGGACCGGGCGCCGTTCGCGGCCGATCTCGACCTCGGCCTCGGGGTTTGCCCTGAGGTTGAACGACCAGGCGGGGGTCTTGGCGTTGCCGGCGTTGGTGTTGATCAGGCTGACGCTGTCGCCGTCGGCGAGGTAGACGACCGGCGCCGTGCGCGGCTCGCCGGACTTGCGGCCGGTGGTGGTGAGCAGGAGGACCGGAGCGCGCCCGACCTTGCCGCCGACGCGACCGCCGCTGAGGCGGTAGAGCGGGACGTTGAGCTTCCCGGTCCAGCGCAGCCCCCGGGCGCCGAGCGAGTTCGAGATGCGGGCGTAGAAGTGGTCGCTGGGCACGCTGGCGAGTATCCCACGATTCCGCGGTTCCTTTCCCACGTATTTCGCGGATAAGGAACCGCGGAATAGAGTGTGGACATGGCCGAGCCGCATCCATTCCGCGTCGCCGCCGAATCGAAGGACGTCGAGCTGATGACCGCGACGCTGCGCGAGGACGTCGTCCTCCACAGCCCGATCCTCTTCCGTGGCTTCGAGGGCCGCGATGCCGTCGGCCAGGTCCTGCTCCACGTCGCCGCCACGCTCGAAGACTTCGTCTACATCGACGAGGTCGCCGGTGAGAACACCGTCTGCCTGCGCTTCAAGGCCAGGGTCGGCAACCGTGAGCTGGAGGGCATCGACTTCCTCGAGCTCGACGACGATGGCAGGGTCACCGAGCTGACCGTCTTCATGCGCCCGCTCTCGGCGATCAACGTCTTCAACGAGCAGATGAAAGCGCGGCTCGAGGCGACGCAAAGCTAGCCGTCCGCTGACGAACATATGTTCTTGCAGTGGAACGGAGAATTAACCGGCGAGAACAGGGTGACCTCGGGGAGGCGTCCGCGATTGAGTGGCTGACCAGCGTTGGCGCGACCGTATTTCTGCCCTTTGGCCACAGTCCCGATGTGGATCTCATCGCCTGTACACATAGGCGGCTGCTTCGGATCCAAGTCAAGACCTCCACCCAGCGGGTGAGGACCGTGGGCGGGCAGATGCGCAGCGCGGTCGCGCTTGCGACCAGTGGTGGTAATCAGAGCTGGATTGGGAAGAGGAAGGAGATTGACCCCACGGGTTTCGATTATCTCTTCGCCCATACCGGTGACGGTCGTCGTTGGTTCATTCCTTCGCCGGCACTCGAGGCTCGGAGTTCGATATCCCTTGGCGGCCCCAAGTATTCAGAGTTCGAGATCGAGCCTGGACGAGCGATAGACCATCTCGTCTATGGCGACAGCCCGCCTATAGAATCAGCTGCTGGCTCGGGGGAGTATCCAAGCGGTCAACGGATGGCGACTGTAAATCGTCCGGCTCAGCCTTCGCAGGTTCGAATCCTGCCTCCCCCATTCCGCCCGAGGCCTGGCTTCCAGCCGACCAAGTACGAGCGGTCGCTGGGGCGCAGTGGCCAGGCCGTCATCAATCAGAAGAGACGGGTGACGCTCCCGGCGCAGGTATGCATCGAAGCGGGTCTGCAAAACGCGGATCGTCTTCAAGTCCGAGGTGAAGGGGACGGCCGGGTTGTCCTCGAACGCATCGAGCCTCCACCTACCCCGGTACCGTCCAACCGGTGACCGAGCTCTCCGATCGTGTGATCGCGATCGCCGGTGTCGGCGGTGGGCTCGGGCCGCTCGTCGCGGCTCGGCTGGCGGAAGGTGGAGCCACGGTGGCCGGAACGGATCGCGACCAGGGCGTGCTCGACTCGCTCGAGGCGGAGCTGGGGATCGGCGAGCGCTGGGACGGGCGCGCGGTCGACCTGCTCGACGAGGAGGCGACCCGGAGCTGGTGCGCGGCGCTGGTCGAGCGCTTCGGCCGGGTTGACGGCCTGATCCACCTGGTCGGCGGCTGGCGCGGCGGGCAGCCGCTGCACGAGGCGCCGCTCGCCGACTGGGACCTGCTGCATGACCTGCTCGTCCGCACCGTCCAGCGCACGACCCGCGCCTTCCATGACCAGCTCGCCGCCAGCGAGCACGGCCGCTTCGTCCTCGTCTCCGCCAAGCAGGCGCAGGCGCCGACGAACACCAATGCCGCTTATGCCGCCGCCAAGGCCGCAGCCGAGGCCTGGACCCTCGCCTTCGCCGACGGCTTCGAGCCCGGCGGCGCCACCGCCAACATCGTCGTCATCGACGCCCTCCTCACGCCGCGCATGCGGGAGGAGAGCCCCGGCAAGGCCTTCCCGACCTTCACCCCCGCCGAGCACGTCGCCGAGGCGATTGCGTTCCTCTGCTCGGATGCCGCGGCGAAGATGAGCGGGCAGCGTCTCTCGCTGCACCCAAGCGGCTAGCAATCTCCTACTGGCCACTTACCATGGGCAAATGAGCCCCCGGCCCAAGCGCCCGAAAGCGCCCGACGGCAAGATGACGATCGGGGAGCTGGCGCGGCGCACGGGGATGACCGTCCGCAACATCCGCGCCCACCAGACGCGCGGGCTGCTGCCGCCGCCGGAGGTGCACGGGCGCACCGGCTACTACAACGACGAGCACCTGGCGCGGATCGAGCTGACCCGCGAAATGCAGGCGGAGGGCCTGAACCTGGAGGCGATCCGCCGCGTGCTCGAGAGCACCGAGGGCTCCTCGGCGGAGATCGTCGACTTCGCCCGCGCCGTGCGGGCTCCGTTCGAGGACGAGACGCCGGAAATCTTCGAGCCGGGCGAGCTGGCCGAGATCTGGGGGGCGAAGGAGCTCGACCCGAAGCTGATCCGCCGCGGCGAGAAGCTCGGCATCCTGCGCGAGCTGCCCGACGGCAGGATCGAGGCGATCAGCCCGCGCCTGCAGCGCGCCGGCGGCGCCCTGGTCGAGCTCGGGGTGCGGCCGGAGGCCGCTCTCGACACCGCTGACAAGCTGCGCCGCGAGGCCGACGCCGCCGCCCGCACCTTCGTCGACCTCTTCGTCAAGGAGATCTGGGGGCCGTTCGACAAGGCAGGTCGGCCCGAGGAGGACTGGCCGAAGGTGCGCCAGGCCCTCGACCGCATGCTGCCGCTCGCCTCCGACGCCGTCCTGGCGATGTTCCAGATCGCGATGGGCGAGGCGACCGAGAAAGCCGGCGAACAGACGCTGCGCAACGCGGCGAAGCCGGCGAAGTCCAAGCGCTCCAAGCGCCGCAGCCGCTGAACCATAAACCGCTGCTTCTGCCGGTCCGGTCAGCGCCTCCCTTCCGATCCTGAGTCGGCGGTTTCTGGCTTGACAGCGGGATTAAAGGCCCCTATTCGGAGCTCGATCCGCTCCAGAAAATCTCGTGGACTTGACATCCGGGTATCACTTCGTCTACCTTCACGGCCAGTTGATGTACGAAGTAGTTCAGTCCGTTCTTAGGACGGGACAGGGAAGCAGCACCAGCACCACAGGGACAACGAGCCCCGCCGGCAGCGCCGCCACAGGGAAGCGGCAGGCGAAGGCTCAAGGGACAAGGAGAGCAACGGTGAGACACCGCCACTCGCATCGGACTTCCACGTCCACCTGCGCGAACTCCAAAACGCCACTTGCGTGCGTAGCGAATGCCACCACGCTCAACTCTCAGGAGAAGAGATAAAACGATGCTTGAACGTCTACGCACCCAAATCGGCACCGCCGGCCTGATCGTCGCGATCGTCGCTCTCGTTGCGGCACTGGGTGGCGGCGCCTACGCTGCCACCGGCGGCTCTGACGGCGCCAAGGCCACCGCCAGCGCCAAGGGCAAGCAGGGGCCGAGGGGCAAGCCCGGCAAGCCCGGCAAGCGGGGCAAGACGGGTCCTGCGGGGCCCGCGGGTCCCACCGGCCCCGCAGGACTCCGGGGTCCCGCCGGCGCCAACGGCGCCGCCGGCGCCAACGGTTCCGCCGGTGCAGCGGGCAAAAGCGTCGTCGTCAGCTCACAGGCCGCCGGCCCCAGCTGCCCTGAAGCCGGAATCAGCGTCGAAGTCGAAGGCTCCGGCAGCAAAAAATTCGTCTGCAACGGCGAAGAAGGTCAGCCGGGGGAGCCCTGGACCGCCGGGGGCACGCTTCCTCCAGGGGAGACCGAGACCGGAGTGGTGAGCGGACAGATCCATGGCCTAACCGCGGGTCCTGGCGCGAGCCCGATGCCGATCTCGTTCCCGATCCCACTTGCCAGTGCCCCGGATCCCATATACCTGGAACCGGGTGAAACCAGCAAAGTCGGCTGTCCCGGAATTGTCGACGGGGTGCCGCAGGCCGACGCGGGGAAACTCTGCGTCTACATGAACCTGATGACTACCGGCGCCTCGATCCAGGGCTTCTTCAATCCCGCGGATCCGGCCCCGTTTACGGCAGGAGCGAGCAAAAGCGGGACCACTCTCCTCTTTGGCGCTGACGAAAACTTCGACCCGTTCGTCTACGGAGTCTGGGCCGTAACCGCGTAGGCCGCTGCCTGCACGGAGACGAGAAATGTCGGGCATGAGACAGAGAGGTCCTGAGTTGACTGGTATGAGCAGATTGCGGGGCACGCAGGTACGCATGGCGTGTGTCGGCTTCCTCGCCGGGCTTCTCTGTCTCTTTGCCGCGCTTGCACCAGGCTATGCAAGCGCGGCGGAGCCGCCGCCGCTGTTCGCCGAGTTTCCCCAAGACAGCATGTCTGGTGACGGAGCTGGACAGCTCAACAACCCTCGGGGCATCGCCACCGACCCCGTCAGCCACCGCGTCTATGTCTCTCAGTCGGGCGGCCTTGAAGCCAGCAACCGCCGGGTAAACGTTTTCACTGCCTGGGGGGAGTTCGTGATGGCCTTCGGTTGGGGAGTCAGGGACGGCTCCCAGGAACTTCAGACCTGCACCGCCGGCACCGGCTGCCAGCAAGGCCTCACCGGCAGCGGTCCGGGTCAATTCGGAGCAGTTCCATTTACCAGCGGCCTTGTCGGCCCCAGTGGGATCGCGGTGGATTCTGCGGGAGACATCTATGTGATGGACCTCGGCAACTTCCGGGTGCAGAAGTTCGACTCCGAAGGCAACTTCCTGCTCGCCTTCGGAGGCAAAGTCAACGCCACCACGGGCGGCAACGTCTGCACCGCAGCGAGCGGTGACACCTGCGTAGCCGGACAGGTGGGGACGGGCCCCGGTGAATTCAGCATTGAAAACGTGATCGGAGTAAACGGCGACTATTTGGACGTCGCTGCCGACGGCACCGTCTATGTCGGCGACAAAGATCGGATCCAGGCTTTCAACTCGGATGGCAGCTTCAAAACCAGCCTGCCCCTACCGGAGTCGGGCAACCCCGGCGCGTTGGCGGTCGATCCCGTCAGCGGCAACTTGTACTTTGCTTTCGCTCAGGAAGCTGCTCCCAATGCGAAATCCACCCAGCCCGGCATCCACAGGCTGAGTCCAATTGACGGCAAAGAGATCGGCGCCTCGCTGGCAGTGGAAAAAGCATACGCAGTGGTGATCGATCCGAGCGGAAACCTCTATGCCGTATCCAAGCCTGCTGGTAAATCGTCGCGGGTGGTCTGGTTCAGTCCGATCGGCGAGGAACTCACCCAATTCGGGGAACTGGAGAAAGACGAAGGAAACCTAGCGGCGATTGCCACGGGCGTAGTGGGCCCTGGGGCTGGAGATGTTGACATCTACGCGCCCTATCAACGCTTTGATTTTTCCAACGGAAATCTCAGCAGTGTCAGAATCTACGGCGCCACCCCAGACCCGAGCGTAGTCGGCCCACCCCCCAAGATCGCGCCCCAAATCAACGCGCAGTTCGCGGCTTCGGTGGATTCAGATGGAGCCATGCTGAGGGCTGAGATCAATCCGCTGTTCTGGAACGACACCACCTACCGGGTCGAATACGGGACCGCCCCCTGTGGCACGAGCCCGTGCTCGAGTGTTCCCGCCGCGCCGGGGTCCAAACTGACCACGCGCAGTACCAACGAATCGGTTACGAGCCCCGGCATTTTCCTCGGCGGCCTCACTCCCAACACCACCTATCACTATCGCTTCGTCTCCCAGAGCGGCGGTTCTGAAGGCCAAGAGGTGCGCGGGGTCGGCGGCAAAGTCGGTGTCGAAGGCACCGAAGGGACCTTCACCACGCGGCCGAGCTCAGAAGCGGTTGCGCCTTGCGCCAACGACAGCTTCCGCCTCAACGCCGCCGCCTCCCTGCCGGACTGCCGCGCCTACGAGATGGTCTCACCGGTCGACAAAAACAACGCCGACATCATCACCCTGCTCAACCAACCCGAATTGCTGGCGAGGTCCAACCGCAGCGCCGCCGATGGCGAGAAGCTGACCTACTCGGCCTCCAAAGCCTTCGGGGATGCGATCTCCTCTCCCTACAGCGTCCAGTACATGGCAAGCCGCAGCCCGCAGGGCTGGCTGGGCCATTCGATCTCGCCAGCACGCAAGGGCGGGACGCTCAACGGCTCGATGGCGCTCGATACCCAGTTCAAGGAAGGCTTCAGCGCCGACCTCTGCACCGGCTGGTTCTTCCAAGACACCGACTTGGCGCTTGCCCCAGAGGCGGTCCCCGGCTTCCCCAACCTCTACAAGGCCGACCTGTGCGGCGGCGGAGGCTATGAGGCGATCACCAGGGTGGCGCCGCCGGAACGCGAACCCAACGAGTACGGCTTCGAAGTGCAGGGCGCCTCGGCGGACGGTAGCCACACGATCTTCCGGGCGAACGACAAATTAACCGCGACGAGTGGTCCAGCGGGCGAAGCGCCACGGGTCTATGACTCCTTCGAAGGCGGCCTGCGGCCGGTCTGCGTGCTGCCGAACAAAACCGCGGTAGCGGACTGCACTACGGGTTTTGCTGAGTCCCACGTTTTCGCCGCGAACGTGGGAAGCGGCCATTTCCATAATGCGGTCTCCGAAGACGGGTTGCGGATCTACTGGACTGCGGCCAGTCGCGGACCCGGCAAGCTCTACCTGCGCAGCAACACGGTGACGACCACCGCGGTCTCCAAAGGCCCAGCGGAATTCCTCGGCGCCGCGGCCGACGGCTCGCGGGCGATCTACCGTGAAGCCGGGCAGCTGTTCGAATTCGAGGTCGAAGAGGACGCGCCGGAAGGCGGCAGCGTGATCGCCGGCGCCCTGATCCGGCCGAACGGCGGCGTCGTCGGGATGAGCGAGGACGCGACCCGCGTCTACTTCGTCTCCGGGGAAGACCTCGACGGCGCCGCCGCCGCGGCGGCGGGGGAGCCGAACCTCTACCTGCACGAGGACGGGAGCGTCACCTTCATCGCGACTCTCTCAATGGGGGATATGGAAGCAGTGATCTCGTCCGCGAGGCCGCGACCATCCCTCCACGCCGGCGAGGTGACCCCGGACGGGGAGACCGTGACCTTCATCTCCGACAACGAGCTGACCGGCCAGGACAGCACCGACGTCAACAGCGGCGAAGCCGACTCCCAGGTCTACCTCTGGGACGCGGGCGATGAAGTGCTGCGCTGCGTCTCCTGCAATCGCACCGGAGCACGGCCGATCGGAGCTGACGTCAACGTGTACTCGGCGAAGGTGAAGGGGACCTTCTGGGCGGCAGGGCTGCTGCCGACGCCCGAAAGTCACCTCTTCTCGCCCCGCGTCCTCTCCGACGATGGAGAAAGGCTCTTCTTCGAGAGCTTCGACAAGCTGGTCTCCCGCGACACCAACGGCACCCTCGACGTCTATCAGTGGGAGGCCCAGGGCAAAGGCACCTGCCAAGACCCCAAGGGCTGCATTCAGCTGATCTCCAGCGGCCAGAGCCCGCAGCGCTCTGAATTCGTCGACGCCGATGCGAGCGGAGAGGATGTCTTCTTCTTCACCGGGGAGAGCCTGCTCGCGCAGGATCCGGGCCTGATCGACATCTACGACGCCCGTGTCGGCGGCGGCCTTCCTGGCCCGCCCGTGCAGCCGGCCGCTTGCGAGGGCGAAGCCTGCCAGGGGCCGTTCAACCCGCCCAGCGACCCGACCCCGGGCTCGCTCAGCTTCAACGGCGCCGGCAACGTCAAGGACGAGAGCAGGCCGAGGAGGCTCCGCTGCGGCAAGAAGGGCAAGGCGCGGCGCAAGGGCCGCTGCGTGAGCAAGAAGCAGAGCAGGACCAAGGCCAAGAAGGCAAGGAAAGCCAACAGCAACCGGAAGGCCAGCCGATGATCAAGCGACTGCTCGCAACCGCCGCCTTGGCCCTGTTCGCGTGCGGGATGCTTGCCGCCCCTGCCCTTGGCGCCTTCGGCTTCAAAGACCTCGACGTCACCTTCACCAACAAAGACGGCTCTACCGCGACTCAGGCCGGCTCCCATCCCTTCGCGATGACGACCTCCTTTGGCGTCAACACCTTCGAGCAAGGCGGGATGGAGATCGTCGAAGGCGAAACCAAGAACCTGTTCCTGGGCCAGATCGCCGGGCTGGTCGGCAAACCGACCGCGACCCCGCGCTGCCCGACCGCGCAGTTCATCACCCTCGCTGCGTCAGGGAGCGGAGCCTCCACCTGTCCGGACTCGACGGCGGTCGGTGTGGCGGCGATCCGCGCCGGCTTCTCGCCGGTCCCCGCGGGAGAGGACGGCTACCTGCACGTGCCGGTCTTCAACCTGATCCCGCCGCCGGGAGTGGCGGCGAAGATCGGCTTCGTCGTCTTGCAGGAGCCGATAACGGTCGAGTTGAAAGTCAGCGAAGAGCCCCCTTATAACGTCATCGCCGCGCTGGAGAACGTGCCTCAGGTCCTGCTCTTCTACGCCTCGAAGGTGACCCTCTGGGGCAACCCGGCTGACGCTGCGCATGACTCGCTGCGTGGCGGCTGCGTGGGTGATCTGCAGGGAATCACCGACGAGCCGATCTCCAAAGGTCTCTGCCCGGTCAACATCCCCGAAGAGCCATTCCTGACCCTGCCGCGCGCCTGTCAAGGGCCACTCGCGACCAGCTTGGACGCGACCTCCTGGGATGGCTCGCCTCCGGTCACGGACGTCGCCTTCACCCATGATGACTCGTTGCCACCCAACCCACTGGGCATGAGCGGCTGCGGCAACCTCAACTTCTCGCCCACGACGACTGCCCAACCCACGACCAAGGCGGCAGCTTCGCCGACCGGGTTGGACTTCTCACTCGACGTCAAGGACGAAGGCCTGACGAACTCCAAAGGCGTCGCCCAGTCCGACATCCGCAAGGCCGTCGTCACCCTGCCTGAGGGCTTCACCACCAACCCCTCCCTGGCCGAAGGGCTGAACGTCTGCACCGAAGCCGACCTGGCGCGGGAGACGGCCTTCTCGGCACCGGGGGCCGGCTGCCCCAACGCCTCGAAGATCGGCACGGTGGAAGTCGAAACGCCGCTGCTGGAGGAAGACGTCAACGGCGCGATCTTCGCCGCCAAGCCCTATGAGAACCCCTTCGGCACCCTCTTAGCCCTCTACATGGTGATCAAGAACCCGAACCTGGGGATCATCGTCACCCAGGCGCTGAAGGTCGAGACCGACCCGCGCACGGGCCGCATCACCACCACCGCCGACAACCTGCCCCAGCTGCCCTTCTCCCACTTTCGCCTGCACTTTCGCGAGGGCACCAGAAGCCCGCTGGCGACGCCGCCGGCCTGCGGCTCCCATGCGCTCACAGCCCAGCTGACCCCGTGGTCGGGCGGGCAGCCGATCACCACCTCCTCGAGCTTTCAGATCATCACCGGCCCCAATGCCGGCCCCTGCCCCTCGGGCGGCACCCCGCCCTTCCGCCCGGGCCTCAGTGCCGGCACCCTCAACAACGCCGCCGGGCGCTACTCGCCCTTCAACCTGCGCCTGACCAGAAACGACGGCGAACAGGAGTACACCCGCTTCTCGATCAAGCTGCCGCCGGGGATCACCGGCAAGCTCGCCGGCATCCCCTTTTGCCCCGACGCTCAGATCGCCGCCGCCAAGGCCAGAACCGGCCCCCACGGCGGCGCCGAAGAGCTGGCGGCCCCCAGCTGCCCGAAGGCCTCAGAGGTCGGCCGCACCCTGGTCGGCGCCGGCGTCGGCCCGAGCCTGGCCTATGCCCCCGGCAAGGTCTACCTAGCCGGCCCCTACAACGGCTCCGCCCTCTCGATCGCCGCGATCACCGCCGCCAAGGTCGGCCCCTTCGACCTCGGCACCGTGGTCATCCGCCAGGCCCTGAAGATCAACCCCGAGACCGCCGAAGTCTTCATCGACCCGACCGGCTCAG
>JBAQZI010000221.1:0-5471 GCA_049790835.1 Solirubrobacterales bacterium
GCCTTGGTGAGAACCAGCGCGACCGGGATCTCGCTCGCCGCCGCGAGCGCGGCGAAGCGCTCGGCCCGGCGCTCGTTCGGCTCCGGCAGCGCCTCGACGACCAGGACCAGGTCGACGTTGGCGGCCAGGGCCTGGGCCGCGACCTCGTCCCCGGCGGCGCGGCGCTCGAGCAGGCAGCAGCGCTCCAGCACGGCCGCGATCTCCCCGGCGGAATCGACCGCCACCCAGTCGCCGGTAACCGGCGTCGTCCCCCGCAGGCGGCCGCGGGCGGTCAGCAGGCGCGGCGCCCATCCCTCCCCCTCGGCAACCGCGACCAGCCAGTAGCCCCGGTTTTGGGCCAGGACCCGGCCGGCGGCGAGGCCTGGGCCAAGCGCTTTCAGCTCGGCGGCGATGCCCGGGCGCAGGCCCGAGCCGGGGAGAGGCTTCTGCATCACCGTGGATCTTGCACGGTTTGGCGCCAAAACCCCTGCCCATGCGCTGCCAATAAGGTCCCGCCCATCAGGAACATGCGCTACATCGCCCTCGCCGAGGCGACCAGCTTCATCGCCCTGCTGATCGCCTCCGTGATCAAGCGGACCGGCGGCAGCGAGCTCGGGGTCCAGATCCTCGGCCCAATCCACGGCGTCCTCTTCATCGCCTACGTCGTGATCGCGCTGCAGCTGCGGCCGAAGGTTGGATGGAGTGCCAAGACGACCTTCTGGGTGCTGGTCGGCGCGGTTCTCCCCTTTGGCGGCTACGTGGTCGACTGGTGGCTGCTGCGCGACGGGCGGCGCACCGCAACCTGACCGGGGCGTCCCTGTTTCGAGATCGGCGCCTGTAGTTTGGGCGAAGAGGCTTCAAGCTAAGACGATCTTCAGGAGGCAGGCATGCGAGCAGTCGGGCGGAAGTTGACTTACGCGAACGTGGTGGCAACGCTGGCGCTGTTCCTCGCGCTCAGCGGCGGGGTCGTCTGGGCGGCCGGGAAGGTCGGGGCCAGGAACCTGAAGGCGAACGCGGTCACGGCCGGGAAGATCAAGCGCAACGCGGTCACCAACGCGAAGATCCGTGGCAACGCGGTGACGGCGGCGAAGATCAAGGCGGCTGCCGTCGACTTCACCAAGCTCGCTCCCGGCACCAACCTCGTCGCCAGCGCCGGCGGTGGCCCGGTCGCCGCCAACGGCGCCGCCGCGGTCAACGTCCCGCTCAGCGGCGCCGTCACCTTCACCCCGGCGACGGGCGTGGCCACCTTCCTCAGCGTCGAAGCCAGGGGAGCGAACCTGGGCCGGGTCGATCCGGCCAAAGAATGCAAACCGCAGGTCGTCCCCTTCGTCAACGGCAGCCGCTGGGAGGCCGGCGGAGTGCTGATGCCGCGCGCCTTCGCCGCGACCGCCGCCGAACCGACCGGCGTGGCACCTGTCGCCAGCGCCACCGGCCCGATCGGCCTGACCAGCCCTGGCGCTACCCAGACGGTCTCGGTCCAGGTGGTCGGCGATCCCAACTGCACGGCCGGCTCGACCGTGACGGTCGGGGTCGCGGTGACGCAGGCGAAGTAGGCAGAGGGTGAGAGGCTGGCCGAAGGCGGCAACGCCGGCGCTCGTCGCGCTGGCGCTCGTCGCCCTCGGCGGCGCCCAGGCGAGCGCCGACGTCCTCTACGACCAGACCCTGGGCGCCGGCGCGAATGGGGTTCCCTCCCAGGAATCCCTGGACGACCCCGCCGCCACGACGCGGGCGGCGGACGACTTCGTCGTGCCGTACGGGCAGCACTGGGCGCTGTCGGGTGTGGAGATGCCCGGCAGCTCGTCCTCCGGCTCGGCCCGCCCCTTCAACGTCTCTCTCCATGAAGAGTTCGGCGCCACGCGGCTCGGCCCCGGTCGCGAGCTCTTCAGCGCCCGCGGCCTCGCCGCAACCGGAGCTCCCCACTACACGGTGCCGATCCAGGGGGCGCCGCTGCTGAATCCGGGGTCGTACTGGGTGTCGGCGCAGGCGGTCGGGAGCGCGGCCGACCCCTGGCTCTGGAGCCCGCAGCCGACGCTGAGGGGTCGGCCGGCGATCTGGCAGAACGTCGGCAACGGCCTCGGCACCGACTGCACGGAATGGTGGCCCCGCGATTCCTGCCTGGCGCTGCCGGTGGACGAGCCGGACCAGGCGTTCAGGCTGCTCGGCAGCTACAAGCAGGTGCTGACCAGCGGCTGGTTCGGGAATACCGGACGGGTCGTCAGCTCGCCCCCGGGGATCGACTGCCCCGGCGCCTGCTCGGCTGCCTTCGACCGCGGCACCGTCGTCACCCTGACCGGGATACCGCTGCGGCCGAGCATGGAATTCACCGGCTGGCGGCGCGGCATCGGGCCCCCGCCCGCCTTGGGCCCGCCGCCGGTGGCGCTCCCACCCACCGACCTCCCCTGCCCCGACCCCGGCAAGGGGCCGTGCCAGCTGACCCTGAACGAGGACTTCACCATCTACGGCACCTACGAGCTCTCCAACGAGGTCCGCTTCGGCAAGCTCAAGCGCAACCTCCGCGACGGCAGCGCGAAGCTCTTCCTCGGCCTGCGCGCCGGCGGCGCCCTCTCCATGACCAGCCGCGCGGTGCGGGCCTTCCGCGAGAGCGAAGCGAAGCCGGGAACCGTGCGGCTGCCGCTGATCCCGAAGGGCGCGGCGAAGCGCCGGCTGGAGCGAACCGGCAAGGCGCGCGTGGCGCTGCGAATCAAGTTCCGCGCCTCCGGCAACAACGCCGAGACCACGGTCAGGCACCTGACGCTGCGCCAGAAGCTCGCCCCGTAGGACCCGCCGGGCCAGGTCGAAGTAACGCCGAGCGGGTCAAGGCTTAAAGGCGAGTTTGACGAGGAACTCGCCAGGCGACGGCTCCGCACCCGGCCGTACGATCTGACGGTGAACGTCCGGAGCATGCGTCCCCAGGAGCTTGATGCCGCGGTCAGCGTGTGGCACGAGGCGAACATCGCCCGTGGCGCTCCGCACGGGCCGGAGCGCACCGCTCGCATCCGCGCGAAACTCTCAGCCTCAGACGCCCTGCCGTTCGTCGCGCGGCGACCAGGCATCGTCGGCATGGCACTGGCCGAGCCCGGACGGCTCGGCGACGGCGAACTCGACCCATCGCTCCTGCACATCTCGATGGTGTTCGTGCGTCCCGCCGAGCAACGCACAGGAGTCGGACTCCCCCTGGTCCTTCACGTCCTCAACGTCGCGCGGTCGCTGGGCTACCAACGTGTCGACGTCTGGACCGCCCGCGAGAACAGCCCCGCCCGCGGGCTCTACGAGCACGCCGGGATGACCCTCACCGGCAAGAGCGCTCCCCTTCTGTCGAGCGCGCAACTCCAGTACGAAAGCTTTCTGGACGGTGAGGATGCGCCGCGGCTCGGAGCCATAGAGCCACCCGGTCTTAGTTCGTGAGCTTGCGTATGTCTCTAACGCAGCTGGAACGTGCCGGTGTCGAGGTAGGTCCGCAGAAGCTCGAGCGCACGGGCGGTGGGTGGGTGGACTGGCTTGGGGACTTCGTTCAGCGGTGCGAACCTCACCTCGGTTGACTCGTCACGGTCGGGGCGCGGATCGCCGCTCCACCTCCTCGCGAGGAAGCAGATCGCGAAGCAATGCGTGATGTCGCCGTTCGGATAATGGATCGTGTGCTCGGTCGCCTCGGACAGCGAGGCGAAGGGCACAAGATCCTCCTTGGCGACGTTGACGCCGGTCTCCTCGGCGAGCTCTTCAATTGCCGTCTGGGCGAAGCTGCCACCAACCTCCGCAGCGCCGGCCGGAAGGCACCAAGTCCCGTCGTCGGCGCGCTTGGTGAGGAGCACCTGACCGTCGTCGCGCTGGAGCGCAACCATCGCGCCAGGCATCAGGATCAGATCATCGCCGACGGCCTGGCGCAGTCGCCACAGATAGGAGCCGACGTAAGGCACCGCAGGCAGGCTACGCGGGATCACCGCGGCCAGCCTTGTGCCATCGGCGCTGGGTCTGCGGCTTTGCGATAGGCCTAAGCGGCGCTGAAGCGCACTAGGCGAGTCCCAGCAAGCCTGGGAGGTCGGCCATCGATGCGAAGGTCTGAGCGCCCGCCTGAGCGAGACGTTCGGCATTGCGGCCCGGGGCGTAGCCCAAGACCTTCATCCCGGCACGTCGCCCGGCCTGGACGCCCGGAATTCCATCCTCGACCACGATGCACTGAGCCGGCTCGAATCCCATCGACTCCGCCGCGAGGAGGAAGAGGTCGGGATGGGGCTTCCCGCGCTCGACCATCATCGAGGAGAAAAGCGACGAAGCGGGGAAGTAATTGCTCAGGCCGGTCAGGGCGAGCGTCAGCTCCGTCTTCTCGCGGCGTGCCTGCGAAGCGACGCACATGGGCAGGCCGTCGGAGCTGGCCCGCGAGAGCACGTCGGCAATGCCGGGGACGGGTGCCAGTCCCTCCTCGAAAGCTGCGGCACGATCAGCCTCGAAGCGGGCGATCCAACCTTCCGGCAACTGCCTCCCAAGTCGCTCCTCGACCTCGGCGCGGATATCGCGCAGACGCATCCCTTCAAAGGTCAACGCAACCTCGTCGGGGCCAATCGAAATCCCAGCGTCCGTGATCGCTCTGGCCAGCACCCGATTCGAGATCGGTTCGCTGTCTACCAGCACGCCGTCGCAATCGAAGATGACGAGATAGCGGTGGGTGTTCGTGTCGCTCATCTTTGTGGCTCGGTAACCGAGATCAGCGCCACGTGGTTCCCGGGCAGCAGCCAGGGAGCGATGGCGAGGGCGGGATTCGAACCCGCGACACCACGATTTTCAGTCGTGTGCTCTACCAACTGAGCTACCTCGCCTGGGGGCGCATGAAGCGCCTGCGCTGGGCGAAGGCTAGCGGCCGGAAGGCGATCGGGGCTGATTGCATTGGGGGGTGGCCTGGACTCGTGCAGCGCTGGCGCTGGTCGCTGCGGGAGCGGTGGGGCTGGTGCTCGTCTCCGGCGGTTCGCCGGCCGATCCGCGCACCCCGGCGGGGCTGCCGGGGATGCCGGCGCCGTTCCTGGGGACGGCGGTGGTCGGGAGCGGTGGGCTGACCGCGGCGATCGATGCCTACGGCGGCGTGGTCGACCTGCGGGCGCCGGGGCCGGCGGGGCGGGCGCTGATCGACAACCCGGCGGATCGGCAGGCCGCGGGCACGGTCGCGGCGGACACCGGGATCGTGCCGCGGGTCAGCATCGACGGCGGGCCGGCGCTGCCGCTGTGGCGCGCCGACTCGGTGGAGCAGCGCTACCGGGCCGGCACCAACGTGCTTGTCACGGAGGCGGGCTTCGGGGCGGCTGCAGTGCGAATCGTCTACGCCGCGCGCGGCGATCGACTCGCCTGCCTCAGCCACGCTCCCGCCGGCGTTGTGGTCGCATTCGCCTCTTCGCAGCCGGCGGCCTCCTCGCGCTTGCGCTGCGATGACGACGTCGCAAGAGACACGGTCGGCGCCGCCGCGCGAGCCGATCGGCGCTGGCTGGCGCGGGCGCGGCAGCTCGGTC
>JBAQZI010000222.1:0-19972 GCA_049790835.1 Solirubrobacterales bacterium
CCCCGACCCGGGCCGCGGCGCTGCGCAGGGTCGCCAAGGTCGTCGCCGCCGGCCGTTGCCAGCTCGACTCGCCGGCGGCCGACCGGCGCCTGCTGGCGATTCCCCAGATCGGCCCCTGGACCGTCCAGTGCCTGGGCCTCTTCGGGCGCGGCGAGATGGACTCGCTGCCGGCGGGGGACCTGGGCTACATCAAGCTGGTCGGCCGCCTCGCCGGCCTCGGGCGTCGCGCCAGCGTCGCCGAGGTGGAGCGGTTCTACGCGCCCTACGAGCCATACCGGGGGCTGGTCGGGGCTCTCACCCTGGCCGGGCTGCACCGGCTCGTGGCGCAGGGCCCGCCCCTGCGCCTGGCCGCCTGAGCGGGCCCCGGCACGCCTGCAGGAGCTCGTGCCTGGACGGACGTGCGGTCAAGCGCCTGGACGATGTGTCGATAACGACGCGATGGCGGCTAAAGGGGATAGGAACTGGCCCGATCACGAGGTCAACGAATTCCTCGATCAGATTACGGCCGGCGGACAGGACTATCGGCGCCTGGTCGAGCGGCTGCCGGTAATCGTCTACACCTCGGAGATGGGTGAGCACGGGATCTGGCATTACGTCAGCCCCCAGGTCGAGGAGATCCTCGGCTACACCGCCGAGCAGTTCAAGGCGGACCCGGGGCTCTGGGCCCGGCTGCTGCATCCCGAGGATCGCGAGCAGGCGCTGGCGAACGAAACCGAGATCTACCTAGGCGATCGCAACACCCGCCCGGTCGAATATCGCCTTCGCACCCGCCAGGGTGGGATCGTCTGGATGCTCGACGAGGCGGTGCTCGAAGCCGACGACAAGGGGGTGCCGGTCTGGCACGGCGTCCTCTACGACATCACCGAGCGCAAGCGGACCGAGGAGGACCTGCAGCGGGCCCTCGCCCAGCAGGCCGTCGTCGCCAAGTTGGGCGAGCGGGCGCTGCAGGACGGCGACCCCGAGTCGCTGATGCGTGCCGCGACCGCGCTGATCGGCGAAGTCGACGGCGTCCACAGCGCCTGCATCTGGGAGCTCGGCCGCGACGGCCGCCGCCTCAACCTTCGCGCCGGCCTCGAGGACGAGGTCATCGGCGCCGGCCGCCGCGTCTCCGCCGCCCTCGACTCCCACGCCGGCGCCGCCCTCGACTCCGGTGCCCACGCCATCGTCTCCGACTGGGCGAGCGAGAGCCGCTTCACGATGCCGCCGGTGCTGCGCGTCGTCGCCGCCGCCAGCAGCCTGGCGGTGATGATCGACGGCAAGGACCACCCGTTCGGGGTCCTCGACGTCCACGCCACCGAGCCGCACCGCTTCAGCCCCAAGGACGTGCCCTTCGTACAGGCCGCCGCCAACGTCCTCGCCGACGCGATCGAGCGCCACACCGCCGACCAGGCTCTGCGCCACCGCGTCCTCCACGACTCGCTGACCGGCCTGCCCAACCGCCTCAGCTTCGTCGACGCCCTCAACGACTCGCTCAAGCGGGCGATGGCCTCGGGGTCGCCAATCGGGATCCTCTTCCTCGACCTCGACCACTTCAAGCTGATCAACGACAGCCTCGGCCACCACGCCGGCGACGCCCTGCTGCGCGCGGTGGCGCCGCGCCTGCGCGCCCACCTGCGGCCGGGAGACGTCGTCGCCCGCTTCGGCGGCGACGAGTTCGGCGTCCTGATCGACCGCCTCGCCGACGAGGAGGAGGCCGTCGCGATCGCCGACCGCGTCGCCGCCGCCTTCGCCCAGCCTTTCTCGATCGACGGGGTCGAGCACTTCGTCAGCGCCAGCATCGGCATCGCCGTCGCCCGCCCCGCCGGGCAGCGCAGCGCCAGCGCCGAGCTGCTGATCCGCGACGCCGACGCGGCGATGTATCGGGCCAAGGAAGGCGGCCGCGCCCGCTGCGTCCTCTTCGACGCCGAGATGCGGGCCAGCGCGATGCGCCGGCTCGAGGTCGAACGGGAGCTGCGCCACGCGCTCGAGCGCGAGGAGCTCGCCCTCCACTACCAGCCGGTGGTCAGCCTGCGGACCGGCGAGATCTCCGGCCTCGAGGCGCTGGTCCGCTGGCAGCATCCCGACCGCGGCCTGCTCGACCCGGCCGAGTTCGTCTCGATCGCCGAGGACAGCGGCCTGATCGAGCCGATCGGCCGCTGGGTCCAGGAGCGCGCCTGCCGGCAGATCCTCGATTGGCACGAGCAGCGCCCGGACGGGCGCCCCTTAGACGTCGCCGTCAACCTCTCCGCCCGGCAGGTCGCTCATCGCGACCTGCCGGCGACCGTCGCCGAGATCATCGCCCGTACCGGCATCGACCCGATCCACCTGCGGCTGGAGATCACCGAGAGCGTCCTGGTCGAGGAGTCGGCGACCGCGATCGCCTCGCTGGAAGAGCTGAACGAGATCGGCGTTCGCCTCGTCCTCGACGACTTCGGCACCGGCTACTCCTCGCTGGCCTACCTCAACCGCTTTCCCTTCCACGCGCTCAAGATCGACCGCTCCTTCGTCGACGCCCTCGGCATCGAGCAGGAGCGCACGGCGATCGTCGAGGCGATCATCGGCATGGCCCGGGCGCTATCGCTGGAGGTGATTGCCGAGGGAGTCGAGAACGAGGTGCAGCTGGCCGAGCTGCGCCGGCTCGGCTGCGACTACGCCCAGGGCCACCTCTTCCACGCGGCGATGCCGGCCGCCGAGGTCAGCCGGCTGATCGGCGAGGGGAGACTCGGCTATTCGGGTATCTCGCCGGAGAGGTAGGCGTTGCTGAGCAGCTCGCCGGGCTCCGGCAGCGACTCGATCAGGCCGTTGTCGCGCATCCAGCCGACGAAGGTCCGCCACTCGCTGGGATCCATGTAGCCGTAGGGCTGGCCCGACGTCCGCGCCGCCAGCAGCGGCAGCGTCGCCTCGACCTCGGCCGCGGTCAGTTTCGGGTCGAGCCCGGTGTTGGCCGCCAGCACGGCCTGCGTCGCGGCTTTCGGGTCTTTCACCGCCGCGTCGGTGCCGCGTTGCAGAGCGGCGATGAAGAGGCGGAACTTCTCCGGGTCCTCGTCCACGGCGGCGCGGTTGGCGACCAGTACGAGCTCGTTGTAGGTGGGGACGCCGAGCTGGTCGACCGGGGTGATCACCGGGTCTTTGCCGCGCTGGCGCAGGTCGATCCCCTCGACGTTGCGAAAGCCTCCGAGCATCGCCTCGGCGCTGCCGCCGAGCAGGGCCGGCAGCAGGCCGAAGCCGACGTTGACCGCCTTGACGTCGTTGGGAGTGAGCTTGACGCGGGCGAGGATCGTCTCCAGGAAGGCATCCTGGTAGGGGATGCCGGCGGTGGCCACGGTCTTGCCCTTGAGGTCGCCAACGCCTTTGATGCCGGATTTGCCCAGCCAGATCAGCGAGGTCAGCGGCTGGTTGACCAGCGCTCCGACCGCGACGATGTCGAGGCCTTTCTCGTGGGCCAAGGCCACCTCGGGCTCGTAGGAGATCGCCAGGTCCGACTCTCCGGCGGCGACCAGCTTCAGCGGCGCGGCGGGATCGGAGGGGGTGTCGATGCTGACGTCAAGGCCGGCCTCCTCGAAGTAGCCGAGCTCCTGGGCCATGTAGATCCCGGCGTGGTCGGGGTTGGGGTAGAAGTCCAGGGTCAGGCCGAGCGGCTGCGCCGCCGTGCTCGCATCCTCGGACTTCTTGCCGCAGGCGGCCAGGCCAAGGGCGGTCGCGAGCAGCGCGACGGCGATGGCGAACGTGGGGATTCGAGGCAAGCTCATTCCCTGTGTTCTATCGCCAAGTGACGACGCGTCGCTCCGCGAGGGTCAGCAGGCCGATCAGGACCAGGGCCATCGCCGAGAGAACCACGACCGCCGCGAACTCTCGCGCCACCTCCAGCTGGGCGTTGTCGGTGAGGATCAGGTGGCCGAGGCCCGAGTCGGCTCCGACCCACTCGCCGAAGACGGCACCGATGGGAGCGAGCACGACGGCGATCTTGGCGCCGGTGAAGAAGCTCGGCAGCGCGTTCGGCGCCTCGACACGGCGGAAAACCTGCCAGCGCGAGGCATCGAGGCTGCGCATCAGCTTGATCGCGTCCGGCGCCGCCGAGCCGAGGCCGTCGAGCACGTTGACCGTGATCGGGAAGAAGCAGATCAGCGCCACGACGACGATCTTGGGCCCGATCCCGAAGCCGAGCCAGACCAGCAGGATCGGGGCGATGACGACGATCGGAATCGTCTGCGAGGCGACGATCAGCGGGTAGGCGGCATCGCGCACGATTCCCGAGAGGTGCATCAGCACGGCGAAGCCGACCCCGGCGACGAGCGCGCAGCCGAGCCCGAGCAGGATCTCGCGCAGGGTCACCCAGGCATTTTCGGCCAGCAGCGAGCGGCTCTCCCAGAGCGACTCGACGACTTCCGCCGCGGAGGGGACGAGGAAGCTTTCGAGGCCGAGGACGTCGGCGAGGAAGCCGCTCGAGGCGGCGAGCTGCCAGGCGCCGATCAGCGCCGTCAGCAGCAGGGAGGGGAGGAGCCAGCGCCTCATCGCATGCCTTCGTGCAGCGCTCGCAGCGCCTGTTCGCGACTGGCGACGAAGCCGGGGTCGGTGACGGCGGCATCGCGATCGGCCCTTCGCGGCTGGGGCACCCCAAGCTCGGCGACGACGTGAGCCGGGCGGGCCGAGAGGACGACGACGCGGTCGGAGAGGTAGAGCGCCTCCTCGACGTCATGGGTGACCAGGACCACGGTGCGGGGGTCGGCATCCAGCGCCTCGGCCAGCCACTCCTGCATCTCCGCCCGGGTGATCGCGTCGAGCGCCGCGAAGGGCTCGTCGAGGGCAAGCAGTGGCTTGCCGGGAATGAGCGTGCGCAGGAAGGCGACCCGCTGGCGCATCCCTCCCGAGAGCTCGGTCGGCGCCCTTTGCTCGAAGCCACCGAGGCCGAAGCGCTCGAACAACGCGCCCGCGCGCTCTCGCGCCTCGGCCTTGCCGAGGCCGCGGTTGCGCAGCCCCAGCGCCGCGTTGTCGAGGGCCGAGTACCAGGGCAGCAGTTGATCGCTCTGGGGCATGTAGGCACAGTGGGCGAGACGCCCCTGCGCGGTGGTCGCGTCGCCGACCGAGATCTCCCCGCCCCTCGGCTCCTGCAGGCCGCAGATCAGCTCCAGCAGCGTCGACTTGCCGCAGCCAGACGGTCCGACGAGGCCGACCACCTCGTGCTCGCCGATCTCGAGGTCGAGCCGCTCGATCGTCCGCAGCTCGGCGTAGGAGTGGCCGAGGCCGCGAATCGAGACGGACATCCTTGGTATCCTGGCGCACTCCGCGCTCCTGACCAAGAAGGTCAGGAAAGTCGATAAGTACCCCGCGCGGAACTCAAAAGGCGGCGCATGGACCCGGCAATCGTCATCTTCGGCTTCGGCATCGGGGCAATGGTCGGCATGACCGGCATGGGTGGCGGCACCCTGATGACCCCGCTGCTGATCTTCTTCTTCGGGATCAAGCCGGTGACCGCGATCGGCACCGACATCTTCTACGCGGCGGTGACCAAGACGGTCGGCGGCTGGCGCCACCTGCGGATGGGCACGGTCAACATGAGCCTGGCCTTCTGGCTGGCCGCCGGCAGCGTGCCCGCCGCGGTGACCGGGGTCTGGGCGATCTCCGTGCTGCAGAGCAAGGTCGGCGAAGAGCGGCTCGACTCGATCGTCTACGCGCTGCTCGGGGGCACCCTGCTGATGGTCGGGATCATCACCCTGGCGCGGGCGCTGATCCTCAGCAAGCTGGTCGAAGAGCGCGACGACTTCGAGCTGAAGCGGCGGCACAAAGTGGCCGCGGTGGCGATCGGCGTCACCACCGGCTTCGTGATCGGCATCACCTCGGCCGGCTCGGGCACGGTGATCGCGATCCTGCTGATCTCCGTCTACCGCCTCACCCCGCGCAAAGTCGTCGGCACCGACGTCTTCCACGCCGCGATCCTGCTCTGGGCGGCCGGCATCGCCCACTGGGTCGGCGGCAACGTCGACTTCATGCTCGCCGGCAACATCCTGCTCGGTTCGGTGCCGGGGGTTGTCGTCGGCGCCAACTACGCGGCGCGCGCCCCGGTCTCGTTCCTGCGCACCGCGCTCGGCGTCGTCCTGGTCGCCTCCGGGATCGTCACCGTGCAGAAGGGCGACCCGGTCGTCTGGCCGATCGCCGCCGTGGTCGCCGGCGTCGGCCTCGGCCTGCTGATCTGGTTCCCGCGCTGGTGGAACGAGCGTCGGGAAAAGCGCGAGGCGGAGGAGCAAGCTCGTGACCGCTCCGACGATCTCACCCCTGACGTGGTTGGCTGATTGGTTTACTAGGTAGATGCGCGTTTCAGCCAAGGCCGATTACGCAGTGCGGGCAGCCGCGGAGCTGGCCGCCGCCGAGGAGGGGCCGATCAAGGGCGAGCGCCTCGCCGACGCCCAGGACATCCCGCTGCAGTTCCTCGAGCACATCCTGCTCGAGCTCAAGCATCAGGGCATCGTCCGCGCCCGCCGCGGCGCCAAGGGCGGCTACTGGCTGGCCAAACCGGCCAATGAGGTGACCGTCGCCGACGTCGTCCGCGCCGTCGAGGGCCCGATTGCCCACGTCCAGTCGACCCCGCCGGAGGCGATCGAATACCACGGCAACGCCGAGTCCCTGCAGAAGGTCTGGATCGCGGTCCGCGCCAGCCTTCGCACCGTGCTCGAGACCGTGACCCTCGCCGACCTCGTCTCCGGTCAGCTGCCGCCCGTCGTCGAGGAGCTGATCGCTTCTCCCGACGCCTGGATCGCCAGCACGGGCACCAAGGAAATGGCGACCAAAGGCAGCTAGGTCCCGACCGGGACCGGCACCAGGTCGAAGTCGGTGCCGAGCCTGAGCTCGCTGTAGCGCCTGACCCAGTCGTCGTTGACGTTGTCGGACTGGCGTTTCATCCGCGGCTCGAACTCGAAGTCGTCGGGGGGTGAGAGGTCGAGGCGCTCGAGCAGGCGCAAAGTGCTGGTCTCGTACTCGGCCGCGAAGTTCTCGTAGAGGACCAGCAGCGGATTGATCCCGCAGTGCTCGAAGAAGGCGTCCCAGCGCGACTCCTCGATCAAGATCTGCTCCAGCAGGTGCTCGATCGCCCGGTAGTGGAAGCGCAGCTGCGGCCGATGCTCCTCGATGAAGTTCCGGTAAGGCGGTGAGCCGTCGTCCTCGAGCGAGGCCGCCTTGGCGGTGGCCTGGTCCTCGCGCCAGGTCGCGGTCTGAACCGCCTTCCAGAGCGAGACTGCCTGCCGCACCTTGTTGGCGCGCACGACCCGGACGAAGGTCAGGTCCGGGAAGACGGTCGGCAGCAGCTCCGCCAGCGGGACCTCGCGGTAGGTGGGGACGTTGCGGAGGAGGCTGACGAAGTCCTCGAAATAGCCCCACATCAACTTGGCGCCGAAGATGCCGTTGGGGGTGGTGCCGGCCTCGAAGGCCCACTCGAGATAGCGGTCGTAGGCGGCGCGACTCCACAGCGGCGAGCGTGGGGGCAGCTCGCTGCCGACGGCGCGCTCGCCGAGGTGGTCGCGGATCGAGGGGTCTTCGACGCCGACGAAGTACTCCTCGGGGCGACGCGGCCGGCCGCTGTGGCGCAGCGCCTCGAAGTACTCCTCGGGACGGCCGGCGACGCCGGTTTCCTCGAGCCCGTGGCAGACCAACGTGCTGCCGCTTCGGGGAGTGGCGCAGACCAGGTAGGAGCGTTGTGGTTGCATGGCAGGGAGCACTTGCCGAGTAAGGGAGTACCCGCATGGACGCACCGCCGAACATCCTCTATATCCACTCGCACGACACGGGCCGCTTCGTCCAGCCCTATGGCTTCCAGGTCCCGACGCCGAACATCCAGATGCTCGCCGACCAGGGGGTTCTCTTCCGCGAGGCCTTCTGCGCCGCGCCGACCTGCTCGGGCAGCCGCGCCAGCCTGCTCACCGGCCTTCACTGCCACAACAACGGCATGCTCGGGCTCGCCCACCGCGGCTGGGCCCTCAACGACTACGGGCAGCACTGGGTGCACTCGCTGCGGCGGGCCGGCTATCGCTCGACCCTGATCGGCGAGCAGCACATCTCCGTCGACCCGGGCGTGATCGGCTACGACGAGATCGTCCCGGTCGACTCCAACCACGCCGAGTACGTGGCGCCGTTGACGATCGAGTCCCTGCGGGAGGCGTCCTCGGAGCCCTGGTTCATGTCGGTCGGCTTCTTCGAGACGCATCGCAGCTTCTTCGCCCCGACCTCGGTCCGCGACACCCTCTACTCGTTGCCGCCGGCCAACCTGCCCGACGTCGTCGCGACGCGCAAGGACGTTGCCGCCTTCAAGGCCAGCGCCCGTTCGCTCGACCAGGGGATCGGCGCCGTCCTCCACGCCCTGCACGACTTCGACCTGGTCGAGAACACGCTGGTGCTCTGCACCACCGACCACGGGGTCGCCTTCCCCGGCGCCAAGGCCACCCTCTTCGACCGTGGGATCGGGGTGATGATGTTGATGCGGGGACCGGGGGGCTTTGCCGGCGGCAAGGTGGTCGACGCCCCGGTCAGCCACCTCGACGTCTACCCGACCATCTGCGAGCTGGCCGAGGTGGAGGCCCCGGACTGGCTGCAGGGCTCCTCGCTGATGCCGCTGGTGCGCGGTGAGGCCAAGCGCCTGCACGAGGCGATCTTCGCCGAGACGACCTACCACGCCGCCTACCAGCCGCAGCGCGCGGTCCGCACCGATCGCTGGAAGTACATCCGCAAGTTCGACGACTACGAGCACCCGATCCTGGCCAACTGCGACGACAGCGCCAGCAAGGAGCTGCTGGTCGAGGCGGGCTGGGGCGAGCAGATCGTGCCCGAGGAGCAGCTCTACGACCTCGTGCTCGATCCGGCCGAGGGCAGCAACCTCGCCACCGACCCGGCTCGGGGTGAGGTGCTGGAGGAGATGAGGGACCGGCTCGACGCCTGGATGCGCGAGACCGAGGACCCGCTGCTCGACGGGCCGGTGGCGCCGCCGCCGGGGGCGATCGTCAACGAGCAGTGGCAGGTTTCGCCCGACGATCCGCCCCGCGCCGTCACGGCGGATCCCACGGCCGCTGCATCCAGCTGAGGCAGGTCCAGCCGGGAACCTCGGTGCCGCCGGGGTCGCGCGCCTCCCCGTGTGAAAACAGGCTGAGCCCGCAATTGTGCGAGCCGAGGTTCCAGATCCCCGCCGCCATCGGCGGCGTGAACTCGTCGCCCAGCACCGAGTCGAGCAGGAAGAAGCGGATGAAGATGCCGTGGCCGACGATCAGCGACAGCTCCTCGGCCTCCCATCCCTCCAGCTCCGCCTTCAGGCGCCGCACCCGTGCGACCAGGTCCTCGAAGCTCTCTTCGGCGCTCAGCTCATGGACGTAGGGCAGGGTCCCCGGCTGAAGACCGAGCGCGTCGCCGACCGCCGCCGCCGTTTCCGCCGCCCGCCGCATCGGGCTCGCCCAGAGCCGCGTGACGCCCTGCCCGGCCAGTCCCTGCCCGGCGGCGTGGGCCTGCGCGAGCCCGCGCGCGGTCAGCCGATCGCCCTCCTCGTCGCCCAGCGCCTCCTTGCCGGTGTGGGCGTTGTGGGCCGACTCGGCGTGGCGCAGCAGCAGCGCCCGGCTCATTCGGCGGCGGGGACGCCGCCGGCGACGACGTTGACGAAGTTCTCCAGGTGGCGGGTGGTCCAGCACTCGAAGGCGCCGTCGCAGTGGCGCTCGTAGGCGGCCATCACCGAGTCGCCGTAGTTCCAGTAGAGCTTCGGCTCCGGGTTGAGCCAGAAGAGACGGCCGGCGCGCTCGGCGACCTGGGCGAAGACCTCGGCATGGGGCTCGCGGCCGTTGGTGCGGGCGTCGCCGAGCACGATCACGGTCGAGCGCGGGTCGAGCTCGTCGGAGATCTCGGTCAGGAACTCGAGCCAGACGCGGCCGTAGTCGGTGTAGCCGGAGACGTCGGCGACGCCTCCCTCGCTGGAGATTCGTTGGGCGACGACGGCGAAGTCGCGCTCGTGCTCGAAGACCTCGGTGACCTCGGAGATCCGCTCGATGAAGACGAAGCTGCGCAGTTTCCTGAACGAGTCGTGCAGGGCGTGGAGGACGGAGAGGAAGAAGACGCTGGCCGAGGTGACCGAGGTCGAGACGTCGCAGAGCACGTAGATCTCCGGCCGGCGCGGGCGCTTGGGCTTGTATTTGAGCCGCAGCGGCACGCCGCCGGTCTCCAGCGAGGCCCGCATCGTCCGCCGCACGTCGACCATCGCGGCCTTGCGGTGCCCGCGCTGCTCTTGCCCCAGCGTCGCCAGCCGCCGCTTCATCTGCGAGACCGCGCGATGGACCGCCGCCAGGTCCTGAGTCGGGTTGGTCGGGAGCGCCCGGTCGAGCTCGGCCAGGGGGCGGGAGGGGGGCAGGGTCTCGGTGCGCTCGATCAGGTCGCGCTCGAGCTCGCGCCGCAGGTGGCGCTCGAACTTGTTGAGCTGATCGCGGTCGATCGGCGGCCGCTCGTCGCCCTGCTCGGTCGGCGGCTGGGCGCCCGCGGTCAGGCCCAGGGTGCGGCGGATCCGCTGCACGTCGACCCCGACCACGCCCGAGCCCTCGGCCTGGCCGAAGGCGGCGATCGCCAGCCGCGCCAGGTCGCGCAGCCGGTCCTCGTCGCCGGCTTCGATCGCGTCGCGGATCTGCTCGCGCAGCTCGTCCATGTCGAGCCGCTCGCCACCCTCGCCGGCGTCGCCGCCACCCTCGCCGCGCTCGGTGATCTCGCGCTGCACGGCCTCGGCCTCGGCGGCGCGGAAGAAGAAGCGCTCGAACAGCAGCTCGAAGACGCGGCGGTCGTCCTGGGACTTGGCGATCGTCGCCGCCAGCGCCTCGCGGAAGTCCTCGCGCGCGGTCCAGTCGACCCTTTCCAGGGCGGCGAAGGCGTCGAGGATCTCCGAGGTCCCGACCGCAACCCCCTCGCCGCGCAGCTCGTCGCAGAAGCCGAGCAGCTTCGCCGCCAGCCCCGGGGGGCCGGCGTCAGCCCTGGGCCCATAGGGGGAGGCGGGCACCGGGCTCACCCCGTCGGGCTCGGTGCCTCGGCCAGTTTCATCCCGACCCGCTCGGCGACCAGGTCGATGTCGGTGCGGTGCTTGACGATGATCGACATCGACCGGGTGAAGGTCTCGCGGTCGATGTCCTCGGCGCCCATCAGCAGCAGCGTCCGCGCCCAGTCGATCGACTCGGCGATCGAGGGCGGCTTCTTCAGGTCCAGCGCCCGCACCATCTCGATCACCTCGACCAGCCGCCGCGCGACCGACTCCGACAGATCGGGGACGTGCAGGCGGACGATCTCCATCTCGCGCTCGGCCCCGGGGTAGTCGAGCCAGAGGTAGAGGCAGCGCCGCTTCAGCGCCTCGGTCAGCTCGCGCGAGTCGTTGGAGGTGAGGACGACGATCGGCATCGTCGTCGCCGCGACCTGGCCGAGCTCGGGGATCGTGATCTGGAAGTCGGAGAGCAGCTCGAGCAGCATCGCCTCGAACTCCTGGTCGGTCTTGTCGATCTCGTCGATCAGCAGGACCACCGGGTCGGGGCTGGAGATCGCCTGCATCAGCGGCCGCGTCAGCAGGAACTCGGAGCTGAAGATGTCCTCCTGGACGTCGTCCCAGCCGCCCTCGCCGCCGGCCTGGATCCGCAGCAGCTGCTTGCGGTAGTTCCACTCGTACATCGCCTTCGCCTCGTCGAGGCCCTCGTAGCACTGCAAGCGCACCAGCTCGCGGCCCGTGGCCCGTGACAGGGCCTTGGCCAGCTCGGTCTTGCCGACCCCCGCCGGCCCCTCGACCAGGACCGGCTTGCCGAGCTCCTGGGCCAGGTAGGAGACCAGCGCCGCGGGCTCGTCGGCGAGGTAGCCGACCCGCGCCAGCGCCTCCTTCACCTCCGCCACAGAGCTCTCGGCCATGCGGGCGATGATAATCCGCCCCCGTGCTCGACCTGTCGCTGCCCATCGCCGAGCTGTTCCCACACAGCCCCGGCCCCTACATCGCGCTGATGCTCGCCGGCTTCGCGATCGGCATCCTCGGGCACGTGTTTCGCTCCAAGGGGATGGTCATCGCCGGCGTCACCCTGATCTTCCTCGGCGCCCTGCTCTTCCCCCTGGCGGCCAACCTGACGACGGAGAACCGGCCGCCGCCGATCGACGAATCGCGCGGCGACGCCGGCCCTCCCTAGAATCAGCGTTCGATCCCGTCATCGATTACGAGGAGCTCTATCCCTTGAGCCGTTTCCGCATTTTCGTGCTGTTCGCCGCGCTGGCCGCCCTTGCGACCGTCTTTGCCGCCTGCGGTGGCAGCAGCGACAAGAGCAGCGAGGACCCGCAGGAGGTCATCGACAACGCCAGCCTCGAAGGGGTTGAGAGCGGCGACATCGACCTCTCCCTGGGCATCCGGTCCGAAGGCGACGAAGGCGGCGACATCGACGTCAGCCTCTCTGGTCCGTTCCAGAGCGGGGCCAAGGGCGATCTGCCGCAACTGGCGCTGACCGCCAGCGCCAAGGGTGAGGCGGAGGGCGAGAAGATCGATTTCCAGGGCGGCCTGACGCTGCTCACCGACCGTGCCTACGTCAACTACGAAGGGACCGAGTACGAAGTCGACCCGACCACCTTCGGCTTCGTCAAATCTGCCTTTGAACAGGCTCAGCAGCAGGGCGGGGCGGAAGCCAACCCGGCTGACGTAAGCGCTTGCCAGGAAGCGGCGACCGGCCTCAAGGTCGGCGATTTCGTCGATCAGCTGAGCAACGACGGCAGCGCCGACGTCGACGGCGCCGAGACGACCAAGCTCAGCGGCGACCTCAACGTCGGTGGCGCGATCGACGCGATCATCAAGCTGACCGAAAACCCGGCCTGCAGCAGCCAGCTCGAAGCGGCCGGCCCACTGCCGATCGGCGAGCTCGAAGAGGCCAAGGGTGAACTAACGAGCGCCGTCAAGAAAGCCCACGTCGAGGTCTACGTCGGCGACGACGACATCATCCGCAAGCTGGACGCCGAATTGACGATCGAACCGAAAGGCGGCAACGGCGAAAAGATCGAAGTCGAATTCGAGCTCTCGCTCGGCGGCGTCAACGAGGAGCAGGACATCTCCGCTCCCTCTGGCGCCAAGCCGCTCGAAGGGCTGTTCCAGAAGCTCGGCGTCAACCCGTTGGAGCTGCTCGAAAGCGCGAGCAGCGGCGAAGGGCTCGGCGACCTGCTCGAGGATCTGACCGGCGAGTCCCTCGGCGGCGAATCCTCGTCGGGTGGCTCCGGTGCCGGCAGCCAGCAGGCCTATCTGGAATGCCTGAAAGGGGCGAAGACGCCCACCGACCTGCAGCAGTGCGCGAGCATGATCCAGTAGGCACCGCGCACATCCCGTTTTCGCGAAGGGCGTCGCCTCGGCGACGTCCTTCGCACTTCCGCATACCCTTCTCAATCCTTGAACCAGCCCAGCAACTCCAGCCAGCCGCGCTTCGACGCCGCCTTCTTCCGCTCGCCGCTCGGTTGGCCGTACCTGCTGACGCCGCTGATTCCGGTCGCGGTCGCGCTCGAGCTCGCCCACGCCCCGGCGACCGTCGTCTTCGCCTGCTCGGCGTTGGGGATCATCCCCACGGCGGCGCTGATGGGTCGCGCCACCGAGGAGCTGGCGGCCCGGGCCGGTCCCGGCATCGGCGGCCTGCTCAACGTCACCTTCGGCAACGCGCCGGAGCTGATCATCGCCCTCTTCGCGCTCAACCAGGGATTGCAGGAGGTGGTCAAGGCCTCGATCGTCGGCTCGATCCTCGGCAACATCCTGCTGGTCCTCGGCGCCGCGATGCTGGCCGGCGGGCTCGGGCGCGACAAACAGACCTTCAACCGCACCACCGCCAGCGTCCAGAGCACGATGCTGATCCTGGCGGCGGCTGCCCTGCTGATGCCGGCGGTCTTCGAGTTGGTCGAGGGCCAGGGGCTGCCGTCGCCGAATGACGAGGCGATCCACTACGGCGGCACCGTCGAGCACCTCTCCCTGGCCGTCGCGATCGTCCTCATCGGCACCTACCTGATCGGCCTCTTCTTCTCGCTGAAGACCCACCGCGCCCTCTTCAACCCCGAGTACGAGGAGGAGGACACCTGGGGCTGGTCGACGCGGACCTCGATGATCGCCCTGGCCGTCGCCGGCCTGTTGGTGGGGCTGATGTCCGAGGTGCTGGTCGGGTCGATCAGCGAGGCCTCGGAGTCGATCGGCCTGTCCGAGTTCTTCGTCGGCGTGATCGTCGTCGCGATCGTCGGCAACGCCGCCGAGCACTGGGTTGCCGTCCTGGTCGCGATGAAGGACAAGATGGACCTGGCGGTCAACATCGCGATCGGCTCCAGCGCCCAGATCGCCCTCTTCGTCGCCCCGATCCTCGTCCTCGCCTCTTTCTTCATCGGCCCTTATCCGCTGGCCCTGGTCTTCAACGGCTTCGAGCTGGGCGCGATCCTGCTGGCGGTGCTGATCGCCAACAACGTCACCCAGGACGGCGAGTCGACCTGGTTCGAGGGTGTGCAGCTGCTCGCCGTCTACTTCGTCCTCGGCCTAGCCTTCTACTTCGCCTGAGCCGATGCAGGAAGCCTTCCTTCTAGCGGTCAGCTTCGCGGTGGTGCTCGCCGGCGCCCTGCTGTTCACCAACGCCGTCGAGTGGGTCGGCCACAAGCTGGAGCTGGGGGAGGGGGCTGTCGGCAGCATTCTCGCCGCGGTCGGGACGGCGATGCCGGAGACCCTGATCGCGATCGTCGCCCTGATCAGCGTCAACGAGGGTTCCGAAGACGTCGCGATCGGGGCGATCGTCGGCGCTCCCTTCCTGCTCGCCACCCTGGCCATGGGATTGGTCGGGCTCTTCGCCTACCTCTACCGCGAGAAACGCACGCAGGGGGTCGCGCTGACGGTCCACAGGCCGACCCTGGAGCGCGATCTGATCTTCTTCCTCGCCCTCTTCACGCTCGCGGGGCTGCTTTCCTGGGGACCGCCGGCGCCGGTGCGGATCGTGGTCGGAATCGGCTTCCTGGTCGCCTACGTGCTCTACATCCGCTTGACGCTGCGAGGCGGCGGCGACGTGCAGGAGGAGGACACGCTCAACCCGCTGATCTTCGAGCGCCGAGCCGAGCGCCGCGGCGATCCCTCCCTGGCGCTCTGCGTGGTCCAGATCCTGGTCGGCCTCGGGGCGATGGTCGGCGGCGCTCATCTCTTCGTCGAGGAGCTGCTCCACATCGCCGACAGCATCGGGGTCGAGGCGCTGGTGCTGGCGCTGATCCTGGCGCCGCTGGCGACCGAGTTGCCGGAGAAGGTCAACAGCTTCTTCTGGGTGCGGGAAGGCAAGGACGCCCTCGCGCTCGGCAACATCACCGGGGCGATGGTCTTCCAGTCGATGATCCCGGTCGGGATCGGGTTGATCTTCACCGACTGGGACCTGAGCGGGAACGCGGTGCTCTCGATCGGCCTCGGCGTCGCCGGCGGCCTGCTCGCCTACGAGAGCCTGCACGTCTCCCGTCGCTTCAAGCTCCCCGCCGTGATCGGCTGGTTCGTCCTCTACGCCAGCTTCATCATCGTGGTAGCGCTGAGCGCCTGACGGCTCAGGCTAGGGGGCGGCGAGCTCGGCGAGGGATTTGAGGATGAGATCGTCGTGCTTCTTGGGCTGGACCTTCGGGAAGGCCTTTGCGACCTTGCCCCCGGAATCGATGATGAAGGTCGAGCGCAGCATCCCCATGTACTTCTTGCCGTACATCGACTTCTCGCCCCAGGCCCCGTAGGTATCGGCCACCGCGTGGTCGGCGTCGCCGAGCAGGGTGAAGCCGAGGCCGTACTTGCCGGCGAACTTCTTCAATGCCGCCGGCTCGTCTGGCGAGACGCCGATCACGCGGGCGCCGGCCGCGGCGTACTCGTCGCCGCGGTCGCGGATGCCGCAGGCCTGGGTCGTGCAGCCCGGCGTGTCGGCGCGGGGGTAGAAGTAGAGAACCACCGTCTCGCCGCGCAGGTCCGACAGCGTCACGCCGTTGCCGTCCTGGTCGGGCAGCGTGAAGTCGGGCGCCGCGTCCCCCTCGGCCAGCACCGCTCAGTCCTCGCGGCCGGGCTCTTGGCCGTTCTCGCCCTCGTCCAGCTCGCCGTCGCCCTGTTCGAGCGCGGTTTCGGAGACCGATCCGGGCGAGCCGGGGTGGTAGTGCGTCTGGAAGGCCTCGAGGACGCGGTCGCGGCCGTCCTCGTCGATCGGAATCTCATCGGAGACCCGCACCCAGTCAGCCCCCTCGTAGGCCTCCATGTTGAAGACCTCCTGGTCGATCGAGGCGGAGTCGTCGACGACTACCACGACCTCGGTCTGGGGGTTGAAGTAGGTGCCGGGCTGGACCAGCAGCTGCTCGACCTCGTAGAGATTGTCCTCGGCGCCCGCCATCAGGACGATCCTATGAAATCCGCGAGCTGTCGTTCGGTCTCGGCCTCGACGTCGAGTGGCTCCAGGCCCTTGCGCATCCGCCGTTCGTTGCGGGTCAGGACCAACTGGCGCACCTCGGCCCGCAGCTCCGCGTCCTGGCGGGCGCCGGCGCTGGACGCCTCGTCCACTGGGGCGAGCAGCCGTGTGGCCTCGGCATCGACGTCGATCGCCGCCTCTCCTCGTCGCTGCTGTCGACTGGCCTTCGCCTCCAGCATCTGCCGCACCTCGGCCGCCTGGATCGCCGGGTCGACCGCCGGCGCCGGCCGGGCCAGGTACCGGGGGACCGACGGCAGCTGCTGCTCGATCGCGAACGGCCCTTTTCCGACCGAGTCCCAGCCGCTGGAGACATGTCGAAAGAGCATGCCGGCGATCGGCGCCGCGACACCGGTGAAGAGCAGCACCACCAGGCACTGCGCGGTCGGGGACATGGCCAGCGGCAGATCCACGATCTCAAAGGGTAAACGGCCCATGGAAGCGGGGTCATTCGCTAATCTTGAGCCTGGTTGACTGACCAGTCAATCGGCGGAACGCTCGCCCCGGCGGCAGCGCTCCATTACGAGACTTAACGCTACGAAAAGGAGCCCCGACCGGTGGTTGACTTCACCCTGACCGACGAACAGAAGGATCTGCAGGAGCTGGCCCACAACTTCGCTGAGAAAGACATGCGCAGCGTCGCCTGGGAGTACGACAAGGACGGCACCTGGCCCCAGGACGTGATCGACAAGGCCTGGGAGGTCGGGCTGATGAACACCCACGTCCCGGAGGCCTACGGCGGCCCGGGCCTGGACTACCTCTCCGGCTGCCTGATCGAGGAGGAGATGGGCTGGGGCTGCTCCGGCATCGGCACCTCGCTGATGGCCAACGGCCTCGCCTCCGCGCCGATCACCCTCGGCGGCTCCGAGGAGACGAAGAAGAAGTACCTCGGGATGCTGACCGAAAGCCCGAAGCTCGCCTCCTTCTGCCTGACCGAGCCCGACGCCGGCTCCGACGTCAGCGGCATGAAGACGAAGGCCGTGAAGAAAGGCGACAAGTACGTCATCAGCGGCTCCAAGTGCTTCATCACCAACGGCACCTACGCCGACTACTTCACGGTCTACGCCAAGACCGACCCCGAGGCCGGTCACCGTGGGATCAGCGCCTTCGTCGTCGACGCCGACCTCCCCGGGGTCTCGGTCGACAAGAAGGAGGACAAGATGGGCCAGCGGGCCTCCAACACCGCGACCATCTCCTTCGACGAAGTAGAGATCCCGGCCGAGAACCTGCTGGCCGAGGAAAACAAGGGCTTCAAGCTGGCGATGATGACCCTCGACCGCACCCGTCCCGGCGTCTCGGCGATGGCTGTCGGCATCGGCCGCGCGGCGCTCGAGTACGCGACCGACTACTCCAAGGAAAGGGTCCAGTTCGGAGTCCCGATCGCGATGCACCAGGCGATCCAGTTCATGATCGCCGACATGGCGACCAAGGTCGAGGCTGCCCGCCTGCTGGTCTGGAACTCGGCGGTCCTGCTCGACCAGGGGCAGCGCAACAGCAAGGTCTCCTCGATGGCCAAGCGCTTCGCCGCCGACTCGGCGATGGAGATCACCGTCGACGCCGTCCAGGTCTACGGCGGCTACGGCTTCATCAAGGAGTACCCGGTCGAGAAACTGATGCGCGACGCCAAGATCATGCAGCTCTACGAGGGGACGAGCCAGATCCAGCGCCTGGTCATCGCCAAAGAAGTGCTGCTGCCGCGCGCGGTCGACAGCAACCCGGCCCCGGACGCCGCCGCCAAGGCCTCCGAGGACAGCCAGTCCCAACAGGCGGCCGCTACGGTCTAGGCCATGGACGCCCCCGAACGCGCCGCGTCAGGAGAAGCGGCGTGTTCGGAGGGGCGTCGCTTCTCCCATGCCGCCTGGGCCACCCCGAGGGCGGCCGCATCGCCGCTGAGGAAATCTGACGATGGCACGTAAAGCGGGCGCCGGCGCCGCCGGGCTGATCCTGCTGACGCTCTGCGCAGGGCAGTTCCTGATGATGCTCGACAGCTCGGTGATGAACGTCTCGATCGCCACCGTCGCCCAGGACGTCGGCACCACGGTCACCGGGATCCAGACGGCGATCACCCTCTACACGTTGGTGATGGCCTCGTTCATGATCACCGGCGGCAAGATCGGCCAGATCATCGGTCGCAAGCGCGCCTTCGCGATCGGCTGCGTGATCTACGGCTGCGGCTCGATGACCACGGCGCTGGCTCCGAACTTGACCGTGCTGCTGATCGGCTGGTCCTGCCTGGAGGGCCTGGGAGCGGCGCTGATCCTGCCCGCCATCGTCGCCCTCGTCGCCTCCAACTTCGACACCGCCGAAAGGCCGCGCGCCTACGGCCTGGTCGCCGCCGCGGCGGCGATCGCGGTTGCGGTCGGCCCGATCGTCGGCGGCCTGTTCACGACCTACCTCTCGTGGCGCTACGTCTTCGCCGGCGAGGTTCTGATCGTGCTCGCGATCCTCGCCCTCGCCCGGCGCATCGAGGCCGGGGAGCCGGAGCGCAGGGTGAAGCTGGACCTGGTCGGGACCGCGCTCTCGGCCCTGGGCCTGGCGCTGATCGTCTTCGGCATCCTCCGCTCGGGCACCTGGGGATTCGTCGCGGCCAAGCCCGAGGCGCCGGAATGGATCGGGCTCTCGCCGGTGATCTGGCTCGTCCTTGCCGGCGGCGCCGTGCTCTGGCTCTTCCTCGCCTGGGAGAGCCGGCTGGTCAGCCGCGGCAAGGAGCCCCTCGTCGACCCCGCGATCCTGCGGATATCGGCCCTGCGCGGCGCCCTCACCTCGTTCTTCTTCCAGTACTTCCTGCAGGGCGGCCTGTTCTTCGCCGTGCCGCTCTTCCTCTCGATCGCCCTCGGGCTCTCGGCGATCGAAACCGGCGTGCGCCTGCTGCCGCTCTCCTTCGCGCTGATCGTCGCCGCGGCCGGGATACCGAAGCTCTTCCCCGAAGCTTCGCCCCGCCGTGTGGTGCGCGTCGGCTTCCTGCTGATGTTCGCCGGGCTGGTGGTGCTGGTCGCCGCGCTCGAGGCCGGTGCCGGCCCCGAGATCGTCAGTTGGCCGATGTTCCTCGCCGGCCTCGGGATCGGGGCGCTCGCCTCCCAGCTCGGCAGCATCGCCGTCTCATCGGTACCCGACGAGCAGAGCGGCGAGGTCGGTGGCTTGCAGAACACGATCACCAATCTCGGCATCTCGCTGGGCACGGCGCTGACCGGGGCGATCCTGATCGCGGCGCTGAGCTCCTCTTTCCTGACTGGGGTCGAAGAGAACCCCGCTGTGCCGGCGTCGGTGAAGGTGAGGGCCTCGACCGAGCTGTCGGGGGGAATCCCCTTCCTCTCCAACGACGAATTGGAAGCGGCGCTCGACGAAGCCAGGGTCTCGCCACGCGGAACCGATGAGATCGTCGACGAGAACGAAACCGCCCGCCTCGAGGGGCTGCGCACCGCGATCGCGGTCCTCGCCCTCCTTGCCCTGGTCGGCCTCTTCACCACCGGCCGGATCCCAACCAGGCAGCCGGGCGCGATCGCGGAGCCCGCGGCCTCCGGCTAGCCAGGGAGAGAAACAATTTGCGGCAGTCCTTTGGGTCGCAT
>JBAQZI010000223.1:0-49816 GCA_049790835.1 Solirubrobacterales bacterium
CCTCGGGCCCGGCCTCGGCCGCGACCCGAGCGCGGTCGAACTGGCGCGCGAGGTCGTCGGCGCGATCGCGGTGCCGCTGGTGATCGACGCCGACGGCCTCAACGCCTTCGCCGAGCAGCTCGGCCCGGTCGCCGCCCGCGAAGCCGCGACGGTGCTGACGCCGCACGCCGGTGAGCTCGGGCGCCTGCTCGGCCGCGACTCACAGGAGGTCGGCGCCCAGCGGCTCGCCTGCGCCCGCGAGGCCGCCCGGGCCGCCGGCGCCGTCGTCGTCCTCAAGGGCGACGACACGATCGTCAGCGACGGCGAGCGGGTCGCGGTCAACGCGCTCTCCGCCCCGGCCCTCGCCACCGCCGGCAGCGGCGACGTCCTCTCCGGGATGGTCGCGGCGCTCCTTGCCCGCGGCCTGGAGCCGTTCGCGGCGGCCTGCGCGGCGGTCATCGCCCACGCCCGCGCCGGCCGCGACGCCGCCGCCCGCATCGGCAGCGCCGAGTCGGTTATCGCCGGCGATGTGATCGACTCGATCGCGGTGGGCCTGCGCCCCGGCCAGCCGGTCGAATAATCTCGCCGGGATGAAGACCGCCGCCGAGATCATGAACGCCGACCTGCCCGTCGTCTCGCCCGACGAGGACGCCCGCAAGGCGATCGACCTGCTCGCGAAGACGGACATGGGCGCGATCGCCGTCGTCGACGAGGACCGCCGCGTGGTCGGCATCGTCAGCGAGTCGGACCTGATCCTCAGCGACGAGCAGTCCGACCTGCACCTGCCGCACTACCTCAACATCATGGGCGGGATCGTCTTCGTCGGCTCGATGAAGGGGTTCGAGGAGCGCCTCGACAAGGCCTTCGCCACCAAGGTCTCGGAGCTGATGACGGCCGATCCGATCGTCGCCCGCACCTACGAAGCCTCCGACCGGGTGGCGAAGAAGATCGCCGACACGCATCACAACCACCTTCCGGTCGTCGACGAGGACGGGCGCTTGGCGGGCATGGTGACCAGGGCCGACGCGCTCGCCGCGCTGGTCGACGACGAGTAGTCGGATGGAGCGGGCGGTCGCCCGGATCGACTTCGAGGCGATCCGAGCAAACTGCGCCAGGCTGAAGGCGGAGCTGGGCGACGGCGCGGAGCTCTGCGCGGTCGTCAAGGCCGACGGCTACGGGCACGGCGCCGACGGCTGCGCCAACGCCGCTCTGGCCGGTGGCGCCACCCGGCTGGCGGTGGCGACCGCGACCGAGGCCGAACAGGTCGGCCGCCGCCTCCAGCACATCCCCCTGCTGACGATGGGGGCGCTGAGCGCGGAGGAGGTCGACGTCGTCCTCTCCGCCGGCTCCGAGGTGGCGGTCTGGCACGAGGACTTCCGTCGCCTGCTCGCCGACCGCGCCCGCGCCCAGGGCCGCCCCGCTCGCGTCCACGTCAAGTACGACAGCGGCATGGGCCGCCTCGGCAACGCCGACCCGGAGGCGGTGATCGCGCTGGCGCGCGCCTGCGATGCCGACCCCAGCCTGCAGCTCGCCGGCGTCTGGACCCACTTCGCGACCGCCGACGAACCGGACTCCGGCTTCTTCGACGAGCAGCTCGCCCGCTTCGAGGCCGTCGCCGCGGCGGTCAAGGCCGAGTTCCCCAACGCGATCGCCCATGCCGCCAACAGCGCCGCGGTCTTCCGCCAGCCGCGCGCGCACTTCGACATGGCCCGTTGCGGCGTCGCCGTCTACGGCCTCGATCCCTTCCAGGGCGACCCCGCCGAGCGCGGCCTGGCGCCGGCGCTCTCGCTGCGCTCCTACGTCGCCGACGTCAAGCGCTTCGGCGCCGGTGCCAGCGCCGGCTACGGCCGGACCTGGATGGCCGTTGAGGAGACCTGCGTCGGCGTGATCCCGGTGGGCTATGGCGACGGCGTCCGCCGCGGCCTCGGCAACAACGCCGAGGTCCTGGTCGGCGGTCGCCGCTATCCCCTGGTCGGGACCGTCTCGATGGACAACATCACGATCGACCTCGGCGCCGATACCGCGGTCGCGCCGGGCGAGGAGGCGGTGCTGATCGGCGCCCAGGGCGAGGAGGCGATCCGGGCCGAGGAGGTCGCCGCCCACCTCGACACGATCAACTACGAGGTCACCTGCGGGATCTCGGCCCGGGTGCCGCGGCGGGCCGCGTGAAGCCGATAGGCGCTTTGCATCCCCATGGGTGACGAAGGCGCCTACAGCGGCAGGTATCGGGCATGAGCTGGGTTGACGCGCTTCGCGACGCGCCGTTGGTGACGGCGACGCGTCGGGCCCTGGGGGGCGCCGAAGGCATCTGGATCGTCGGCGGGGCGGTGCGCGACGCCGCGCTGGGCCGGCAGGTCACCGACCTCGACCTCGCCGTCGCCGGCGACCCGGGTCGCGTGGCACGGGCCGTCGCCGCCGAGCTGGGCGAGCACGCCTTCGAGCTCTCGGCCGAGTTCGGCACCTGGCGCGTCGTCGCCAAGGACCGGGGCTGGCAGGTCGATGCGACCGTCTTGCGGGGCGATGGAATCGATGCCGACCTCGCCGCGCGCGACTTCACGATCGGCGCCGTCGCCGTGCCCCTGGCCGGGCGCGAGCCACTCGACCCCTTCGGCGGCCTGGCCGACCTCGAGCGCGGCGTCCTGCGGACGGTGGGGGAGGGCAGCTTCGACCAGGATCCGCTGCGGCTGCTGCGGGCGGCCCGCCTCGCCGCCGGGCTGGACCTCGAGATCGACTCCGCCACGGTCGCCCTGGCCCGCTCCTGCGCCTCCCGCGCCGCCGACCCCGCCGGCGAGCGCCAGCTGACCGAGCTGCGGCAGCTGCTGGGTGGGCCCGATCCGCTGCGCGGCCTTGCTCTGCTCGACGAGCTGGGGTTGACCGCGATCGTGCTGCCGGAGCTGGAGAGCCTGCGCGACGTCGAGCAGGGCCCCAACCACCACCTCGACGTCTACGGCCACACGCTCGCCGTGCTCGAGCACACGCTGGAGGTCGAGAACGACCTCGATCGCTTCGCCGGCGACCGTGCCGCCGAGCTGGCGGAGCTGCTGGCGGAGCCGCTCGCCGACGAGATGAGCCGCGGCACCGCCCTGCGCTTCGGCGCCCTCTTCCACGACGTCGGCAAGCCCGCGACCCGGGCCGAACGCGACGGCTTCGTCGGCTTCCGCGGTCACGACCAGGTGGGAGCGGAGATCGTCGGCGAGATCTGCGGGCGGCTGCGCGCCAGCCGCCGCCTCAGCCAGCACCTGCGGGGGCTGACCCTCCATCACCTGCGGCTCGGCTTCCTCATCCCCGAGGCGCCGCTGTCGCCACGGCGCGTCCACGAGTACCTGCGAGCGACCGAGCCGGTCGGCGTCGACGTCACCCTGCTGACCGTCGCCGACCGCCTCTCGGCCCGCGGCGCCGGCCCGCTGGCCCGTCCGGAGATGGTCGAGGCGCACCTCGCCCTGGCCCGTCAGATGATCTCGGCCGCGCTCGACTGGCGTCGCGACGGCCCGCCGCCGCCACTGCTGCGCGGCGACGAGCTGGCCAGCGAGCTGGGGATCGTCCCGGGCCCGGAGCTGGGAGAGCTGCTGTCTGAGCTGGAGGCGGCGCAGTACGCGGGCGAGGTGCGTGACCGGGCCGCAGCCCTGAAACACGCTCGTCAGGTACGCTCGACGCCGCATGGCTGAGGAAAAGATCGAAATGGAGGGGGAGATCACCGAGGCTCTCCCCAACACGATGTTCCGGGTCAAACTGGACAACGGCCACGACGTGCTCGGTCACATCTCGGGCAAGATGCGCCGCCACTACATCCGCATCCTCCCCGGCGACCGCGTCAAGATCGAGCTCTCCCCGTATGACCTCGATCGCGGCCGCATCACCTACCGCTACAAATAGGCGCCTGGCGGCGTCCTCAGTCGTTCGGTTTCGGGTCACGCACTAGGAGTGCGCTCCCCTCACTCTCTCCCTGCGTCCTTGCCCAGGCGCCTATTTCGACCCTGGGTCGGGGTCGGCCAGCTCCGCGACCAGAGCTGACCAGGCGAAGTCCTTGGCGCCCATGCCCTTGCCGCTGCGCGGGTCGTAGTACTCGCGCAGCCCTTCGCGGGCCGCCGCGTCGATGACGCCCTCGGCGAGGCGCTGGGCCTCCTGCTCGTAGCCGAGGCGGCGCAGGCCGAGCCAGACCATCCAGGCCGAGTTGATCCAGGTCGGGCCGCGCCAGTAGCGGCGAATCGGGCCGCGGCCGCCATCCGGTTCGTAGCCGCGCTCGCAGACCGCCACCGAAGGCGGCGCCACCGGGGTCAGGAACTCGCGCTCGTTCAGCAGATGCTCCTCGACCAGGCGACGGCCGATCGCCTCCGGCAGGTCGGGCAGCGCCAGCGGCGCCAGCGAGGCCCAGGTGACGACGCCCGGGCGAAGCCCGCCCGGCTGCACCTCGTCGAGGAAGAGCCCGCGGCGCTCGTCCCAGAGACGCTCGACCAGCGCCGGCGTCGCCGAAGGCCGCCCCAGTGCCTGCAGCGAGAGCGACCACATCGTGTTGACCAGCGTCTCGCAGAGCAGCGGTCCCCCCGCGGAGCGAACCCGCCGCGCGTCGAAGCCCAGCTTGCGGTTCCGCCGGACCAGCAGTGGAAAGGCGATCCGCCCGTTCGAGCGCCGGCCCCAGACCGGTTCGAACTTGGGCGAGGCATCGAGGCCGGACTCGTCCGGCTGCAGGATCCAGAGCAGCCCGTCGCCCTCGAGGTCGCGATTGGCGCCCAGCCAGTCCATCTGCTGGCCGATCCGCGGCTCCGCGGCCGGGTCGCCGACGGCGATCCTCCAAGCCCAGGCCAGCAGCGGCGGCTGGATCGTCGCGGTCTGGGAGGAACTGCGCGAGGCGACGTTGTAGAAGAGCAGGCGCGGCAGCGCGAGTGGACGGTCCCAGAAGATCGTGTGGCCGACGAAGCCGTCCGGCCGCTGGGCGGCCAGCAGGCTCTCCAGCTCCGCCCGCGCCCGCGCCGGCTCATAGCGCCGCCAGACGATCGCCGCGAAGCAGGAGTCCCAGTACCACTGCCATGGGTAGCGCCCCGGGCTCGGCTGGCTGTACGCGTACGGGACACCATCGCGCTCGCCGACCCGCCAGTTCTGCCGTAACACCCGCTCCGCCTCGGCGACAACCACGGCCGATGGGCCGATAAGTCGCTCTGGGCTCGACATATCGGCCCGTCGGCCGTGGTTCATCGGCCGGTGCGGCGCATTTCGCGCAGGGCGAGGGCGCCGAGGAGCGCCAGCAGGCCGGCGAGGGCCAGCAGGCCGGGCCAGGTCTCGGCCCAGGTGACGCTGCCGACGAAGCCCTGGCGCGCCGCTTCGACGACCTCGGTCACCGGGTTGACGCGGGCGATGTCCTGGAGCCAGCCCTGCAGCAGCGCCAGCGGCGCGTAGGCGGTGGTGGTCAGGATCAGCGCCATCATCCCCGCCTGCATCAGCGGCGCCGCCGACTGGCTCTTGAAGCGCAGGGCCAGGAAGGAGCCCCAGCAGGCGGCGACCGCGGCCATCGCCGTGACCATGAAGGAGGTGACGAGGAGGCCGTCGACCCCGGGCCAGCCGGCACCGAGCGCCAGCGCGATCGCCAGCACGAAGGCAGCGGGGATCAGCGCCCGGGCGCTGGCCGCCAGCACCGTGCCGGCCAGCAGGACCCAGCGCGGGGCGGGGGAGACGAGCAGGCGGTCGAGCCAGCCCTGTTCGATGTCGCGGGCGAGGTTGACCCCGGCGGCGGCGCCGGTGAAGCCGGCCCCCTGCAGCATGCTGACCGGGACGATGAAGCTCTCGTAGGTGCCGGTGTCGAAGCCCTGCAGCTGGGTCAGGGCGCCGAAGACGCCGTTCAGCCCGAGGAAGAAGATCGTCGGCGCCAAGACGCCCGGGATCGCCGCTCCGGGCACCCGAATCAGCTCGTTCCTGGCCCGTGCCGTCAGGGCGCCGATAGTCGCCAGGTTGGCGCGCCAGGCCGGGTTCGCGACCGTCGCTTCCATCAGCCCACCCGCAGCCGGTGGCGCAGGGCGCGGTCGCTGAGGATCAGCCCGAGGACGACGATGCCGAGGATCGCCAGCACCGCGTAGAGGGTCTCGGCGGCCTCGATCCCGGAGATCATCGGCTCCCGGATGCCCTCGACGATGAAGCTGAGCGGGTTGTACTCGGCGATCGTCTTCGCCGGCTCGATCATCAGTTCCTGCGGGAAGAAGGCGGAGGAGAGGAAGAGGACGACCAGGACCAGCGGGAAGAGGCCCTGGACGACGCTGGCGCTGCCGGTGCGCAGGGCGATCGCGGCGCCGATCCCGCCGACCGCCATCGCCGCCGCGGTGACGAGGACGATCGCCAGCAGCGCCCCGGCGACGCCGCTCTCGATCTCAGCTCCGAAGACCAGTCCGATCGCGAGGAACCAGAGCGCGGCGAAAAGGCCCAGCGCCGCCGTCCCCGCCAGGCGCCCGAGCACGATCGCGAAGCGCGGGATCGGGGCCGAGAAGAGGCGGTCGGTGAAGCCCATCTCGATGTCGACGGCGAGGGCGATGCCGCCGCTGTTGCCGGCCAGCATCAGCGACTGCATCATCGCCCCGGCCAGCATGAACTGGAGGAAGCTCTGAACGGGGGGGAAGCCCGGCAGTTCGAGCGCGCCGGCCGCGCCGCCGGTCTGGACCGCCAGCAGCAGGGTGGGGAAGATGATGATCGGCGCGATCAGCTGCGGGCGGCGAAAGGTCTGGCGGACCGAGCGCATGCCCAGCGCCCGCACCACCCGCGCGTTGGTCGCCAGCGCGCTCATAGGCCAACCGGCTCCTGCTCGGAGCCCTCCTCGCTCTCCTCCTCGAGGTGGTAGCCGGTCTTCTCGACGAAGACGTCATCGAGGGTCGGTTTGACCAGCTCCAGCGCCTCGACCGCGATCCCGGCGTCGTCGAGCGCGCGCACCACGCGGGGGATGTCGGCGGCGCCGTTCTCGACCTCGACCAGGACCTTCCTGCCGTCCTTGGGCGGCAGCAGCTTGCCGATCGGGGCGAGGATCGACTCCGCCTCGGCGACCGAGCCCTGGGCCAGCTGCAGCTGGATGTGGGGATTGCCGATTTCGGCCTTGAGCGACTCCGGCGTGCCCTCGGCGACGATCCGCCCGTTGTCGATGATGCCGACGTTGTCGGCCAGCTGGTCGGCCTCCTCCAGGTACTGGGTGGTGAGGAAGACCGTGGTGCCGTCGTCGTTCAGCGCCCGCACCTCCTCCCAGATCGTCTTGCGGCTGACCGGGTCGAGGCCGGTGGTCGGCTCGTCGAGGAAGAGCACGCGCGGTTCGTGGACCAGCGCCGCGGCGAGGTCGAGGCGGCGCTTCATGCCGCCGGAGTAGCCGCCGACGCGACGGTCGGCGGCGGCGACCAGGTCGACCCGCTCGAGCAGGGCGTCGGCCCTCCGCCGGCCCTCCGCGGTGGGGATCCCCTGCAGGGTCGCCTGCAGCCGGATCAGCTCGCGGCCGGTCATCAGCGGGTCGAGCGCGGCTTCCTGCAGGGCGACCCCGATCGAGGCGCGCACCGCCCGCGCTTCCGCGACCACGTCGTGGCCGGCGACGGAGGCGCGACCGCCGGTCGGCAGCAGCAGCGTCGTCAGCATCCGCACCGTGGTCGTCTTGCCGGCGCCGTTGGGGCCGAGGAAGCCGTAGATCTCGCCCTCGTCGACCGAGATCTCGATGCCCTGCACCGCAAGCACCTCATCGAAGGCGCGCTCCAGTCCCTCGACCTCGATCGCCGGCATCCTCAGGAAACCTACAGCGCCCGAATGGCCGGGATCGTGCAAGCGCCGCCGCGCCACGGCATTCCCCCGGCGCGAAAGGCAGAATCGGGGCCGCAACCGGGGTCTGCACCTCGTGTTTGCCTTAGTTCATGCCATTGACCGAGAAAACAAGCCGGACCGGCCGTAGCTGGGCGCTCTTCGCGGCCGCCGCCTGCCTGTTCGCCGCCCTGGTCGCGGTCGTCGCCCCCGGCGCCGCCGACTCGGCGCCGTTGCGGGTCGTGGTCCTCGGCCAGACCGCGGAAACCCCGCCGGCCTCCTGTCCCGGCAAAATCGTCAATAACGTCGAGATCACGCCCTGCCGGGTGGAGGGCCACGTGACCGGCTTCCAGGCGATCGCCGGCGGCGTCGCCCGCCCCTACGAGGCGCCCTTCGAAGGCAAAATCGTCGCCTGGTCGATCACCCTCGCCAAGCCCTCGACCGTCGAATCCCCGACGACTTCGAACGAGGTCGGCTTCTTCGACGAATTCCTCGGCAAACCGTCGCAGGCGCGGATCGGCATCCTGCGCCCGATCGAAGGCTCGAAGCCGCCCCGGTACACCCTCGTGCGCCAGAGCCCGCTCGAGATCCTCAACCCCTATTTCGGCACCACCCCGATCTTCGCCCTCGAGCACCCGCTGACCGTGCTCAAAGGCCAGATCGTCGCGCTCACGATCCCCACCTGGGCGCCGATGTTCGCCTTCAACGTCGACGACGACAACACCTGGCGCGGCAGCCGCCTCCCCGAGCAGTGCGCCTCCAAGGAAGACATCCAGGGGGGGCACCCGCAGCAGGGGGTCGGCAAGACCAAGACCTACGGCTGCTACTACAGCAACGCCAGGCTGCTCTACACGGCCACTTTGGTCAAAAAGCCGTAGGGGTTGGCGGGAGTGGGGTCGGGTACCCCTCCTCTCTCGCCTGACTGGCTGGATCGCTTTAGAGCCGTCCGAGATTGCTTCTCGGCCAGCGGCGCAAAACGTTCGGAGGGGTACCCGACCCCACCTCACGAATCTCTCGGTTGGCTTCGTGACTCGGGAAGTCCGGCGAGGCAAGAGCCCTCGGAAGCTCAAGAGGGGGATGAGGCAACGTCCCTCGGAAGCTCAAGCGGGAGACGGTTGGTGCTGTCCCTTCATCAGCGCTGGAGCAGCCGCACCTTTAGGGCTGGGTTCCGTGCGGGAGGCGTCGGTAGGTCCTCCGAACGTTTTGCGCCGCTGGCCAAACCGCAAACTCGGACGGCTGGTGGCGATCCCGCCAGTCAGGCGAGAGAGGAGGACCTACCGACGCCTCCCGCCCCCAAGCCGTCCCTTAAAGGGCGCTTTGACGCAACCCGCAGTAAGGGCAATCGCTGACGTCGAGGCCGATCAGTTGGTCGCAGCGGCGGCAGGAGCGCAGGTTCGCGGGGGTTCGCGGCAGCGATGACGCCGAAGGCGCCAGGGGCAGCACCATCGCCACCGGCTCCATCTCCTCGCCGGTCTCGCGATCGACGTAGATCTGGCCCGGCTCGGCGTGGGCGAGCGCCTCGCGGCCGGAGGCCGGGGCGCGCATCCTGTAGAGCTGACGATCGTTCATCGCCGGGAAGACTAATAGCTTGGGCGGCAGCGATGCGCGTCCTCCTCTTTCACGGCTACATGCTGCGCGGCACCGGCAGCAATATCTACAACGTCAACCTGTCCCGGGCGCTGGCTCGGCTCGGCCACGAGGTCCATCTCCTCTGCCAGGACCGCGAGGTCGAGATCGAGGGCGTCGAGATCCACAACCCCGACATCCACGGCCTGCTGCCGGTCTACGTCAAGGACCCTTACGAGGGCTTCGAGGTCAAGGCTTTCCCGGAGTTGACCGAGGCCGAGCTCGACCGCTACATCGACGCCAACGTCGCCGCCGTGCGCGCGGTGGCGGCAGCGACCGGTGGCTTCGACGCCGCCCTCGCCAACCACCTGGTGATGGGCCCGGCGATCCTCGCCCGCGCCGACATCGGCCCCTTCGCCGCCAAGATCCACGGTTCGGCGCTCGAGTACACCGTCAAGCCACACCCGCGCTTCCTCCCGTATGCCTATGAAGGGATGAAGGCGGCGTCGGGCGTCCTCGTCGGCTCCGGTCACACGGCTAAGTCGCTTTGGGCGGCGCTACCCGACCTGCCCGATCTCAGAGATAAGACCCGTCTGGGCCCCCCGGGTGTTGACATCTCCGCGTTCCGCCCGTTGGAGGCAGGTGGAGGGGGTCCGAGAACGTGCGCCTCGCCCGCGGGACCCCCTCCACCTGCCACCCGACGCAAGGGTCTCGTCGTCTTCGTCGGGAAGCTGATCGTCTCCAAGGGGGTCGATCTGCTGATAGCGGCTTGGCCGTTGGTGAGAGCCGCGCATCCCGGCGCGCGGTTGCAGATCGTGGGCTTCGGTGAGTACGAGGAAGGATTGCGCCGTTTATTGGCCGCGCTGGATCGCGGTGATCTCGATGACGCCCGCGAGGTTGCTCGGCTGGGTTGGGCACTCGAGGGCGGGGCAGAGAAGCCGCTGTCGATCCTCGCGGCCTTCCTCGCCGATCCGCCGCCGGGATACCTGGAGGTGGCTCGGGGCATCGCCGACTCGGTCGAGCTCAGCGGCCGCCTCGAGCACGATGAGATCGCCGAGCTGCTTCCCCTGGCCATGGCCCTGGTCATGCCGAGCACCTTCCCCGAGGCCTTCGGCATGGTCGCCGTCGAGGCCGCCGCCTGCGGGACGCTGCCGGTCTCGGCCGGCCACTCAGGAATGCTCGAGGTGTCCCAGCAACTGGCCGAGGCGTTGCCGCCGGCGGTCGGTCGTCTCACTTCCTTCCCGGTTGAGCCCGGCGCGGTAGAGGCGATCGCCGACCGGCTCGACGGCTGGCTGGCCCTGCCCGAGGCCGAGCGGGAGGACGCCCGCCAGGCACTGGTGCAGGCGGTGGGACGGCTGTGGAGCTGGGAAGGCGTGGCCCGCGGGGTGCTCGCCGCCTCCGCTGGCGAGCTCGCGGATCTGCCGCGTCCGAGCTAGCTAGTGCCAAGCGTCACCTGAGGCCGGAAAACCTCCCGCCGCCGCTTCAATAGAATGCCCGCCGCCTCATGTACGGCCGCCTCCCGATAGTGAAGATGCTCGCCGCCACGGTCGCGCTTACCGCTGCGACCTGCGCCGTGATGGTCCCGATCAACTGGGACGGTCAGCAGGCGTCCACGGCCGCGCCGAAGATCGACAACCTGCTGACCGTGATGATCGTGCTCTCGTCCTTCGTCTTCTCGCTGGTCATGGTGATGCTCTTCTACGCGCTGTGGAAATTCAAGGCGAAGCCGGGCGACGAATCCGATGGCGAGCCGATCCACGGCAACACCCGGCTCGAGGTCGCCTGGACGCTGATCCCGACCGTGATCGTCCTCTTCGCGGGTGGCTACAGCTGGTCGGTGCTGAACGACATCGAAGAGAAGGCCGACAACCCGCTCACGGTCGCGGTCTTCTCCCAGCAGTTCGCCTGGAGCTTCGCCTACCCGGGCAAAGGCTACGCCTTCCAGGAAGGCGAGCTGCACGTCCCGGTCAACCGCCAGATCCAGTTCAAAATGCACGCCCAGGACGTGATCCACTCCTTCTGGGTGCCGGAGTGGCGGATCAAGAAAGACAACGTGCCGGGAATCACGACGACGGCGATCGTCACCCCCGACAAGGTCGGGACCTACCAGCTGATCTGCACCGAGCTCTGCGGCTTCGGCCACGCTTCGATGCGGGCCAAAGTCGTGGTTGAGCCAGAAGCTAAATTCCGCGAATGGGTCGCCAGCCTCGATCGAGAACTGCCACCTGCCCTGATGGAGTCCGTCGTGCAGGACACCGAGGCCAACCCGGTGCCCGTTGGCGCCGGCGGGGCATAATGAAGGAGACGCGATGACGGCTGCGATCAAGCAACCCGGCTGGATTCGAGGGGCGCTCGGCGCCCTCGCCGCCGGGGCATTCGGCTTCGGCCTGGTCATCGCCCTGCGCGCGATCTCCGACCTGCCGCTGTACGAGACCGAGCAGACCGGCTACCCGCATGTCGTGGTGCCGCTGATCCTCGCTCCACTGGGCTTCCTCGGCGGCTTCGGCTGCTTCGACTACTGGCTGCGCTGGGCCGCCGGCCTGCCGACGATCCCCGACGATCACTCTCAGCACGGCGCCAAGAGCTGGAAGGACTACTTCCGCTTCAACACCGATCACAAGGTGATCGGCATCCAGTACATCGTCACCACCTTCTTCTTCTTCTTCATCGGCGGCCTGCTGGCGATGCTGATCCGGGCCGAGCTGGCTCAGCCGGGCACCCAGATCGTCGACGCGGCGACCTTCAACAGCCTCTTCTCGACCCACGCGGCGATCATGATCTTCCTCTTCGTGATCCCGGTCTTCGCCGGGATCGCCAACTACGTCCTGCCGCTGATGATCGGCGCGCCGGACATGGCTTTCCCCCGCCTCAACGCGCTCAGCTTCTGGATGCTGCCGATGGCCGGCATCCTCTTCATCAGCAGCTTCCTCGCCCCCGGTGGTGCCTTCGACGCCGGCTGGACCGGCTACGCGCCGCTCTCCACCGGCGCCCCGTTAGGGCAGTCCTTCTTCAACCTCGGCGTCCAGTTCGCGGGTGCCTCGTCGATCGCGACCGCGCTCAACTTCCTGGTCACGATCATCACCATGCGTGCGCCCGGGATGACCTTCTGGCGGATGCCGCTGCTGGTCTGGGCCAACCTCTCGACCTCGCTGCTGGTCGTCGCCGCGACCCCGTTCATCGCCGGGGCCCAGTTCATGGTCCTCTTCGACCGCGTCCTCCACACCAACTTCTTCGATTTCGCGGCCGGGGGAGACGTGATCAGCTACCAGCACATCTTCTGGTTCTACTCGCACCCAGCCGTCTACATCATGATGTTGCCGGGCTTCGGGATCATCAGCGAGGTCATCTCGATCCACTCACGCAAGCCGATTTTCGGCTACCGCCTGATGGCTCTGGCGCTGATCGGGATCGTCGTCCTCAGCTACTCGGTCTGGGCGCACCACATGTTCGTCGCCGGCATGTTCAGCTGGCTGCGGGTGCCGATGATGCTGACGACCCTGCTGATCGCGGTGCCGACCGGGATCAAGATCTTCTCCTGGTTAGGCACGCTCTACTTCGGCAAAATTCACACGTACTCGACGGCGATGTTATTTGCGCTCGCCTTCATCGTCACCTTCACGATCGGCGGCATCAGCGGCGTCATGCTGGGCATGGTGCCGCTCGACATCCACGTCTCCGACACCTACTTCATCGTCGCCCACATCCACTTCGTGCTCTTCGGTGGCTCCGTCTTCACGATCTTCGCCGGGATCTACCACTGGTTCCCGAAGATCACCGGGCGCATGTACGACGAGAAACTGGGCCGGGTTCACTTCTGGGGCACCGTGATCGGGACCTGGGGCACCTTCGTCCCGATGCACTGGGTGGGGATGGACGGGATGCCCCGTCGCGTCGCCGACTATGCCGAGCAGTTCGGCAACTGGAACCTGATGATCAGCGTCTTCGCCTTCATGCTCGGCGCCGCTCAACTCGTCTTCCTCTACAACATGGTCGTCAGCTGGCGCTTCGGTCCCCGTGCCGCCGCCAACCCCTGGCGGGCGAACTCGATCGAGTGGCAGGTCTCCTCGCCGCCGCCGATCTTCAACTTCGACGAGATCCCTCGCGTCGTCGGCGGCCCCTACGAGTTCGGCGTCCCCGGCGCCAAGCACGCGATCATGGCCGGCGAAGGCAGCGAGGCTCCCGCCAAGGAGCCGACCGTCGTGGGGTCGACGTGAGCGCCGTCGAGGAGCCCCGTCCGCTGCTCGTCTTCCTCAACGAGGTCGCCGGCGGCCGCAAGCTGCTGCAGGCCGTCCGCGAGCGTCAGGACAAGGTGTCCCATGTCGTCGTCGCGGCGCCGCAGAATCAGCCTTCGGTCGGCCAGCTGATCGACAGCGGCGAGATCCGCGAGGCTGCCCGCGCCCGGGTCGAGGTGACGATGGCGGTGTTCGCCGAGTTCGGCATCGAGTCGGTCGGCGAGGTGATGGATCCCGAGTCCTCGCTGGCGCTCGATGACGCCGTCCGCGCCCACGAGCCCGGCGAGGTCCTGCTCTCCTGCCGTTCGGACACCCGCTTCGGCTTCACCCGCAAAGACCTGGTCGAGTGGGCCCGAGCCCAGTGCGAGCCGGAGACGATCGTCACCCATATCCCCGTGCGGATCGAAGACGACGCGATCCGCTGGGACCTGATCCACACCCTCGTCGTCGCGACCAAGACCGTGGCGACCCCAGACCTCGTCAACCGCCTCAAAGAGCGCGCCGGCGACCGCCCTCACCGCTACACGATCGTCTGCCCCCGTGCCGCGGATGTCAGCGAGGCCGAGATCGTGCGCGACCTGGCGTCGACGCTGGCCGAGCTCTACCGAGCCGACATCGACGCGACCGGGCAGCCGATGAGCCCCGACCCCTTCCAGGCAGTCAAGAACGCGATCGAGCACTACCGGATCGACGAGGTCCTGATCTCGACCTTCGCCGGCGAGAGCTCGCGTTGGCTCGAGGAGGACCTGATCGGGCGGGTGCGCGAGATCACCGAGAAGCAGGTCGAGCACATCGAGGTCGGCCGGCCCGCCGCCGCGGTAGCCGCCGCCGTCGCCGGGGGAGAGGAAGCCTGATGGAGAGCGCGACGGTCGCCATTGGGAACGATCACGCGGAAGAGCACCACGGGCCGCCGGAGGCCAACGAAAGCTCGCGCATCGACAAACAGACGCTCGGGATCCTGCTCTTCATCGTCTCCGAGATCATGCTCTTCGGCGCTTTCTTCGCGTCCTATTTCTTCCTCCGGGTGGTCGTCGACCCGCCGTCCTGGCCGCCGCACCCGTACGAGCTGCCGGTCGCGGTCGCCGGCATCAACACGGCGATCCTCGTCTCCTCCAGCTTCACGATCCACTACGCCCTCGAGGCGATCCGCCGCGGCAACAAGCAGGGGCTGAAAATCGGGCTTCTGCTGACCTGGATGCTGGGCGCTGCCTTCCTCTTCATCCAGGTCAACGAGTACGTCCACATCGGCTTCAGCATCCGCGATCTTGCCTTCGGCTCGATCTTCTACGGCCTCACCGGCCTCCACGGCGCTCACGTCTTCGTCGGCCTGATGCTGCTCAGCTTCGCCACGATCCGCGCCTTCCGCGGTCACTTCGGCCCGGCGGCGAAAGACCACCTCGGCGTCGAGGTGCCGGGTATCTACTGGCACTTTGTCGACGTCATGTGGATCATCGTCTATGTGACCGTCTATATCCTCTGAGGCGGCTGCAAATCGGCGTCTGGGGGTGTCCTCGGTCGCTCGCCTTCGGGTCACGCACTGATGTGCGCTCCCCTCGTCTCGCTCCCTGCGTCCTACCCAGACTTGATTTTCGCCGCCTCAGGGCGCCTGCGTTGGGATGAGCTTGGTTTCGCGCCCGTGCGTGGACGAGAATGGGATAGATGAAGATTTCTGAGGAGGCTGTGTTTCGGTGGGTCGTGATCGTGGGGATCGCGGCGGCTTCGGTTGTGGCGCTGACCTTGTTGACGCGGCCGCTCTTCGGGGCGCTCTGGGGGTTGGTGCTGGTGATCGCGGCCGGCGTCCACGGCTATCGTTGGATCGCGCGCAAGCGGCGTGAGAGTCGATCCAAAGACTTGTCTTAGCGCAGACAACTCATTGCAGGTGGCTGGGTATTCTGCCAGCATGAACGCGGTGAGAGACAAGTGGACCGATGAGCGGTTGGACGACTTGAATGGACGGGTCGATGATGGCTTCCGCCGGATGGACGATCGCTTTGCCCATGTCGATCTGAAGTTTGCTCAGGTAGACGCTCGGTTCAATGAGTTTGAAAGGGAGATGAATCGCCGTTTCGATTCGCTGCAGAAGCTGATGATGCAGGGGTTCTTCGCGCTGACCTCGGTGATGATCGCCGGCTTCGCCGCGGTCTTCACGCAGATCTAGGTCGCCGTCTCTCGAGCAGCTCCAGTGTCGCCAACGCCAGGGCGATCGGGACGGTGGCCGGCAGCGAGTCGAGGGCGAAGAAGAGAAGGTCGAAGGAGAGGGCGATGATCGCGACCAGGGCGGCGCCGGTCAGCTGCAGACGGCGGTCGGCCGCGAGCAGGGCGCCCAGGGTGGCGGCGAGGAAGAGGTCACCGAAGCCCATCACCGCCGAGCCGAAGGAGGCCAGCTGCAGGCGGGGCAGGCCGCCGGGCGTGGCGGCGTTGAGGATCGCGTTGGGCTCCTGCAGGATGTTTGCGCCGACCAGCCAGGCGTCGATCGCCGCCATCGCGTAGATGCCCAGCTTCAACCAGCGGCCGGGAACGACGCAGGCGAGCAGCCAGCCAAGGCTGACGCAGGCCAGGGCGGAGAGCGCCAGTGCCGCCGTCTCGCCGCCGAGGGAGTCGCGGGCGGCCCAGGCAAGGGCGAAGAGGGGAATGACCAACAGGGCAAGCGGCGGCCGGCTGCCGCGGACGAGCGCGGCCAGAGCCAGCGCGGCCAGCGGTGGGACCGCGAGCAGGGCGAGGTAGGTGAGGAAGCGCGCTGAAGCCGAGTCAAGCGTGATCGCCGCGACCACGAGCGTGATCGAGAGCGGCGGCATCAACGCCCAGGAGCGATTGCGCAGGCGGTCGAGGAGTGGGGCGGTGGCGGGTCGCGGCGCCGCGACCAGCGTGGCCTGGACGAGGCTGAGGACGCCAATCGAGAGAGCGAACGGAAGCACCGTGGGGCTAGGCGGCTCCCGCCGTGGCCTTCGCCGGCTCGCCGCGGTGCGCGGTCTCCCCGCGCGGCTCCAAGCGCCCCGCCGCGGCGACCGTCCACAGCATCGCCAGCCAGTTGAGGGTGGCAAGTGCGACGTGTAGCCAGACGATCTCGCTGGGAAGCTTCAGAGCCCACTGGAGGCCGCCTATGGCGCCCTGGAGCGCTAGGAGGCCCAGGACCACGGTCAGCGGCTTGACGGCTCTCCTATCGCCTCCTGGGCGACGCAGAAGGAACCAGACCGCGATCGCGGCAAACCCGTAGATCGTGGCGATCGCGGCGTGGCGTTGGACCACCCACTCGAGCGTCTCAACGCCCTCGAAGGCGAAGCGGTGGACGAGCTCGCCTTCATGGGCGCCGGCGTGGGGGCCCGAGGCGGTGGCGATCGTGCCGGCGAGGATCGTCAGCTGGCCCAGCGGGATCAGCGCCCGCACCGACCAGACGCCGAGGCGGTCGCTGGAGCGCCGCCGCTCCCAGGGCTCATAGCGCGAGCACCAGGCCAGCGCGAAGGCGGCGTCGAGCAGCATCATCGAGAGGATGAAGTGGGACATCACCAGCCCCGGTGCGAGGTGGTACTTGACGACCAGGGCGCCGAGGATCGCCTGCCCGAGCACCCCCAGCGGCAGGAGGGCGCCGAACAGCGCCAGGTGCCAGCGGTAGGGCATGCGGAAGAAGGCGAGGCCGCAGGCGGCGATCACGGCGAAGCCGACAAAGCCGGTAAGCAGCCGGTTGCCGTACTCGATCACTGCGTGGGTCTCCAACGGCGGCACCGTGCCGCCGTAGCATTTGGGCCAGTCCGGGCAGCCGAGGCCGGAGCCGGTCAGGCGCACGGCGGCACCGGTGAGAACGATCAGCGCCAGCGCGGCGAGGGCGACGGCGGTGACCTGCGCGTAGCGCCGCGGCGAGATCTCGAGACGGTCTCTGAGGCTTTGCCGCATCGTCAGGGATGATCGCAGCGGCCAGCGGCCGCCCCGGGGCTCAGCCTTTGGACTTCGACGCCGCGGGCTGAGAGGCGCCTTTGCCGCCGGAGGTTTCCTCGAGCAGGTACTGGACGAGGTCGTCGAGTTCTTTCGAGGACAGGGTCTGCTCGTAATTCGCGGGCATCACGTTCGGCGGGTAGCCCTTGGCGATCTCTTTGTTGGGGTCGGCGATGTCCTCGTGGATCATCGCCATCGTCTCGCCGGGCAGGACTTCGTCGAGGTTGGGGCCCACCGTGCCGCCGGCTTTCGCCGCGGCGAACGTGTGGCAGCCACCGCAGCCTTTGCTGGCGAAGACCTGGGCGCCGGGACCGCCGGGGACCTGCGGCGGCGCCGCGCCGGGGACGCCGGCGTACAGGCCGAGGTAGGCGGCGACGTCGTCGAGGTCCTGGCCCGTGACGATGTCCGCCGGCATCGAGATCGCCGGGTTGTCGTTCACCGGTCGCGGGTGTTCGACCTGCGCTTTGACGATCCCTTCGACCGTGTCGCTGTTCTGACCGCTTTCGCGGGCGGCGGCGAAGGCGGCGTCGAGATCGGGGCCGGTCTGAGCCGTCGTCCCCGCCTGCGCGAGGGCGTGGCAGGTGCCGCATTTCTGTTCGAAGAGGACCCGTCCGCGGGTCGTATCGGCGCTGGTCGTTCCGCAGCCGGAGCTGACGGCGACGACGCCCACGAGGGCGGCGAGAGCAAGCAGCGGGCGGATGAGTTGCGAGGGGCTTTGCATACGGCTGGCGGACGCCGGAGTCTATATGTCGCGGCCGCCTGAAAGCGTCCTGTTAGGCGGCGCGATTGGAGTAGTCTTGCGGCGATCCGCACTAACTCGAAGGTCAGGCGAAGGGAGGCCGCAGATGCAGGTCAGAGATGGAATGTCGGAGGTGTCATTGACCGTTGGTCCCTCGCACACGCTGCGCGAGGCGGCCAGGATGATGGTCGAGAAGGGAACCGGGGCCGCCCTTGTCAGCGACGCGGAGTTGCCGGCGCCGGGGATCGTCACCGAGCGCGACCTCCTGATCTCGATTGGCGGCGGCGAGGACCCCGATGCCGAGCTGGTCGCCAACCACATGAGCGAGCGCGTGATCGCGGCCGAGCCGGACTGGAGCCTGGAGCGGGCGGCGGCCGAAATGTCGCGGCGCGGCGTGCGCCACCTGGTCGTCTTCGCCGAAGGAGACGCCGTCGGCGTCCTCTCGATGCGCGACATCGTCCGCGTCTGGACCAGCGTCGGCGCAACCTCGGGCATGACGCCCTGAGACCAAGCATCTCGGGGTCTTCGGTCGCTCGGATCGGGTCACGCACGGGAGTGCGCTCCCCTCACCTCGCTCCCCGCATCCCCCGACCTGCTTGGTCTCAGGGCGTCAGTGCTAGGAACGACGCGGTGGGGCTGAGATCGCTTCGATCGGCAGCGCCGCCCCGCGGACCTTCTGCTTGCGCGGCAGGCGGAAGTAGTCGCGGATCGCGCCGCGGACGACGCTGCGGAAGGCGGCGAGGACGAGGATGGCGCCGATGATCGCGTAGACGAAGGGCGCGAAGATGAAGCCGCCGGCGTAGATGCCGCAGACCAGGCCGATCGCGCCGATCGCGAAGAAGATCGGAGCCCAGGACGGCTGCGGCGCGTGGACCAACTCGCCGGGCTCGGGGATGTGACGGTGATCGCTCATCGGCCTACTGGGCGATGTAGAGGAAGGCGGCGACGAAGCAGAGCGCGAAGACGCTGGCGGCGAGCGCCCCGGCAACCAGCCCGGCGCTCATGTTCTTGCGTGCGGTCTCACGATCCACAGCCCGGATTTCTATCAGGCCGAGGGAGGGTCGGCTTGAGTGGGGAGCCCGGGGCTCCGAACCCAGGCCCAGCTTCGAGGCACGGAGCTTCTCCTGAGCGGCGACTCCGGCTTCGTGAGGTGGGGGTCGGGTACCCCTCCGAACGTTTTGCGCCGCTGGCCGAGAGGCCACCTCGGACGGCTCTGGGCGATCCAGCCAGTCAGGCGAGTGAGGAGGGGTACCCGACCCCACCCCGCCAACCCCGTATCGCGCTTAGACGTTGGCCGCGATGGCCATCGAGAGGAACAGCAGGGCCAGATACGCGAGGGAGAAGAGATAGGTGCGCAGGGCCCAGGCGCGTTCCTTGGTGCGCAGCAGCTTGGTTGCGAAGTAGATGAAGACGGCGCCGAGGATCATCGAGGGGATCAGGTAGGCGACGCCGAGGCCGCTGGCGCAGAAGGGCAGCTGGGTGACCGCGTAGAGGAGGACGGTGTAGAGGAGGATCTGGCGCCGCGTCTCGTCCTCGCCGCGCACCACCGGCAGCATCGGGACGCCGGCCTTGGCGTACTCGTCCTTCATCAGGATCGAGAGCGCCCAGAAGTGCGGCGGCGTCCAGAAGAAGACGATCGCGAAGAGGTAGAAGGCCATGCCGCTGAGGCTGCCCGTCACCGCCGCCCAGGCGACCAGGGGCGGCACGGCGCCGGCGGCCCCGCCGATGACGATGTTCTGCGGCGTCGTGCGCTTGAGCCAGAGCGTGTAGACGAAGACGTAGCCGAGCAGGCCGGAGAGCGAGAGCGCCGCCGCCAGCGGGTTGACGGTCAGTGCCAGCAGGGCGAAGGAAGCGCAGCCGAGCAGCGTTCCGAAGGCGATCGCGGCGGCGGCGGAGACGCGGCCGGAGGCGACCGGGCGGTCGGCGGTGCGGGCCATCGTGATGTCGATGTCGCGGTCGACGGCATGGTTGATCGCGCCGGCGCCGCCGGCCGAGAGGGCGCCGCCGAGGCAGGTGAGGAGGATCAGGCCGAGCGAGGGGTCGCCGGCGACGTACATCGTCGTCACCGTCGTGAACAGCAGCAGCGACTGCACCTTCGGCTTGGTCAGCGTCAGGTAGTCGCGAACCACGGTCATCGCGGCGGAGCGCGGGGCGGCCGTGGCCGTCGTCGGAGTGGGCGCGGTCTGCGCGCCGGCGCCGGCTTGCATGCCGGTCAGGCTACCGGCTGGGACTCGCGGGCCGGAGCCGGGGCGCTGCTGGTGCGGTGGGCGATTGCCTCGCGGATGTCGCGCATCGGCCGGGCGCTGCGGACGTCGGGCAGGACGTCGAAGTTGTGCGGCTCCGGCGGCGAGAGCGCGAACCACTCGAGCGACTCGCCGGCCCAGGGGTCGTGGCCGGCCTCGGGGCCGTGAACGCGGCTGAGGATCGCGTTCACCAAGGTCATCACGATTCCCGCGGCGAGAACCAGGGCGCCGATCGAGGCGATCAGGTTGTAGGCGCTGACGCCGCTGCCGTCGAAGAACTTGTAGGCGTCAATCACCTGGCCCTCCTCGCCGCCGGCGAGGAAGAGCGGCACGAAGGCGAGCAGGGTGCCGAGCAGCATCGTCCAGAAGGAGATGCGGGCGAGGTTCTCGCCCATCGTGCGGCCGGTCATCTTCGGGAACCAGAAGTGGAGCGCCGCGAAGCCGCCGAAGGCGGCGCCGCCGACCAGGGCGAAGTGGGTGGCGGCGGTTGCGTCGGTGGTGTTCTTGAGCTGCCAGGCGGCGGCGACCATCGAGTGGTCGATCTCGGCGGCGAGGCCGATCGAGATCATCGAGATCGCGCCGAGCGCGAACAGCAGCGGTGCCCGCATCCGCAGGGCGCCGCCGAGCATCGTCGCGATCAGGTTGAAGACGATCAGGCCGAAGGGGACGATCAGCGCCAGCGACATCAGCATCGCGAAGTACATCCAGCCGATCCCGATCGGCGCGGTCAGCATGTTCTGCATCCAGGCCAGGGTGCCGAGCACGGCGATCGCCGCGATCGAGCCCATGACGACGCCGCGGTTGACCAGCGGCCGGCCGGAGAAGGCGGCGACGATTTCGGCGATCGCGCCGAGGGCGAAGATCAGGATCAGCATGTAGGCGCCGGAGAAGAAGATCCAGCTCAGGTGCTGCCACAGCAGCGGCGCGCCGCCGGAGCCGTCGGAGAAGAAGATGCCGTCGTAGTGGCGGTCGATCATCAGCATCGTCAGCGCCGCCAGCAGAACCGGGCCGATCACCAGCAGCAGCCAGCAGGCGACGGTCGCGGTCCAGGAGAAGACCGGCACGCGACGCCAGGCCATGCCCGGTGCCCGCATGTTGCGCAGCGTGGTCAGCAGGTCGATCGCGATGAAGAGGAAGCCGAGGGTGCAGAGACCGGTCGCCGTGACCCAGGCGTCGACGCCGTTGTTGGCGAGGAAGGCGACCTCGCTGAGCGGCGCCAGCGGGTTGATCCCGGCCTCCGACGGGGTGAAGAGGAAGCCGGCATAGAGCACGGTCGCGCCGGCGGCCCAGAGCGCGACGCCGATCTGCCCGAGGCGGGGCAGGGCGGTGCCGCGGGAGCCGATCTGCAGCGGCGTCACGTAGTAGAAGAAGCCGAGCACCAGCGGCATCGCGAAGAGGAAGATCGCCGAGGTGCCATAGAGCGAGAGCATCCGGTTGAAGCCGACCGGGGTCAGGAAGGTGTTCTCCGGGATCGCCAGCTGCAGCCGCACCAGCAGCAGCTGCAGCAGGGCGAGGAAGAGGAAGCCGAGCGAGCCGGTGAGGAGGATGCGGCCGAGATCCTTGTGGTCGGGGCTGGTGGCGAGCTCGATCCAGCGCGGGCGGCGCTTGCCCGGGAGGCCGTCGATGACCAGCTCGGGACGCGGCTTCTCGCTCATGGGACGTCTCCGTCTTCGATCAGGCCGACGACGCGGTCCTGGGCGGTCTCGATGTCTGCCTTCTGCTCTTTGACGAACTCTTCATAGGCCTCGGGAGAGACGACTTCGACGGCGGTCTGCATCGCCGCGTATGCCTGACCGGAGAGCGTTGCCGACCGTCCCTCGTAGACGCCCTCCTCGTCGGCCCGGAAGGCGACCCTGTTGGTCTTGCCGGGGACGGCGTCGCGCTTGCCGGAGAGATCGGGCACGTCCCAGGTGTGGATGACGTCGGTGGAGAGCAGTTCGAGCTCGACCGCGGTGTCGACCGGGACCACCAGCTTGTAATAGGAGAAGGAGCCGTTGGGGTAGTCGTAGCGCCACAGCCACTGCTGGCCGGTCGCTTTGATCGTCAGCGGCTCGGTCTTGGCGGCGGCGAGCCCGGTGTCCTCCGAGGCCGGCGTCTCGCGCGCCTTGCTGGTGAAGACGACGCTGAGCACGAAGATCGCGGCGGCGAAGACGGTGAGCATGGCGCCGACCCGGAACTGCGGGCGGCTGCCGCCCGCGGCGGGGCTGGGAGCGCTGCCGCGCCGGGCGCGGTTGCGGCGCACCGCGTAGACCAGCGCGACGTTGACCGCGACGACGACTATCGCCGCGGCGACGAAGCCAATCTGAAGCAGAGTGTCGATCTGGTCGGTGCCAGGAGAGTGCGGCGTCAAAGCGCGGCCATTCTAATCACGCCGGGCGGCAGCCGGGCGGCGTGCCGTTTGCTCCGGTCCCCGGGTACCTACCTATACTCGCCGGCCTTATGAGCAGGCGATCCCGGCCATCACCCGCGCTTCGAGTCGCCGTGCGGGCCGGCGCGACGGGCTTGGTCGCCGCCGCCGTCGTGGTGCCGCTGCTGCGCCGCCGCCTGCGGATACCGGCACCGGTCACCGTCGTCGCCTGCGCCGGCGGGCCGCTGGCGCTCGCCGTCCTCTACCCCCGTTCCAAGAAGCGCGACGTCGTCCTTTACGCGATGCAGATGTGGGCCTTCATCATGGTCCACGAGATCCCCTTCGACGATCCCGCGCGCTTGCGCGCCCGCCTCCGCAGCCGCTACCCGATCGTCAGCGACCGCGCCCTCGGCGGCGGCCAGCTGCCGAACACCCGCCTGCAGCACCGCCTGGCGGAGCTGCCGCGGGTCGGCCTCGTCAACAAGGTCCTCACCTGGACCCACTGGGTCTGGTTCCTCGAGCCCTACGTGGCCCTGGCCCTGATCCTGGTCCGCGACAACGAGCGCTTCCCACGTGCCGCCCGTCAGATGGCCGCTGTCTTCGACATCGGCTGCGCCGTCTACTTCGCGGTGCCCACGGCGCCCCCCTGGTGGTCCTCGGAGCAGGGCCTGACCGGCGAAGAGGTGCGGCGGATCATGGTCGAGGTCGGCGAAGACACCTGGGGCTCGGCCTGGCCGAAGATGTACGACGCGCTCGGCGGCAACCCCTGGGCGGCGATGCCCTCGCTCCATTTCGCCACCGCGCTGGTCGCGGCGCTGGCGCTGGGTGAAGCCGGCAAGGTCGAGGGGGCGATCGGCTGGACCTACGCCGGGACGCTCGGCTTCGCCCTCGTCTACCTCGGCGAGCACTACGTCACCGATCTTCTCGCCGGGGCGGCGTTGGTAGCCGTGGTCAGGCGTGGCGAGCCGCTGGCCGAGCCGCTCGTGCACGGCGTCAATCGCGGCCTGCGGCGACTGGAGCGCCTGGCGAGCGGGTAGCGTCCTGGGGGTGTCTGGAGAGGACCCGGCGAACGGCAGCCAAGCCGTCGAGATGCCGCTGTTCACCACCCGGCGGCTGGTGCAGACGGTTCTCGTCGTCCTGTTCTTGCTCGGCTGCATCTATTTCCTCTTCCCGAAGCTGGTCGGGCTCGGCAGCGGGTTCAGCCGGCTCGACGAGGCGGAGCCGCTCTGGATCGCGGTCGCGATCGGCTTCAACGTCCTCGCCTTCGGGACCTACATCGCCCTCTTCAAAGCCGTCGTCGGCGGCGACGCGTTGCGGTTGCGCTGGAGCGAGACCTACGAGGTCAACATGGCGGGGCTGGCGGCAACGCGGCTCTTCTCCGCCGGCGGGGCGGGCGGCATCGCCCTCACCTACTGGGCCCTGCGCAAGGCGGGCATGGGGCGACGCGACGTCGCCAGGCGGATGGTCGCCTTCATGGTTCTCAACTACGCCTTCTACCCGCTGGCCCTGATCGTCTTCGGAGTCTTGCTGCGGACCGGGGTGCTCAACGGCGAGGACTCGGTCGAGCTGACGATCGTGCCCGCCGGGGTGGCCGGGCTGCTACTCGTGATCGGCATCCTCGTGGCCCTGATCCCGCCCGACCTCGAGCGGCGGCTCGCCCCTTACGCGCACCATGAGCGTGCGAGGGCGCTCCTCAAGAGCGCCGCGAAAGTGCCGGCGACCGTGGGGGAGGGGTTCCGCTTCGTGCTTGGGCTCTTCGCCCATCCCTCACACGGCGGCCTCGCCGTGCTCGGCGCAGCCGGTTACTGGGCCGCGAGCATCGGGGTGCTGTGGGCGTCCTTTCACGCCTTCGGCGTGCACGTGCCGCTGGCGGTGGTGGTGCAGGGGTTCTTCCTCGGCATGGTCGCCAACCTCTTCCCGCTGGCGCCGGCCGGGGTCGGCGCGGTCGACGCCGGGATGATCGGCGCCTTCGTCCTCTTCGGCATTCCGGAGGAGACCGTCTTCCCGGCGATCCTGGTCTTCCGGCTCGTCGCCTTCTGGATGCCGATCCCGGTCGGCATAATCGCCTTCTTCCAGCTCCGCAAAACCGTCCATCGCTGGGAGACGGAGGGGCTGCCGGTAACTCGCGGCGGCAACGCGGAATCGGACCTGGAGCTGCCCGTCGGCGGATTTGCGATGGGCCGCCGAGGGGGTTACTATAAAAAGTAAAGTAATAGACTCCAGGCGGCGAAATATGGCTGAGACGAAGAAAATCGAGAACGTGATCATCATCGGCGGCGGGCCTGCCGGCTACACGGCGGCGCTCTACACGGCCCGCGCCAACCTCGAGCCGCTCGTCTTCGAGGGGTTCCAGTGGGGCGGCCAGCTGCAGAACACGACCGACGTCGAGAACTATCCGGGCTACCCCGACGGGATCATGGGCCCGGAGATGATGAGCCAGTTCCGCGCTCAGGCCGAGCGCTTCGGGACCCGCTTCGTCACCGACGACGTCGACCGCGTCGAGCTCTCCGACGGCGGCGTCCAGAAGGTCTTCCTCGGCGACGAGGAGCACCGGGCCAAGACGGTGATCCTGGCGATGGGGGCGGAGCCGAAACGGCTCGGCCTGCCCGGCGAGATGGAGCTGGGCGGACGCGGCGTCTCCACCTGCGGCGTCTGCGACGGCGCCTTCTTCAAAGACCAGCCGGTGATCGTGATCGGCGGCGGCGACTCGGCGATGGAGGACTCGATCTTCATCTCCAAGTACGCCAGCAAGCTGACCATCGTCAACCGCCGCGACGAGTTCCGCGCCTCCAAGATCATGTTCGAGCGCGCCCGCGCGCAGGACAACATCGAGCTGAAGACGCCGTTCGTGCCGGAGGAGTTCCTTGCCGGCGAGGACGGCAAGCTGGAGCGGATCCGCCTGCGCCACGCCGAGACCGGCGAGCAGGAGGAGATCGAGGCCAACGGCGCCTTCGTCGCGATCGGCCACATCCCCAAATCGGAGATCGTCAGCGACCAGGTCGATACCGACGAGGACGGCTACATCGTCACCGAGCCGGGCTCGACCAGGACCAACCTGGCCGGCGTCCTCGCCGTCGGCGACGTCGTCGACCACACCTACCGCCAGGCGGTCACCGCCGCCGGCACCGGCTGCATGGGCGCCCTCGACGCCGAGCGCTACCTGCGCGACAGCCCGCCCCCGGTCGAGGCTCACTGGATGCCCGGCGGCGAGCCGATCGAGATCGCTCCATAGTGGGCGAGCGCCTGACCGAATACTTCCCGTTCATCCTCGCGGTGCTGCTGCCGCCGGTGGGGATCCTGCTCGGCTTCGTCGAGATGCGGAAAGATCGCGAAGCCGGGGTGCGGATCATCGCCGTGGCCGTGTTGGCCGCGGTCGTCTGGGGTCTACTCTTCGTCCTCTGATGCCCGAGTGCGCTCATCTCGACTCGGTTGAGATCCTCGACCTCTCCGACGAGATCGAGGGCTGCGAGGAGTGCCTTGCCCTGGGGATGGGGTGGGTGCATCTGCGGATGTGCCAGAGCTGCGGCCACATCGGCTGCTGCGACAACTCGATCGGCAAGCACGCCACCGCGCACTACAGGGAGACCCGCCACCCGATCATCCGCTCGGCCGAGCCCGGCGAGACCTGGAGCTGGTGCTATGTCGATGAGCTGATGTTCGAGCTGCGCGCCGAGTGACGCGTCTGCTCCAGTACGTCTATAGGACGTACAACCGCAGACGCGCGGCTGGGCCTCGGCGCAGGTAGCCGCGCTCGACCGCTGATGCGGCGGACCGAGCTCATGGCTGGCCCGCCTCTGCCTCGGCGAGCAGTCGCGGCGCCGGGCGGTAGGCGGCTCCGTGCTTGGCCTCCAATTCACGCAGCAGCTCGACCGCGCGCGCCGGGCCGATCAGACGGGTGATGTCGAGCGGGCCCAGTGGCCAGTTGAGGCCGAGCCGGGTCGCGGTGTCCATGTCGTCGGCTGAGGCGACCTCTTCCTCGCGCGCGAAGGCGGCCTCGTTCGCGATCTGGGCGAAGAGCCGGGGCAGGATCTCTGGCGCCGCCGGGTCGATCTTCGCCAGCTGCTCGGGGTCGAGGGTCGGCGCGGAGATGCCGAGCTCAGGATCGGGAGCGCGGGCGACCCCGTCGCCGTAGGGGTAGTAGCCCTGGCTGCTCTTGCGGCCGAGCTTGCCTTCCTCGACCAGCCGTTCCTGGATCGGGCTGGGGCGCCAGCGCTCGGGCTGGCCGCCCTGGGCGAAGAAGGAGCGGGCGATCGTCAGGTTGACGTCGAGGCCGATCAGGTCGATCAGCTCGAAGGGACCCATGCGGAAGCCGCCGCCGAGGCGGACGACGCGGTCGATCGTGGCGGCGTCGGCGACGCCGTCGCTGAGGATCCGCAGCGACTCCAATGAGAAGGGGCGGGCGAGCCGGTTGGCGACGAAGCCGGGAGTGTCCTTGGCGCGAATTGGCGTCCGGCCCATCGCCACCGCCACTTCGGTCGTCGCCGTCAGCGCCCGCGCCGAGGAGCGCTCGGCGGCGACGACCTCGACCAGCTTCATCAGCACCGGCGGGTTGAAGAAGTGCATGCCCACCATGCACTCGGGACGTGGCACGCCGGCGGCGATGTCGGAGACGCGCAGCGAGGAGGTGTTGCTGGCGAGGATCGTCTCCGGGCCGCAGACGGCCGCCGCCCTGGCGAGCAGCTTCTGCTTCAGCTCGAGGTCCTCGGGCGCCGCCTCGATCAGCAGCTCGCAGCCGCCGAGCTCGTCGATCACCAGTGCCGGACCGATCCTGTTCGAGGCCGCGTCCGCCTCTACGTCGCTCCAGCGGCCCCGTGAGGCGCCCCTGGCCAGTGCCTCGCGCAGCTTCACCGCGGCGCTTTCGGCGGCCTCCGGGAAGGCGTCGTAGAGACGGGTCTCGAAGCCGCCCAGGGCCGCGACCTGGGCGATGCCCCGGCCCATCGTGCCGGCGCCGAGGATGCCGATGCGGGTGACCGTCACCGGCCCTTGAAGTTCGGCTCGCGCTTCTCGATGAAGGCCTGCATGCCCTCGACCCGGTCCTCGGTCGCCATCGCCTGGTCGAAGAGGCGGCGCTCGGCTTCGAGCCCGGCGCTCATCCCCGTCTCCTCGGCGTTGAGGACGGCGCGCTTGGCGAGCCGGGTCGCGATCGGCGGCCGGGCGGCGACGGTGCGGGCGAGCTCGATCGCGTCGCTCAGCCAGGCGCCCTTGCGGCTGGTCTGGTTGACCAGCCCCCAGCTCTCGGCCATCTCGGCGTCGAAGCGGCGCCCGGTCAGGATGTACTCCATCGCCCGCTGCTTGCCGAGCGTCCGGGTCAGGCGCTGGGTGCCGCCGCCGCCGGGGATGATCCCCAGCGTCACCTCGGGCAGGCCGAAGCGGGCCTCGCGGTCGGCGACGATCATGTCGCAGGCCAGCGCCAGCTCGCAGCCGCCGCCGAGCGCATAGCCGGACACCGCCGCCACCAGCGGCGTCTCGATTGTCTCCAGGTCGGTCCAAAAGGCGGCGCCCTCGGGATCGGAGGGGGCGCCGATGCCGCGTTTCGCCAGCGCCCTGATGTCGGCGCCGGCGGCGAAGATCTGGTCGGAGCCGGCGATCACCAGGCAGTGGATCCCCGGGTCGGAGTCAAGTCGCCGCAGCTCGTTCAGGAGCCGGCTCTTCATCTCCGCCGAGAGGGCGTTGCGCGTCTCGGGGCTGTTGAGGCGCAACAGTCCGACGTGAGCCTCGTCGACGCTGGTCTCGAGGATCTCCGCCAAGGCGGCGCTCAGCTCTCCTCGAAGGGCAGCATCGCGTTGATCCCCGTCGCGGCGCGGCCGATGATCAGCTTCTGGATCTGCGAGGTGCCCTCGTACAGGGTGGTGACGCGGGCGTCGCGCAGGTAGCGCTCGACCGGGTAGTCGTCGACGTAGCCGGCGCCGCCGTGGACCTGGATCGCCAGGTTGGCGCATTCGACCGCCGACTCGGTCGCGTAGAGCTTGGCGACCGAGGTCTCGGTCGTGTTCGGCTTGCCTTCGTCCTTGAGCGCGCCGGCGCGGTAGACCAGCATGCGGCTGGCGTCGCGCTTGAGGATCATGTCGGCGATCATCTCCTGGACCAGCTGGAAGCGGGCCAGGGGAACGCCGAACTGCTTGCGCTCCTGGGCGTACTTGACGGAGGCGTCGACGCAGCCGTCGCAGATGCCGACGCAGCCGGCGGCGACGCTGTAGCGGCCGTTGTCGAGGGCGCTCATCGCGACCTTGAAGCCGTCGCCGATCTCGCCGAGCATCGCGTCCTCGCCGACCTCGACCTCGTCGAGCGCGAGCGAGGCGGTGTCGGAGGAGCGCAGCCCGAGCTTGCCGTGGATCTCCTGGGTCGAGAAGCCCTCGCTGGCGGTCGGGACGAGGAAGCAGGCCAGGCCCTTGTGCTTCTTGGCCGGGTCGGTCTGAGCGAAGATCAATGCGACCTCGGAGAAGTTGCCGAGCGAGATCCACATCTTCTGGCCGCTGATCGACCAGCCGGAGTCGGTCTTGGTGGCGCGGGTGCGGAGGTTGGCGGCGTCGGTGCCGGTGTCGGGCTCGGTCAGGCCGAAGCAGCCCAGCGCCTCGCCCGAGCAGAGCCGCGGCAGCCACCGCTGCTTCTGCTCCTCGGTGCCCCAGCGCTCGATCGAGCCGGCGACGAGGGAGGTCTGGACGGAGACGACGGTGCGGGCGGAGGAGTCGGCGCGGCCGACCTGCTCGACGATCAGGCCGTAGCCGATGTAGTCGAGGCCGCGGCCGCCGTACTGCTCGGAGACCGGGGCGCCGAGGTAGCCGACCTCGCCCAGCTTGCTGGCCAGCTCACGGTCGAAACGGGCGGCGCGGTCGTTCTCTTTGACCCGCGGCTCGATCTCCCTGTCGGCGAATTCGCGCGCCGCATCGGAGATCAGTCGCTGCTCGTCGCTCAGCTGGAAGTCCACCGCTACCTCTGCTTTCTGGCGTTCTGCATCAAATTTCCGGGCTGGGGGGCCGGAAATTTGATGCAGTTCGGATTGCTGTTCATTGGAGCCCTCGAAGCTCGCGGCCGAGGGTCTCGGCGAAGGCCTGCTGGGCCTCCTCGGTGCGCGGTCCGGGGGCGGCTGCAAGGTCGGCGCCGTCGATCGCGGCGACGGCCTGGATCTCGCGCGTGGTCGAGGCGAGGAAGGCCTCGCTGGCGGCACGCAGGTCGTCGACGTTCCAGCTGCCCTCGGCGACGTCGAGCGCCTTGATCAGGCGGTTGCGGGTGATCGACTCCAGCACTCCGTCGTCGAGCGCCGGCGTCCGCAGCTCGCCGTCGGCGGAGACCCAGAAGATCGCCGAGGTCGGCGGCTCCAGCACCGTGCCGTCGGGCCGCACCAGCACCGCCTCGTCGGCATCGCGGCCTTTGGCCAAGCGGCTGGCCTGCATGTTGGCGGCGTAGGAGAGTGACTTGACCCCATTCAAAATGATGGACGGGGTGTAAGTGACGGTCGCCAGCGTGAGCGACTCGGCGTGGTTTGGGATCGGCTCCACCGCGGCGATGCGGCGGCCGCCGCGGGTGACGATCAGCCGCAGCTGCCCGTCGACCGGGCCGGCCTGGTCGAGCAGCGAAGCGATCTCCGCCTCCAGCGCCGCGCGGTCGAACTCGAGCTCGATCGCGGCGGCGGAGCGGCCGAGCCGGTCGAGGTGGTCGACCAGCGCGAACGGCTTGCCGTCGTAGAGGCGGATCACCTCGAAGGCCCCGTCGCCGCGGTAGAGGCCGTCGTCCTTCATCGGCACCATCGCCGCGCCGGTCGGAGTCACGGTCCCGTCGACGCTGGCCAGCTCTGTGAAGCCCGAAGTCACCGCTGGCGAGGCTACCTGAGACGGCTGCGCAGCTACCCGCGTCTGGTTTCGACCGGACAGCTGCGACTGCGAGCGCTCCGCAGGCAACGGATGCTGCCCCGTTCGACCACGTAGCTGTTGCCCCAGGCAACGGCGTTCTGCTGGAGCGCGTAGAAGACGGTCACGGTGCCGAAGTACAGTTTCGGCCCGAAGCGCCAGAGCAGTTCGCACTTCTGCTGTGCCGGCCCGAGTCGGCGGCATTCGCCGCGCACTTCCCTGGCCCCCGTGAAGAGCTGGCCGAACCTGGCGCTCAGCAATCCGCCGACCAGGCCCTGGGCGCTTTCCCTGCTCATCGACGGCAGCTTCGCTTTCAAGCCGGGCGGCGGGGCACCGAGTTCGGTCGCGGCGACCCATTCCGAGGCCCAGGCGGAGACGCGGTCGACGCGGGTGAAGATGTTGGGGAGCTTGGTGCTGCATTTCGGGCCACCGGTGCTGACGACCCCGATCTGCACGGGCGAGCCGTCGGCCCGGTGGGCGATCGCCGGGCCGCCGCTGTCGCCGAAGCAGCCGCCGTTCGTCTTGTCCGGGGGGTCGGTGGTGCACATCTGCTGGGCGCTGGAATAAGGCGGATAGAAGCGCGGGATGCGTGCCTCGCAGGCGGCTGGGCTGAGGACGACGTTGGAGGTCGAGTGCAGGGCGTCCGGCGCCGAGCGGGCGTTGGCGCTGGTCAGGCCCCAGCCGGCCAGGAGCACGGGTGCGCCGCCGGCGTAGAGGGCGCTGTCGGCGGCCCCCGCCAGCGGCATCGGCGGCGCGGTGGTGGGGCTCGCCAAGATCAGCAGGGCGGCATCCCTGCGGGTGGTCCCGGGGTCGAAGCCGGGAAAGACGTGGGTGCTGCTGACCCGCAGGACCTCTCCGGTTTGGTCGAGGCGGAAGTTGGCGCGGCCGGTCGCGACTTTGTAGTCGGTCGCCGCGGTGAAGCCGCCGAAGTGAAGATCCTCGACGCAGTGCGCCGCGGTCAGGACCACCCGCGGGGCGATCACCGTTCCAGTGCAGGCGAAGCCCTGGTCCGTGCCGGTCTGGGCGGCGATGAAGGCGAGAGAGGGGAAGTCGGCGATCGCGGCGACGTCGCCGCGGATGATCGAGGCCTGGGCCCCGGGGGCAGCCGTTGCCGCGGTGGGTGCCACCGCGGCGGCGAGAAGCGCGCAGAGCACCCCCAGCGCCGCTGACCTTCGTCCCATGGAGATCTCCCGAAGCATCATCCCCAGTGGAGGCTAGTGGTTGTTGAGCGTTCAGTCGCCCTAGAGAGCTTCGAACACGGTCGCCAGCCCCTGGCCGACGCCGACGCACAGCGTGGCGATGCCGTACTTGCCGTCGCGGCGGCGCAGCTCCCTGATCAGGGTGCCGCTGAGACGGGCGCCGGAGCAGCCGAGGGGGTGGCCGAGGGCGATCGCGCCGCCGTTGACGTTGAGCCGCTCCTCCTCGATGCCGAGCTCGCGGGCGCTGGCAAGGACCTGGGAGGCGAAGGCCTCGTTGAGCTCGATCAGGTCGATCTGGTCGAGGCTGAGGCCGGCGGCGGCGAGAGCGCGGGGGATCGCCTCGACCGGGCCGATGCCCATGTAGGCGGGGTCGACGCCGGCGACGCCGGTGGCGACGACGCGGGCGAGCGGCTCGGCGCCGAGCGCCCCGGCGCCCTGCTCGGAGGCGATCAGCAGGCAGGCGGCCCCGTCGTTGAGGGTCGAGGCGTTGCCGGCGGTGACCGTGCCGCCCTCGCGGAAGACCGGGCGCAGCTTGGTGAGCTGCTCCAGCGACGCGTCGGGACGCGGCCCCTCGTCGGCCTCGACCAGGACCGTCTCGCGACCCCGCGGCGCCTCGAGCGGGACGATCTCCTCGGCCAGCCAGCCGGCCTCGGTGGCGGCGACCGCGCGCTGGTGGCTGCGCAGGGCGAAGGCATCCTGATCCTCGCGGCTGATCCCGTAGTGCTCGGCGACGTTCTCGCCGGTCTCGCCCATCGACTCGGTCGAGACGCCGAGCTCGACCATGCGCGGGTTGACCATGCGCCAGCCGAGGGTCGTGTCGCGCATCGTCTGCGGACCACGGGGGAGCGCGCGCTCGGGCTTCTCGACGACCCAGGGGGCGCGGCTCATCGACTCGACCCCGCCGGCGAGATAGAAGTCGCCCTCGCCGAGCTTGACCGCGCGGGAGGCGGCGTTGATCGCCTCCAGGCCGGAGGCACAGAGGCGGTTGACGGTGGCGCCCGGGACGCTGTGCGGGAGGCCGGCGAGCAGGGCCGCCATCCGGGCGACGTCGCGGTTGTCCTCGCCCGACTGGTTGGCGGCGCCGAGGTAGACGTCGACGATGCGCTCGGGGTCGATGCCGGTGCGCTCGACCACGGCCGCGATCGTGTGGGCGGCGAGATCATCGGGGCGGACGCCGGAAAGGGCGCCGCGATAGGCGCCGATCGGCGTCCGCAGGGCCTCCATTACATATGCCTCGGGCATCAGAGGAACCGTATCCTCATGGGGTGCCCTACATTCTCGGAACCCTCGCATTACTGGCGTTCATGATCGGCGTGCTGGTCTTCGTCGGCCACTTCTACCCGGGAACCAGCGCCGATCTCATCGACTGGAAGCCGACCCGTTCGCCCGAGGTTGAGGCCCAGAACGAAATCGACGACATCCGCCAGATGATGGAGGCGCAGAACGAGATGCGCCGCCGCCGCGGAGCGCCGGAGCTGACCGAGGCGGAGCTGCAGAAGAAGGTCGCCGAAGACGAGCGGCTGCGATTGCGCGGCCGCGGGCCGTTCGGGTCGGCTTAGCTTTTCTCGCGTGGCGGCATCTCGAAGAACATCGAGATCACTCTGGCAGTGATAGTGGCCGAGTCGGGATCTCTACTCGCGCGCTCGGCGCTCGCCGCCTCGACCTCCACCGCCCGCTGAAGCATCTCCTTATGGAGATCGCTGAGTTCCCGCCAACCCTCCTCGTCGATCTGGACGGGCAGCCTGGTGAGGTGGTGATCGGCACGCTGTCCAAGGCTGCCTGAGTCGATCGCGGCGGCGGCATCGGCAACTGAAAACTGGAGAACCAGTCTCGAGAACCGCATACGCTCCTCGACGCTGAGGTCGAGGTTCTCCTCATAGCTGAGTACCGGCCGCCTGATCGCCCGGTAAAAGTGCTCAACCGCCCCGCGCACTGGCCGTTCGCGGACGAGCTCGATTGCTTCCATCTTGAGCAGCTGCTTTACGTGGTAGGAGACGTTGCCGACGTCCTCCCCGAGCTCGCGCGCAAGTTCGTTAGGGCTCGCGGTGCGATCGCTGAGAACAGTGAGGCACCGGGTGCGCAGCGGATGGGCGACTATTGCTCCGAGGGTGGAGTTAAGTGCTCCGGTCTGCTTTACCGATCCCATCTTCTTCCTCCTATTGAGTGCGCTGCATCGCCGGATCGTAGGGCACTTTCTGATCGCTGAGGAGACTTTATGCCGGATTTGATCCCATTGCTGGAATCAATTCCAGCGTTCTAGGGGTCACATCCATATACGCATCCGAGCAATGGGAGGGGGTGTACGGATGAAGGTTGCTAGCGTCGAGCAGACGGCTCCTATGATCTCGATTCAGAAGACCTCCTAAAAGGGCGAGGGCAGGGGGCCGGTCTCCGGATTGGGTGAGACCGGCCTCTCTCCCGACCGGCGCGTACGGGCGCGGCCTGCGACTAGACTCGGCCGATGGCGATTGAGGCCCCTGGTCCAGGCGCGACCGCCGAGCGCGACGCCGCCTGACCCCTTGGCGCGGGCGCTGATCATCGGCTGCGGTTGTCGCGGCAGGGAGTTGGGGGAGAGGTTGCTCGCCGCGGGTTGGGCGGTGCGTGGGACCAGCCGCCGGGCCGAGGGGCTGGCGGCGATCGAGGCGGCGGGGATCGAACCGGCGCTCGCGGATCCCGACCGGGTCGGGACGGTGCTGGAGCTGGTCGGCGACGTCGCCGTCGTCTTTCACCTGCTCGGCTCGGCCGACGGGGATTCCGAAGCGGTCGCGGCGATCCATGGGCCACGCTTGGAGCGACTGCTGGAAAAGGTCGTCGACACGCCGGTTCGGGGCTTGGTCTACGAGGCGGTGGGGAGCGCTGACGGCGCCGTTCTCGCCGGCGGCGCGGAGATCGTCGTGACCGCGTCGCGGACCTGGCGAATCCCTGCGGAGGTCGTCGTCACTGAATCGAATGACTCGGCCGAGTGGTCTCAGGGAATGGCGAACTTGGCTCTGGGCCTGGTCTCGCCGGCCCGCGGAGTCAAATAGCTAAACTCGGATGGGAATTCAGGTAATAACTGACTGACTCATGAGAGGAACGATTCGATGGCCTTACAGCTTGGCGACGTAGCACCGGATTTCGAGGCCGACACGACCGAGGGCCGGATCAAGTTCCACGACTGGATCGGGGACTCCTGGGCGGTCCTCTTCTCCCACCCGAAAGACTTCACCCCGGTCTGCACGACCGAGCTCGGCTACATGGCGAGCATCGAGCCCGAGTTCGCGAAGCGCGGCGTGAAGATCATCGGCCTCTCGGTGGACCCGCTCGACAAGCACCAGGACTGGGCGAAGGACATCGAGGAGACCCAGGGGACGGCACCGAACTACCCGATCATCAGCGACGCCGACTTCGAGGTCTCGAAGAGGTACGGGATGCTGGCGGGCGATGTCTCCGGCGACGCCGCGGACCGCACGCCGGCCGACAACCAGACCGTGCGCAACGTCTTCGTCATCGGCCCCGACAAGAAAGTCAAGCTCATCCTCGTCTATCCGATGACGACCGGCCGCAACTTCGACGAGGTGCTGCGGGTGATCGATTCGCTGCAACTCACCGCCAACCACAAAGTCGCGACCCCGGCCCAGTGGCAGCGGGGCGAGGACGTAATCATCTCCGGCTCGGTCTCCAACGACCAGGCGAAGGAGATCTACCCGGAGGGCTGGGAGGAGCCGCGGCCCTACATCCGCATCGTCCCGCAGCCGTCTGAGGCGCCGTAACCGGCGCCTGGCGGTGTCCTCGGTCGCTCGCCTGCGGGTCACGCACTGATGTGCGCTCCCCTTGTCTCGCTCCCTGCGTCCTGGCCAGGCTTGGTTACGGCGCCTCAGACCCGATCCAGCAGGTCGCCGAGGATCCGCGCGGTGGCTCCCCAGATCAGCTGCCCATCCACCTCATAAGTGGGGGTGCGGATGGGGACGCCGCGACGGACCAGGCGGCGCATCTCATAGCTCTCGCGCAGCACCTGCAACGAGAAGGTGAGCACGGTCTCGACCTCGGTCGGGTTGGGCGCCAGGCCCAGCTCGGCCGGGTGGGCGACGAGGCCGACGAAGGGGTGGACGCAGTAGTTGGTGACGAAGGTCGAGACCGGCGGCAGGGCGCCGACCAGCTCGACCCGGGCCGGCTCGAGGGCGATCTCCTCTTGGGCCTCGCGCAGGGCAGTCGTCGCCAGGTCGGCGTCGATCTCGTCCTTGCGCCCACCGGGAAACGAGATCTCGCCGGCGTGCCGGCGCATGTCCGCCCGGCGCTCGGTGAAGATCAGCCCCGGCTGCTCGGGCCAGCCGTAGAGCGGTAGCAGCACGGCGGCCTCGGTGCCGCCGCGTGCCTCCATCGCGGCCGCGTCGTCAGGGGTCAATAGAAGCGACTTCAGGTCATTCATCTTCCAATCATCTCCGACTGAGACGGCGAAAACCAAGCCTGGGTAGGACGCAGGGAGGGAGGGTGCAGGGAGCGCACTCCGTGCGTGACCAAACCGACCGACCGAGGACGCCCCCAGGCGCCGGTTTGCAGCCGTCTCAGATGATGACTTGGACGGTGCCGCCGTCGACGGACCAAGCGGCGCCGCTCACATAGGAGGCGCGGTCGGAGCAGAGGAAGACGATCGCGCTGGCGATCTCGGCCGGGTCGGCGAGGCGGCCGATCGGGCGCTTGGCGCCGGCTTCGGCCAGTGCCTCCTCGCGGCTGGCGGTGCCGCTCATCGCCTGCGACTGGTCGAGCAGGCCGCCCGGGTCCATCCACATCTCGGATTCGGCCGGGCCGGGGCAGATCGCGTTGACGAGGACGCCGGACTTGGCGTAGCGGTCGGCGAAGAGGCGCGAGAGCGAGAGCTCGGCCGCCTTGGCGACCGAGTACTCGGGCATCGCCGCGGAGGGGCGCTTGCCGGCGGTCGAGCAGACGTTGACGACGCGGCCCCAGCCGCGCTCGGCCATCGCCGGGACGGCGGCCCGCATCGCCCGCAGCGGCGCCATCACGTTGAGCTCGTACTGGGCGCGCCAATCCTCGTCGGGGACGTCGTCGAGGTCCCGCCAGCTGGCGGCGCCGGCGTTGTTGACGAGCACGTCGAGGCCGCCGAAGTACTCGTTGGCGGTGGCGAGGATGCGCTCGCCGGCGTCGGCGAGGGTGACGTCGAGGGCGAGCACGGCGGCGCGGCCGCCGGCCCTGGCTCCGGCCCCGAGCGCCTCTTCCTGGACCTCGCGCAGCCGTTCCTCGCCGCGCGCGATCAGCAGCACGCTGGCGCCCTCGGCGCAGAGCTGACGCGCGGTCTCGGCGCCGATCCCGCGGCTGGCGCCGGTGACCGCGCAGCTGCGCCCGCTGAGGCCGAGGTCCACTAGAGGGCCTCGAGTCGCTCGGCGACGGTCACGGTCGCTTCGCCGACGAGGACCTTGTGGACCGGGCATTTGGCGGCGACCCTGAGCAGCAGCTGGCGCTGCTCCTCGCTGAGCTCCCGGGGCAGCTTCAGCGCCACCGCGTAGGTGGAGGGCACGTGGCCGTCGTAGGCGACGTCGACCTCGACCTCGACCGCGCCGACATCCCAGCCTTTGCGGTCGGCGTACATCTCGATCGTGATCGCGGTGCAGCCGGCGAGGCTGGCGGCCAGCAGCTGGGTCGGGCGGGGGCCGGTGTCGGTGCCGCCGCGGTCGGGCGGCTCGTCGACGACGAGGCTGTGCCCGCCCTCCAGCTCGACCTCGTGGGCGAAGCCGTCGAGCCGGCGAGCGACGACCCGCACGACGTCAGCCCTTGCCGCGGCCCTCGAACAGGGCCGGGTCGTCGACGTCGGCCCAGCGGGCCATCGCGTAGGCGAGGTCGGAGGCGCGGTTGACGAAGTGGATCACGGTCTCGCCGTTGAGCTCGCCGGCCTCGCCGAGGGCGGAGATGTGGCGCTCGGCACGGCGGATCACCGTGCGGGCGACGTCGAGCTGGGCCGAGAGCTGGTTGCCGCCGGGGATGACGAACTTCGGCGGCAGCTGAACCTCGTCCATGTAGCGGTCGATCAAGCGCTCCAACTCGGTGACCATCGGCTCGGTGACGCGGCTGACCCCGTCTTCGAGCCGCGCGGCCGCCTGCGGCGCGGTCGCCAGTTCGGCGCCGGCGACGAAGAGGTCGTCCTGGAGGCGGAGGATGTCGGCGGCCAGCTCCGCCTGCTCCGGCCCGCAGAGGGCGCGGGCGACGCCGAGCAGCGAGCAGGCCTCGTCGAGCGAGCCGTAGGCCTCGGTGCGGCCGTGGTGCTTGGGGACGCGGCCGCCGTACCAGAGCGAGGTGCTGCCGTCGTCGCCCTTCTTCGTGTAGATCTTGACCACGGGGCGATCCTACGCGGCGGCGCTCAGGCGACCGGGTTGAAGGCGAAGCCGGTCATCACCTTGGGGAAGAAGTAGGTCGACTTCGGCGGCATGTTGGCGTCGGTCTCGGCGACGGCTTTGACCTGCTCGACCGGGACCGGGCGCTGGATGAAGGCGACGTCGAAGCCGCCGCCATCGACCATGGCCAGCGCGTCGGGGACGCTCTTGGCGTACTCGAGGCCGCGCCGCTCGTCGATGTCCTCGTCGCTCATCCCCGCCAGCCCCTTGAGGACCAGCGTCTCGAGGATCGCCGAGTCGAGGCGGCGGTAGGACTCGGGCTTGCCCGCCAGCCGGCGGTCGAGCTCCTCGGTGTCCTTCAGCCGCAGCCGGTAGGCCTGCTCGTGGAAGTTGTCGTAGAGGCCGAAGACGCCGACGCCGTCCTCGGCGCCGGGATCGATCTCATCGCGGTCGACCTCGTTCACCTCGAAGAGCTCGCGCAGGCCGCTGCCGAGGCGGCGCCGGCGCTCGGGGTCGGCGGCGAAGCCGGAGAGCAGGCGGTGGGTGGGGAAGACGGTGAGGCCGGGGTCGTCCAGTCCGGTCAGCGCCATCAGCGTGTAGTTGTGCGGGCCCTCGCCGCCGATCTCGTCGCGGTAGGCGCGGGCGGTCTCGTAGCGGTGGTGGCCGTCGGCGATCAGCAGTTCGGCGCCGGCGAGGCGCTCGGAGACGGCGGCGTGGACGGCTGGGTCGGTCACCTGCCAGACCCGGTTGACGGTGCCGCTTTCGTCCGTCGCCTCCCCCCAGGGCTCGGCCGCGAGCGCCGGCTCGACCAGCGGCCAGGCATCGGCGGTGCTGAGCGAGAAGATCGGGGAGAGGTTGTGGCCGGTGGCTCGGGTCAGCTCGAGCCGATCCAGCAGCGGCCCGGGATGGGTGCGCTCGTGGGGGCGGATGCCGCCGCTCTCGTAGTCCTCCACCCGCACCCGGGCGAGGATGCCGTGGCGGCTGTGGCTGGAGCCGTCGGGAGCGGTGTAGTCCTGGGTCAGCGCCCAGACCGAGGGCTCCTCGTCGGCGACCAGCGCACCGTCGGCGCGCCAGGCGTCGATCGTCCGCGCCGCCCCCTCGTAGGGATCGTCGCTGGGTTCGCTCGCCGGGTCGGCGGGGTCGAACGGCTTTGGCAGGTCGATCGCGACCGCGTTGTAGGGCGAGCGCTCCAGCAGCGCCACCCGGCCGGCGGCGTCGATCACGTCATAGGGCGGGGCGGCGACGGCGTCCAGCGAGCCGACCTTGTAGAGGTCGTAGTGCAGCGCCTGGAAGGGCTGGACGTCCGCCATCGCCGCCAACGCTAGCGGGTGATCTTCACCGCGCCTAACGCGCTCGCTCGGGACCGCTTTAGACTGGGCCGGTCGGGGCGTGGCGCAGCCTGGTAGCGCGCGGCCTTTGGGTGGCCGAGGTCCTCGGTTCGAATCCGGGCGCCCCGACTTTCATCGGCCCCCGTTGGACGCCTATCCCGGCCGAACGCCCGGGATGGCGGCTATATGCGCGATTGGCGCGATGGATCGGATGCAGCGGACGTTTGTCCGGTGCGGTCCAGTGGCATTCGAGCCGATAGGGGCGGCAGATGGACCAGGGAGAGAACATCGAGCGCCGCGTCGAACGCGCCGTCTTCGAAACCGACCGGCAGCTCGTCGTCGGCGACGTCACCCTGCCCCCGACCGGCTACCAGAGCCGGTTCTCGGACTCGATCAACCGCGCTGACCTCGAATTCGTCCTGCTGACCAACGTCGAGATCACCTCGCTGATCGACGGCACGGTCAGCCAGCGTCCCTTCGTCGCGCTCTCCAAGCGCCACATCCGGCTCTCGTACCCGCAGGCGTCATAGCGCTGGCGGTGCGCCGGGCTGGGCGGGCTCAGGCGGAACGGCGGGCGCGGTCGCGGTTCGCGTAGGAGCCGAGGTCGATCACGAAGGCGAGGATGACGATGAACCACTCGAAGCCCTCGACGCGGTTGGAGCTGCTCCACATCACCGCGTAGGCGAGCGTCGTCCAGGGCAGCAGGAAGAAGCCGAGGAGCGGCAGGAACCAGCTGTCGAAGGCGCGGCTCAGCAGGTCGCTGAACAGGAACAGCGCGAACAGCGCCAGCCGCGGCGAGATGAAGGCGAAGAGGACGAGGAGGCAACCCACGCGGAGACCGTATCGCGCTGGACCTCTGCCGTAGCCTCAGTGGGAGGAGGAAACGAGATGAACCGACTTGGAAAGCTGATGACGATGCTGAATCCCGAGAAGACCCGGATACCCGCGCCGGAGGAGGCGCTGCCCGGCCGCAGCGAGCCCGCCTTCGAGGTCCCCGACACCCAGGCGGTGCTCGGCACTCCGATCAAGCCGCCGTTCCCGCAGGGGATCGAGGTCGCCTACTTCGCGCTCGGCTGCTTCTGGGGGGCGGAGCGGCTGTTCTGGGCGCTCGACGGCGTCTACACGACGGCGGTCGGCTACCAGAACGGGACGACCCCGAACCCGACCTACGACGAGGTCTGCTCGGGCCAGACCGGGCACGCGGAGGCGGTGCTGGTCGCCTTCGACCCGGCGAAGATCTCCTACGCCGACCTGCTCAAGATCTTCTTCGAGGAGCACGACCCGACCCAGGGGATGCGCCAGGGCAACGACGTCGGCACCCAGTACCGCTCCGGCATCTACTACGTCACCGACGCCCAGAAGGCGACGGCGGAGATGGCGCGAGATGCCTACGACGCCGACCTGCGGGCCGCCGGCAGGGAGCCGATCACGACCGAGATCGAGCCCGCCGGCCCGTTCTACTACGCCGAGGAGTACCACCAGCAGTACCTGCACAAGGTCCCGAACGGCTACTGCGGCCTGGCCGGGACCGGCGTCTCGTGCCGCATCCCGGCAGCCGCCTCCTGACCGCGGGGTTGGTCCACCGGCGCGGTGAATAGCATCCCGCGCCCGTGGCACCCTCCTTCGGCTCCTACATAGGCGGCTGCCTGGCCGTAATCGGCATCGTTGCGGCTCTAGGCCTCGGCGGCTACTGGCTGCGGCGCTGGATCGTGCCCGAATTCTCCGGCGCCCTGGCGCGGCTGGCCGACGCCACGATCGCGGTCGCCCTGCTGGTCGTCTCGCTGGAGATCCTCGGCACGCTCAGCATCCTGCGGCTGGGCTGGATCGTCCTCTTCTGCATCGCCGTCGGCCTCGGCGCGGCCTGGCTGGGCTGGCGCAAGGCGCCGGAGGGCAGGCACGAGGTGATGGCGCCGCGGGTGCAGACGATCGCCCTGGTGATCGCCGTCGCGGTCGCCTCCTTCACTGTCGCCGAGTGGACCTTCCCGACGCAGCTCAGCCTCGACCAGGGGATGTTCGGCGGTGACACCACCTGGTACCACATGCCCTTCGCGGCGACGATCGCCCAGGAACACTCGACGGCCCACCTCCACTTCACCGATCCGCTGCGGCTGGCGGCCTGGTTCTACCCGGCCAGCACCGAGCTCATCAACGGCGCCTCGATCGTCCTCTTCAAGAGCGATTGGCTGGCGCCGTTGCAGAACCTCTTCTGGCTGCCGATAGCGCTGCTCGCCGCCTGGTGCGTCGGCCGCCCCTACAAGGTCGGCCCGGCGACGCTGGTGGCGGCGGCGATCGTGCTCGACGCGGGGGTGATGATCGAGACGCAGCCGGGGGAGGCGCGCAACGACATCATGGGGCTGGCCTTCCTGCTGGCCTTCGTCGCCTTCCTGATCAACGGCCACCAGCGGCGGGCGCCCGCGGCCGGGGCCGTGCAGGACGCGCCCGAGCGCGATGCGCCACTGCTCGACAAGGGGCCGCTGGTGATGGCCGGCATCGCCGCCGGCCTCGCGGCCTCGGTCAAGTACACCTTCCTGATCCCGGTGGCCGCGATCACGCTCGGGGTCGTCCTCTTCAGCGGCCGCGGGCGGCGCTGGACCACCGCCTGGGTGATGACCGTGCCGATGCTCGTCGTCGGCGGCTACTGGTACCTGCGAGCGGCGATCAAGACCGGCGGCAACCCGATCCCGATCACCAAGTTCGGGCCGCTGCAGCTGCCGACGCCGGACCAGATGCCGCTCGACCCGCGGCCGCGTTTCGCGGTGGCGCACTACCTGCCCGAGCCGACCATCTACCGCAGGTGGTTCTTCCCCGAGCTCGACAACGCCTTCGGACCGCTCTGGCCGCTGATCCTGATTTGCGCCGTCGCCGCCGCCGTCTTCATCGTCGTGCGCTCGCGCAACCGGATCCTGCAGGTGATTGCCGGTGCCGCCCTGGCCACCGCCGTCGTCTACCTCTTCACGCCGCTGACCGCGGCCGGGCAGGAGGGCTCGCCGACCGGCTTCTTCACCAACACCCGCTACCTGGTGCCGGGCCTGGTGCTGGCGCTGGTGGTGCTGCCGATCGCGCGGCCGCTGCGGGCGCCGGACCGGCGTGCCTGGCAGACGCTGCTCTTCTTAACCGGGGTCTACGCGATCACGGTGCTGACGACGCCGCGCTGGTATCCGGGCTTCATCGTCGGCACGATCTTCATCACCCTGGCCCTCGTCTGGGCGCCGGCGGGCCTCGGCCTGGGCCGCTCGCGTGGCCGGCTCAGCCGCGGCATGGTCGCCCTGCTCGGCGGCGTGGTGCTGCTGCTGGCGGTGGTGCTGGGACGGGCGCAGGAGGTCCAGTACGCCGAGCACCACTACACGCGGTCGACCCTGTTCCTGGGCGAAGGCGGGCCGCAGAAAGCGTATGACTTCGCCCGCCTCCAGCAGGACAAGCGGATCGGCATCGTCGGCTCCAGCGAGATCATCTTCGGCCAGTACGGCTTCTACGGCGGCGACCTCAGCAACAGCGTCAAATACATCGGCGTGCCGGGGGAGGACGGGACCTACCGCTTGGCGACGACCTGCCCCGCGTTCCGCCGCGAAATCAATGCCGGCAACTACGACTACCTGATCATGAGCAAGTACACGCAGGACTCTCCCGCGGCCGAATACTGGTATCCGATCTACGCCTGGGTGAAAGACGACCCGGCGCTGAAGCTGGTGATCGAAGAGCCGGACATCGTGCCCCAGCCCGACTACGTCTTCAAGGTCAACGGCAAGCTCGACCCCGCCGCCTGCGCCGGCGCCGGCAAGTAGGGGCCGACGGGCCGATAAGTCGAGCCCTGGAAGACATATCGGCCCATCGGCCGGCGGTTCAGGCGAGGGTTAGGGCATGCTCTCGGAGCAGCTCGGCGCTGCGCTCGGGCTGCTCCCACCAGAACATGTGGCCGACGTCCTCGTAGGTCTCGAGGCGGGCGCCCGGGATGAGCGAGGCGATCAGCGGGCCGTTGGGGTAGCCGAGGATGCGGTCGACGGTGCCGTGGATGACGAGCGTTGGGACGGAGATGCCCGGCAGGCGGTCGCGGGTGTCGTGGGCGGCGATCGCCTGGACCTGCAGCCCGATCGTCTCGCGCGCCGCCGGCAGCGCTTCCGCCATCTCGGTGAATTCTGCGTAGCGGCTCTCCTCGGCGCGGAAGCCGGGGGAGAGGTTGAGATCGTACATCGCCCGGTAGACCCGCTGGCGGTCGCCGGAGGCCATCGCCTCGACCAGGCCCTGGAAGTCGGCCGGGTCCATCAGCTGCGATCCCTCGCCGCCGCAGTAGCTGCAGCCGATCGTCAGCGAGCGCAGCTTCCGCGGGTGGGCGAGCGCCAGCTCCTGGGCGATCATCCCGCCCATCGAGATCCCGAGCACGTGCGCGCTCTCGATCTCCAAAGAGTCGAGCAGGCCCGCCGTGTCGGCGGCCATCTCGGCGATCGAGAACGCCTCCGTGACCGGCCGCGAGAGCCCGACGCCGCGGTTGTCGAAGGCGATCACCTCGAAGTCCCGCTCGAGCAGCGAGGAGAAAGGCCGCCCCCAGGCCAGGTGGTTGGCGCTCATCCCCTGGATCAGCAGCAGCGGCTCACCCGCGCCGGCGCGCTCGTAGTTCAGCTCCGTCCCGGCTAGCTCGACCTTGGGCACGTGACGAGGCTATGCGATCGGCCCGGGGCGGCCGCCCCGAGTGGCTATTTCCCGGCGCGCCAGGTGATGCCGTTCAGATGCAGGACGCCAGGGTCGCCGACGGCGAATTTCACTTCGCCATCGGGTTCGACCGCGACAACCGCGAAGGTGCCGCTGTTCCCGACCGCGGCAAACGTCTGCTGCCGTTCCGGTCCATACCCGGCCGGCAGGACGAAGACCTCGGTTCCCGTCCCACTGTTTCGGGCCACCTGGCCCTGAACCACCTGGCCCTGAAGATGGACTATGCCCTGGCGATCGAGGTAGAAGGCGGCAAGAGGACGAGAGCCGGGGTTGAAGTTCCAGGAAGAAGCACATGACCGCGAATGCGGCGTCAAACTAGGACCCGAGCCCCCGTAGCTCAGTGGACAGAGCACCGGACTTCTAATCCGACGGTCGCTGGTTCGAATCCAGCCGGGGGCGCTGACAGGGGCAGGCCTGCCGACGTGGCGACGGTGGTCGAACCGCAGGAGGCCGGTGCTGTAAACTGCTGCATCAAATGAATGCACTAATTGACTGCAGGAGGTGGGGGCGATCAAGGCATTGACGATCAGGAATTTGCCGCCCAGCCTCGCGGAGGCTCTCGAGCGCGAGAAGCGAAGGAAGGGCAAGTCGCTCAACCAGACGGTCATCGACCTCCTCGGGCAGGGACTCGGCGCGGAGGGCATGCGCTCCAATGGACTTGGTCGACTGGCGGGGGGGTGGAGCGAGGACGAGTTCCGCGACTTCGAGCGGGCGACCGCGCAATTCGAGGCGGTCGACGAGGAGCTCTGGCGTTGAGCTCGTTCTGCCTCGACACCTCGGCCTACAGCCACTTCAGGCGAGGAAACGAAGAGGTGGCGGCGCTTCTCGATCGGGCCGAGCTGGTGGGCGTACCCACCGTCGCGCTCGGCGAGCTGCGCACCGGCTTCCTGCTCGGTGGCAGGCGACAGCGCAACGAAACCGAGTTGGATGCCTTCCTCGACAGTTCTGTCGTGGAGGTGCTGCCGGTCGATGCCGCGACCAGCCGCCACTACGCGGAGATAGTCGCCGAGCTTCGCAGGGCGGGAACGCCTGTCCCCACCAACGACATCTGGATCGCCGCCACCGCGGCTCGCAACGGCACTACGGTCCTGACCTGCGACAACCACTTCGAACGCATCCGCCGGGTCGGCTCAATCGTCATCGACGGCTGATCCCCCTTCGGCACGCGTCCATCGCAGCACCTGCGACTCGCTGCGAACTGAGATTCCTTTGTAAACGCTGCGTGTCAGATACCCGTCCACATAGGCCCCGGGCGCGCTCGGAGCCTCACGTGCAGGTGTTCTCTGTCGATATAGAAGAATCGGCAGGGGTGCGGACAAGCGGATCAAGATCGCCTTATCCGCCTTGGTGATCGGGGTTCTCGGAGGATTCGCGACCCTGGGGGTCTACGGGCTCTTCAGCGCGACGACGCAGAACTCGGGTAATGAGGTCGCCAGCGGCACGGTCGAGCTCTCCGACAACGACTCCGGCTCGGCGCTCTACAGCGCGACCGGGGTGCGGCCCGGGGACTCGGTCACCCGCTGCCTCAAAACCACCTACACGGGTTCGCTGCCGGCGCTGGTTCGGCTCTACTCGCCCAGCACCCCGGGGCCGCTCGCCCAGTACATCGACCTGACCATCACGCAGGGGACGCAGGCAAGCGCGACCTTCCCCAGCTGCACCGGCTTCAGCCCCGACGCCACTGGGGCCATCTTCACCGGGAGCCTGCAGAGCTTCGAGCAGACGCGGAACAGCTATGCGAATGGCGTCGCCACGGTGCCGGCGGGCAAGTCGAGCTGGGGCACAGGCGAAGCGCTCGTCTACCGCGTCCAGGCGACCCTGCAGGCGAGCGCTCCCGACAGCAGCCAGGGCTGGAGCTCAGGGGTCCATTCCTTCGTCTGGGAGGCCCGCAGCCAGTAGAGCCAGATCTTCTTCATGCACCCAGTGCAACAACGAACAAGGAGCCAAGCAACAGATGAGCAACTCACAGAAAGCCCTCGCCTCCGTCCTCGTGGTCGGTGTGTTGGGGAGCGTCGTTGCGCTGGGCGTCTTCGGACTCTTCAGCGCCACCACCCAGAACTCCGGCAACGAGATTAGCGCCGGCACGATTGCGATTTCCGACAACGACGCCGGCTCGGCGATGTTCAACATCACCAATGCCAAACCGGGCGACATCTGGAACCGCTGCATAAAAGTCAGCTACAACGGCAGCCTCCCGGCCGATGTGAAGCTGTACGAGCTCGGCGGTGGCGGACCGCTCTCGCCCTACCTGAAACTGAAACTCGAGCAGGGCACCCAAGCGGAAGCCACTTTCCCCAGCTGCACTGGCTTCACCCCGGACGGGACCAACGGCACCGGGACGATCTACGAAGGTCCGGCATTCGGGAGCATCGGCAACAGCTATGAAACCGGAGCGCCGGTCGTGCCGTTCGGGAAAACGATCTGGGGCCCCGGCGAATCCCTGGTGTTCCGCGCCACGATCACGTTCGACGCTACCGCCCCGGAACTCGCCCAGGGCAGCACCACCGGCGAGTTCACGATCGTCGCCGAGGCTCGTAACGACGCCTGAGGTCCAGTCGAAACGGGCGGAGGGAGATCCCTCCGCCCGGAGAAGGGTGAGATGAACCCGAGCGCGCAGAGGAACCTCGCGAGGGCAGCCGGTGTACTGCTCGGGCTCGCCCTTGCCGTGACGGTGGTCCTTGTCTCCCTCCCCGGCGCCTCTGGTGCCGGGGCGCCGGCGGCGGTCAGCATCGCGGTCGCGCCGGCAGGAGAGCTCGAGGTCCTCCCGGCCTCGCCACGGCCGGTGCTGGAGGCGCGATCGCTGCGGCCCGGTGGGCCACGCGCCAGCGGCGCCTTTACCGTCCGCAACCAGACCGGCGAGAGCCTCCGTGTGGCGCTGCGGGCCGCGGTGGACTCGACCGCGCTCAACGGCCTGCTCGAGGTCAGGGTCCGGGCCGGGGGCCGCCTGCTCTCCGAATCGACGCTCGAAGGCCTGCGGGTTCGCCCGATCCGGCTGCGGCTCGCCTCCGGGCAGCGTGCCCTCCTGAGCTTCGAAGCGTGGCTGCCGGCTGAGGTTCTGGATGGCTACGAGGGCGCCTTGGTCGACGTCACTCTGACGCCGCGCCTGCGGGCGCTGGGCGGTGGCGGATGAGACTGCGTGCCTTCCTTGCCTGGGCCGTCGCCAGCTTCGTGCTCGCGGTGCTCCTCGCCGCGGCGTTGCCGCTGGGGCTGGGCGGCACCTCGATGGTCGTCCGCTCCGGCAGCATGACGCCGGCGATTCGCACCGGCGACGTGGTCGTCGTCCGACCGATGTCGCCGACCGAGGCCGCGGTCGGCGACATCGTCACCTTCAAAGACCCGGCCGGCAGCGACCGTCTGCTGGTCCACCGGGTGCGGGCGATCTCCCGTTCCGGGGACGAAATCGAGGTGATCACCAGGGGCGACGCGAACACGACCCAGGAGCGCTGGAAGGTCGCCGCCGACGGGACGATCGGAGCCGTCCTCTACCGTGTGCCCGCCCTTGGCTTCGCCGTCAGCTGGATCGGCTCGCCGGCGGGTCGGGTCGGACTGGTCATCGTTCCGGCACTGCTGCTGATCGCGATGCTGCTGATGCGGATCTGGCGGCCGCTCTCGGGCCGTGAGGGGCTCGGATGAAGTCGGGCCGCAACCACAGCCAACGGCGTCGCAAGTGCCGGTTCGCACTGGCGTTGCTCGCCGCCCTGCTGGGGCTTGCGACCACCGCCGGCGTCGCCTGGGCCCTCTACACCGACAGCGTCGCGAGCGACGGCAACGAGCTGGTCGCCGCTGCCGACTGGGCGGCGCCGAGTGCGTCTGCCTCAGTGATCGCCAAGAGCCAGGGCGGCGTCCCCGGCTACATCAGGCAGGGTGGGGCCTACATGGTCTACGCCAACGTCGGCGACAGCGGTGCGCCGGCGAGCGGCATCGCCAGTGTCACCGCCAACGCGAGCGCGATCACGACCGGGCAGAGCGCTGCGGCGCTCAGCTCCGGCTCGTTCGCGGCCGGCGGCGTCGCCTACAGCCATCGCAGCGGGGCCCTGACCGCCAACGGGACGCTCGCCGCCGGCACCTACTCCTACTCGCTCACCTCTAAAGACGTCGTCGGCAACAGCAGGACCCAGGGCGGCTACCCGGTGATCGTCGACAACACCGCTCCCACCGCGACCGACATCCAGGCCGCGAACAAAACCGGCGGCACCGTCGGCAGGGCCGAGGTCGGCGACAGCATCACCTACACCTTCAGCGAGCCGATCGACCCGCAGTCGATCCTCGTCAACTGGACCGGGGCGGCGACCAGCGTCGTCGTCCGCGTCACCAACGCCACCGGCGACCCGCTCACGGTTTACAACGCCACCAACTCGACGCAGCTGCCGCTCGGCAGCGTCAACCTGGGGCGCAACGAATATGTCGCTGCGAGCGCGACGTTTGGCGCCTCCGGGACCGCCTCGACGATGGTGCAGAGCGGCAACTCGATCACGATCACCTTCGGCACCGCCTCCTCCGGGCCGGCCACGGCAGGGTCGACCGGCACGATGTCCTGGACGCCGTCGGCGAGCGCCTACGACCGCGCCGGCAACGCCGAGACGACGACCGCCCGGGCCGAGACCGGCAGCGCCGACAGAGAGTTCTGAGCGATGGGATCGCGATCAAGCCGGCAGCGGACAATGGCAACTGTCGTGGTGCTGGGGCTGTTGCTCGCCGCGACCGCGACTCTCTACGCCGCGACCGGGTGGCGGTCTGTGGTCGAGGCCCCGCGAGTGCAGGCAGCAGCTGCAGGCTCGATGGCGCTGATGGACTCCAAGCAGGAAGGGGCGATCTTCAGCCTCGACAACATCGCCCCGGGGGAGACCGGCGCGGGAGAAGTGACGATCTCCAACGCCGGGACGGCGCCGGGCGCGCTCTCCCTCTCCTCGACCGGGTTGAGCGACGAGCCTGGACGCTACGGAGGGCTGCTGTCGCAGCGGCTCGCACTGCGCGTCGAGGACGTCAGCCCAGGGGCTGTCAGGGAGGTTTACTCCGGCGGCCTCGCCTCGATGCCCGAGCTGACGCTGGGGAGGCTCGCCAGCGGCGAGTCCCGCACCTACCGCTTCCGCGTCACGATGCTGGACGGCGGCGCTCCTTCCTCACCCTTCGTCGACGACAACGTCTACCAACGGGCGAGCACCAGCATCGCCTACCAGTGGACGCTGACCGAAGTCGAAGGCGGCGAGCCCGAACCGGAGCCTGAGCCGCCGGCACCGCCAGCCGCCCCCTCGCCGCCGGGCGTGACCCCGAGCCCGCCCCCGCCAGACCCGACGCCGGCTGGCACGCCACTCGCCGACACCCTGATCGGCACCCGCGTGGACGACGTGATCCTTGGCCGCGGCGGCGCCGACCGCATCTACGGCAAGGGGGGTCGCGACCGCATCTACGGCGGTCGGGGCAAGGATCGACTCTACGGCGGTCGCGGCGCCGACCGTCTGCACGGCGGTGCCGGTAGCGATCGCCTGCGCGGCGGCCCGGGGCCGGACCTGATCCTCGCCCGCGGTGGCGGTGCGGACCTCGTCGATTGCGGCGGCGGCAATGACGTCGCCCAAGTCGACTCGAGCGACCGGATCAGGCGCTGCGAGCGGGTTCGCGGCCGCCGCGGGTAGCCCGCTGCG
>JBAQZI010000224.1:0-2004 GCA_049790835.1 Solirubrobacterales bacterium
GGTCCGGCGCGAGGTCGCCGAGGTCGACGGCGTCTCCCTGCCGCCGGCGGTGGCCCGCCGCGGCGAGGCTCAGCTCCAGCGCGCCGACCGGACCCTGCTGCCGCTCTCCAGCGCCGTTGCGCCCGACGAACTGATCGACCCGGCGGTCGAGCTGCGCGAAGCGCTGGACCCGGGCGCCGCCGCCGCCGGCGTCACCCCCTACCTGGCGGGGCAGCCCACGGTCTGGGCGGGGATGCAGGAGCTCTCCAAGGAGGACCTGGCCAAAGCCGAGGCGGGCGGCTTCCCGATCGTCGCCCTGATCCTGCTCGTCGTCTTCGGCTCGCTGGCGGCGGCGGCGCTGCCGCTGACGCTCGGCTTCGTCAGCGTCATGGTCACCGGCGCCCTCATCTACTTCATCTCGCTGCAGATGACCACCTCGGTCTTCGTCACCAACATGGCCTCGATGATCGGCATCGGCGTCGCCGTCGACTACTCGCTCTTCATCCTCGCCCGCTACCGCGAGGAGCGCCGCGAGGGGCGCGACTGCGACGAAGCGCGCTCCGAGGCGCTCGCCACCTCCGGTCTCGCCGTCGCCTTCTCCGGCCTGGCCGTGATCGTCTCCCTCGCCGGCCTCTGGATGGTCGACAACCAGGCGCTGCGCTCGATGGCGCTGGGGGCGATGACCGTCGTCGCCGTCTCGATCCTGACCGCGACGACGCTGCTGCCGGCGCTGATCGCGATGCTCGGCGACCGGGTGATGCCGGGCGGGATCGTCGCCAGGGCCCTGCGCTTCATCAAGCACACGATCCTCCGCCGCCCCCGGCCAGCCGCGGCCGACGCTGCCGTCGCAGGTCCCGGATTCTGGGACCGCTGGGCCCGCCGGGTGATGGCCCGACCCGTTCTCGCCGCGACCGGCTCCGCCGCGATCCTGCTCCTGCTCGCCTCCCCGGTGCTGTCGATGCAGACGGGCACCGCCGCGCTCGAGCAGTTCCCGAAGAACAGCGATGTGCGGGTCGGCAACGAACTCGCTTCCGCGCAGCTCGGCGGCGGGGCCGACCCAATCCAGATCGTCGCCTCCTTCCCCGCCGCCGCCGATCGCGCCGCCGTCACCGAGTTCGTTGGCCAGCTGCGGGAGCAGCGCGGCGTCAGCGCCGTCGCCGCGCCGGTCTACGCCGGCGACAGTGCCCTGATCGAGGCGACCTCGAAGGCCGCCAGCGATACCGACGCGGCGACGGCGCTGGTCGAGCGCCTGCGCGACTCCTTCGTCCCGGCCAGCTCCCTGGCCACGACGGCGAGCGTCGACATCGGCGGCGAAACCGCCCGCACCGACGACGTCCGCCACCAGATCTCGGGCTCGTTCTGGAAGATCGTCGGCTTCGTCCTCGCGCTCAGCTTCGTCGTCCTGATGGTGATGCTGCGCTCGCTGCTGCTGCCGCTGAAGGCGGTGATCATGAACCTGCTCTCGATCAGCGCCGCCTTCGGCGTTCTCGTCGCCGTCTTCCAGTGGGGCTGGCTCGACAGCGTGCTCGGCTTCGAAAGCCTCGGCGCCCTGGACACGATCAACGTGCCGCTGATCTTCGCGATCGTCTTCGGGCTCTCGATGGACTACGAGGTCTTCCTGATGTCGCGGATCCGCGAGCGCTACCTGGCCCACGGCGACAACGAGCGGGCGGTGGCCGAGGGGCTCTCCTCGAGCGCCCGCACGATCTCCTCGGCGGCGCTGATCATGAGCTCGGTCTTCGTCGTCTTCGTTCTCACCGGCGTGCCCTCGATCAAGGAGCTCGGCCTGGGCTGCGCCGTGGCGATCGCCCTCGACGCGACCCTGGTGCGGCTGATCCTGGTGCCGGCGGCGATGAAGCTGATGGGCGACTGGAACTGGTGGATGCCCGCCTGGCTCGATCGCATCCTGCCCAACCTCAGCTTCGAGGGCGGCCGCGAGCCCGAGCCAGCGCCAGCCCCCACCCCCGCCGAGGCCTAAACAGCCGGCCGATGGGCCGATAAGTCGTCTCAGGGACGACATATCGG
>JBAQZI010000225.1:0-2587 GCA_049790835.1 Solirubrobacterales bacterium
CTGACCCTCTACGCCGCCTGGAAGATGGACACCGAGGGCAAGCGCGCCGCCCGCCAGTCGATCTCGGCGATCAAGATCGTCGCCGCCAACATGGTCATGGACGTGCTCGACCGGGCGATCCAGATCCACGGCTCGCTCGGCATGACCGATGACACCCCCCTCGCCGCCCTCTGGCGCTTCTCCCGCATGCTGCGCCTCGCCGACGGCCCCGACGAGGTCCACAAAATGGTCCTCGCCCGCCGCGAGCTCAACCGCTGGGCGAAGCGCGACGAGGCTGCGGCGGCCGGAGAGCTGGAGAGCAGGCACGCGCCGCGCATGGTCTGACCACAGACTGACCCCAATGTAATTCACATATTGTCCCTGTTAGGATTCACGATCTGATCCATGCTTGTCCAGCGTCAGATTCGCTCCCATGTGCTCAACCTCCTGGCCGAGAGCCGCGCGGTGGCGATTCTGGGCGCGAGACAGGTGGGCAAGAGCACGTTGCTGCTCGACCTCGTCGCTAGCGATTTTCCGGCCGAGGTGATCACGCTCGACGAGCGTTCCACCCGCGAGGCCGCAGCCGCCGATCCAACGGAATTCGTCTCTCGCCTCAAGACTCCGGTTGCGATCGACGAGGCCCAACGCGTGCCCGATCTCCTCCTCGCGATCAAGCAGCGGCTCGATCGCGACAATACGCGCGGGCAGTTCCTGCTCACCGGCTCGGCGAACATCCTTGCCCTCCCCACCGTCAAGGACGCACTCCCAGGCCGAGTCGACTACATCAACCTCTGGCCCCTCTCCGCCGCCGAGCTGACGGCAGCGACGACCGAGAACTTTGTCGATCGCCTGCTGCTCGGTGGGCCGCCGGAACTCAGCGGCGCCCCACTGGGGCGGCGCGCCTACGCCGAGCGCATCGTGCGCGGTGGGTACCCCGAGGCGCAGGAACGCGGTGCGCGCGGACTGCGCAGCTTCTTCTCCAGCTACCTCTCCTCGATCGTGGAGCGAGACATCGCCGACGTAGCCAACCTGCGCGCTCCCGACGCCGTCGAGCGCCTCCTGCACGTCATCGCCGCTCGCACCGGGGGGCTCATGAGTTTTCAGGGGATGGGCAGAGATCTGGGCCTGGACAAGAACACGGTGCACTCCTATGCCCAAGCGCTGGAAAACCTCTTCCTCGTCCGGACATTGAAGCCGTGGCACGTAAACCTCGGCACTCGCCAGATCAAGAGCCCCAAGCTCTACGTCGTGGACAGCGGGCTCCTCTGCCAGCTGCTGAAAGCAAATGAGCATCGGATCGAAACTGACGATGCCGTCGCTGGGGCTGCGTTCGAGAGCTTTGCCGTGATGGAGCTGCTGCGACTGGCCGATGCATCGGAGGCCGAGGCGTCGCTCTTCCACTATCGCGACAAGAAAGGACGCGAGGTGGACATCGTGCTCGAGTCCGCCACCGGCGAGATCGCCGGCGTCGAGGTCAAGGCGGCGGCCAGCGTTGGTCGCGATGACTTCGCCGGCCTTCGCCGGCTTCGCGACAAGCTGGACACTCGCTTCAAATGCGGCATTGTCCTCTACACCGGCGAACGAACCCTGCCCTTCGGCGACCGGCTCTGGGCCGTCCCCCTCACCGGCCTCTGGAGCGCGTGACCACAGAGCGCAAATGCAACCGCGACGAGGCTGCGGCGGCGGGCGAGCTGGAGAGCAGGCACGCGCCGCGCATGGTCCGACCTCAGCAGGTATGTGCATACCGCCTGTTAGGGTATGCGCATGCTGAACCGGCGACTACAAGTGCTGGTGGACGACGCCCGCTTCGAGCGGCTCGCGGAGGAGTCGAAGCGCAGCGGAGCGCCGGTCGGCGAGCTGGTCCGCCGCGCGATCGATCGCGAGTTCCCGGCGACGGGACACCAGGAGGAGCGCGAACGCGCCGGGCGGGCGCTGCTGGCGATGGCGCCTCCATCCGGGGAAGGTCCGGAGCCCGATTGGGAGGATCAGAAGCGAGAGCTGATCGATGCCCCGATGCGCAAGTGGCCAGGTGCGTGAGGCGCTTCCTCTACGACACCTCGATCTTCGTCTACGCCCTTGGGGGGACCCACCCTTATAAGGAGCCTTGCCGAGAGATCGTGCGCATGGCAGCAATTGGCGACCTGCAGGGAGAGGCCAGCAGCGATCTGCTTCAAGAGCTCGTGCACCAGAGAGTGCGGCGCACCGGGGACCGCCATAGCGCGGCAGCGACCGCGCGAAATGTCGCCAAGCTTGCCTGGTGGCACCCGGTTGAGCCAAACGATGTCCAGCGGGGAATCGATCTATTCGAGACTCACGATCACCTCGACGCTCGCGACGCCGCTTTCGCGGCGCTCGCGATCAACCGCGGCATCGACGCGATCCTCACCACGGATCGTGCCTTCGATGGGATCAAGGACTTGGAGCGACTCGACCCGGCCGACAAAAGGGCCATCGACACCCTGATCGGCTGAGCAGTCGAAAGCGGCCCCCTGGCCGACAAGCAGTTCGTCCAGGAGTCGATCGCCGCCTCGCGGATGGAGATCGACCAGGCCCGGCTGCTGACCCTCTACGCCGCCTGGAAGATGGACACCGAGGGCAAGCGCGCCGC
>JBAQZI010000226.1:0-22112 GCA_049790835.1 Solirubrobacterales bacterium
CCCCTGGTCGACATATCGGCCCATCGGCCCCCTCGGGGCGGGCGCCCCGACTCCTGCAAAGTGCGCGATTTGCAAGGGAAGTTGCAAGTTATTAGCAACTCCTCATAGTCTTTAAGCGACTCCGCTAGCCTGCGCGACCCGCTGCCGAACCCTTCGGGGTGGAGGCGCGGATCTCGATGCGGGCTTTCTTCCTCGACACTCATCCGAGCGCGTCCCAGAGGCGCGCGCTGCTCTTCGCCGGTCTGCTGCTGGCGGCGATCTGCGCCCTCACCTTGACCGTTGCGAGTGCGCCGGCCGAGACCCCGCGGGAAGAACTGCAGGCGACCCAGAGCAAGCTCGACGACGTGCGGGCGAGCCAGAGCTCGCTGGCCGACACGATCGCCGAGCAGAACGCCGCGATCGACACGATGATCGGCGAAGTCTCGGCGCTGCGCCAGAAGCAGGCGGCGGTCGAGGCCGAACTGGCCGAGAAGCAGGGCGAGCTCGAAGCGGCGACGGCCGCGCTGGAGAAGGAAAAGAAGCACCTCGAAGCAGTGCGCGACCAACTCGAGCGCGCCCTCGACGTGCTGCGCGAGCGCCTGGTCGCGATCTATGAAGCCGGCTCGCCGGACGTCGTCAACGCGGTCCTCGAATCGGACAGCTGGTCGCAGATGGCGGCCCAGACCGAATACCTGAACCGGATCCAGAGCTATGACGACTCGGTCGTCGACCGGGTCAAGGCGCTGCGCGACGAAGTCACCGGCGCGGTCGCCAGGCTCGCCGACAACCGGGCCAAGATCAAGGACGCGCGCGACTCGATCGCCGCCGCCGAGCGCGAAGTCGCCGCCGCCCGCGATGAAGCCGAGTCCCGCTTCGCCGAGCTGAAATCGGCCCAGGCGGAGCGCCGCCAGGCGATGGAATCGCTCGAATCCCGCGAAGAAGCGCTCAGCAACAACCTCGCCTCGATCTCCAACCAGATCGCCTCCGAAGGCGGCCCGTCGCCGACCGGCGAAGCGCCGGCACCGCTGACCGCCGGCCAGACGGCGGGCTTCATCAGCGAAAGCGAAGCCAGCGCTCCCGCTTCGGCCCCGGAGGCGGTCAAGGCAGTGATCGCGGCCGCCAACGCGATCGCGAGCACGCCCTACATCTGGGGCGGGGGGCACGGCTCCTTCGAATCCTCCGGCTATGACTGCTCCGGCGCGGTCAGCTACGCGCTGCACGGCGGCGGCTTCCTGGAAAGCCCGCTCGACTCAACCGGTCTCTCGACCTGGGGCGAACCGGGCCCGGGCAAGTGGATCACCGTCTACGGCAACGCCGGCCACGCCTGGATGACGGTCGCGGGCCTCGCCTTCGACACCTCCGGTGGCGCCGGTCCGCGCTGGCACTCGTCTCCGGTCAGCACCACGGAAGGCTTCATCGCTCGCCATCCCACGGGTTACTGAGGGCCGACGGGCCGATAAGTCGCGCGGGGCTCGACATTTCGGCCCATCGGCTGCGCTGGGGTAGCTTTCAGCAATGGACCTTGAGCGGGAGCTTGATTCGATGCTCGCGGTGGAGAAGTTCGAGCCGCCGGCGGAGTTCCGGGAGCGGGCGCTCTGGAACGACCCCAGGGTCTACGACGAGGCGGCGGCAGACCCCGAGGCCTGGTGGCTGCGGCAGGCGACCGAGCTGCTCGACTGGGACGTCGAGCCGAGCCAGGGGCTGAACGACTCCAACCCGCCCTTCTACAAGTGGTTCGAGGACGGGCGGCTCAACGCCTCTGCCAACTGCCTCGACCGCCACGTCGAGGCTGGCATCGGCGACCGCGTCGCCTACCACTGGCGCGGCGAGGAGGGGGAGGAGCGTGACGTCACCTACGCCGACCTGCACCGCGACGTCCAGCGCTTCGCCAACGCGCTCAAGGACCTCGGCGTCGAGAAGGGCGACGTGGTCGGGATCTACCTGCCGATGATTCCCGAGGTGGCGGTGGCGATGCTGGCCTGCGCCCGTATCGGCGCCATCCACAACGTCGTCTTCGGCGGCTTCTCGGCCGAGTCGGTGCGCGAGCGGATTGAGTTCTCGGCGGCGAAGGCGCTGATCACCGTCGACGGCGCCCGCCGCAAGGGCAGGACGGCGCCGATCAAGCCCGCTGTCGACGAGCAGATGAGCGCGGTGGCGAGCCTGAAGACGATCGTCGTCGTCCGCCACACCGGCATCGATTGCCCGATGCGCGAGGGCCGTGACGTCTTCTACGACGAGGTGGTCGCGGCGGCGCAGCCCGATTGCCCGGCCGAGCCGATGGAGGCCGAGCACCCGCTCTACATCCTCTACACCTCGGGCTCGACCGCGAAGCCGAAGGGAATCCTGCACACGACCGGCGGCTACATGACCGGGGTCACCGCCACCCACCGCTATGTCTTCGACCTGAGGCCGGAGTCCGACGTCTACTGGTGCGCGGCCGACGTCGGCTGGGTCACCGGCCACTCCTACATCGTCTACGGCCCGCTCGCCAACGGCGCCACCAGCGTGATGTGGGAGGGGGCGCCCGACTACCCGAGCAAGGGGATCTGGTGGGAGCTGATCGAGCGCTACAGGGCGACGATCCTCTACGCGGCGCCGACCGCGATCCGCACCTTCATCAAGTGGGGCGCCGACATCCCCGCACGGTCCGACCTCTCCTCGCTGCGGCTGCTGGGCTCGGTCGGCGAGCCGATCAATCCCAAGGCCTGGCTCTGGTACCACAAGGTGATCGGCGGCGAGCGCTGCCCGATCGTCGACACCTGGTGGCAGACGGAGACGGGCGCGATCATGATCACGCCGCTGCCGGGGATCACCGCGACCAAGCCGGGTTCGGCGACGACGCCGTTCCCCGGGGTCGAGGCCCAGGTCGTCGACGAGAAGGAAGGCGAGCCGATCGACGAAGGGCAGGGCCTGCTGGTGCTTGAGCGCCCCTCGCCCTCGATGCTGCGGGGCCTCTACAAGGAGGACGACCGCTTCGTCGAGACCTACTTCTCCCGCTTCGGCAGGCAGCGCTACCTGGTCGGCGACGCCGCCCGCCGCGACTCCGACGGCTACTTCTGGGTGATCGGCCGCATCGACGACGTCGTCAACGTCTCTGGCCACCGGCTCTCGACCGCCGAGGTCGAGTCGGCGATCGTCGCCCACGAGAAGGTCGCCGAGGCAGCGGTGATCGGCCAGGTCGACGAGGACACCGGCCAGGCGATCTGCGCCTTCGTCACCCTCCGCGGCGGCACCGAGCCCAGCGAGGAGCTGGTCGAGGGAGTGCGTGCCACGGTCGCTCAGCACATCGGCAAATTCGCCCGCCCGAAGCGGATCATCTGGGCCGACGACCTGCCCAAGACGCGCTCCGGCAAGATCATGCGCCGGCTGCTGCGGGACATCGCCGAAGGCCGCGCACTGGGCGACGTCACCACCCTGCGCGACCCGGAAGTGATGGCGGAACTGGAGTCGAAGATCGCCGCGGAGCGCGACGCCGAGGGCTGACGAGGTTGCTCCTTGTCGCCCAGAGGGCGACAAGCGACAACAACCGCGCTTACTTGGGGGCGCGCTGGTCGACCATCCGCTCGACCGCGACCTCGAGCGCCTGCAGCTGCGCCTGGACGCTGCGCAGTTCGCGCAGTGCGACCGCCTCCGGGGAGAGCCCCTCGTCCTCCAGCTCCTGCTCGATCTCGGCGATTTCGGGAGCGAGGAAGCGCTGGGCGAAGGAGCCGGTGAGGAGGGCGACGAAGCCGATGCCGACGATGAGGACGGCGGTGGAGACGATCTCGCCACCGGTCGTGGTCGGCGTGATGCTGGAGCCGAGCGTGGTCATCGTCGTGATCGCCCAGTAGAGGTCGTCCCAGAAGCTGAGGTGGCCGCCGTGGCCCTCGAAGGCACCGAACAGGGCCGCTCCCCCGACCGCGGTCAGGACCGCGAGCAGTGCCGCATAGCGCAGCCCCTCGAGCGAGAAGGCCTCGCGCGAGAGCTGGGCGAGGCGCAGCAGGCGCAGGAGGCGCAGCAGGCGCAGGACTCGCAGGCCCTGGAGCCCGGCCGGCAGCACCGGTGGGGTGAGGAAGACGATGACGAGGTCGAGCGGGTGGCGCCGGAGGTAGGCCCAGCGGTCGGGAACCACCGACATCATCGTCACGAGCTCGATCAGGAAAGCGGTCCAGGTGATCCAGTTGAGGACGACCGCCACCGCCTCCAGGGTGCCGCCGGGCTGGGACTCCGTGATCGCCACGGTGGGCAGGGTCAGCGCCGCCGCGATCAGCATCGGCGTGTTCAGCTTTTCCGCCACGCGGGTGCTGCGGGCGTCCATCCCCGGGGCGTAGTGGACGGGCCTGGTTGCCGCTCGCGAGCTCACCGCGACTTGTTTCGACGCCGCCCGCCCGACCCCCTTTGCGTACCATGGCCAGGCAATCAACCCAACTCAGGAGACGCTTACTCGATGACCGTCAGCACCGCCACGCAGGACTACAAGGTCGCCGACATCGGCCTCGCCGATTTCGGGCGCAAGGAGATCGCGCTCGCCGAGGTGGAGATGCCCGGCCTGATGCAGACCCGCGAGGAGTTCGCCGCGAGTCAGCCGCTGAAAGGCGCGCGCATCACCGGCTCGCTGCACATGACGATCCAGACCGCCGTGCTGATCGAGACCCTGGTGGCGCTTGGCGCCGAGGTGCGCTGGGCCAGCTGCAACATCTTCTCGACTCAGGACCATGCCGCCGCCGCCATCGCCGCCGCCGGGATTCCGGTCTACGCCTGGAAAGGCGAGACCCTGGAGGAGTACTGGTGGTGCACCGAGCAGGCGCTGCTGTGGCCCGACGGCGAGGGCCCGAACATGATCCTCGACGACGGCGGTGACGCCACCCTGCTCGTCCACAAGGGCACCGAGTTCGAGAAGGCCGGCGCCGTTCCGGACCCGGAGACGGCGGACTCGGGCGAGTTCAAGATCATCCTCGAAACCCTGCAGCGCTCACTCGAGGAGGACCCGCAGCGCTGGACCAAGGTGGGAGAGAGCATCCAGGGCGTCACCGAGGAGACCACCACCGGCGTCCACCGCCTCTACCAGCTGGCCGAGGCGGGCGAACTGCTCTTCCCGGCGATCAACGTCAACGACTCGGTCACCAAGTCCAAGTTCGACAACCTCTACGGCTGTCGCCACTCGCTGGTCGACGGCATCAACCGCGGCACCGACGTGATGATCGGCGGCAAGGTCGCGGTCATCTGCGGCTACGGCGACGTCGGCAAGGGCTGCGCCTCCTCGCTGCGCGGCCAGGGCGCCCGCGTGATCGTCACCGAGATCGACCCGATCTGCGCCCTGCAGGCGGCGATGGAGGGTTACGAGGTGCGGACGCTCGACGAAGTCGTGGAGACCGCCGACATCTTCGTCACCGCCACCGGCAACAAGGACATCATCACCGCCGAGCACATGGCGCGGATGAAGCACAACGCGATCGTCGGCAACATCGGCCACTTCGACAACGAGATCGACGTCGCCGGACTCGAAGGCGGCGCCGCCGAGCGGATCAACATCAAGCCGCAGGTCGACGAGTGGCGCTTCGCCGACGGCCACTCGATCGTGCTGCTCTCCGAGGGCCGGCTGCTCAACCTCGGCAACGCCACCGGGCACCCGAGCTTCGTGATGTCGAACTCCTTCACCAACCAGGTGATCGCCCAGATCGATCTCTTCGGCAAGGCGGAGCAGTACGAGGCGAAGCAGGTCTACGTGCTGCCCAAGCACCTCGACGAGAAGGTCGCCCGGCTGCACCTCGAGGCGCTCGGCGTCAAGCTCACCGAGCTGACGGCCGACCAGGCCGCCTACCTCGGCATCCCCGCCGAGGGCCCCTACAAGCCGGATCATTACCGCTACTAGGACAGCACCGACCGCGGTCTGAGATGCCGACCGCGGTCGTTACCGGCGCCTCCAGCGGGATCGGCGCCGCCACGGCGCGGGCGCTGGCCGGGGACGGCTACCGGGTCGTCCTCGGTGCCCGCCGGCTGGAGCGCCTGCAGGAGTTGGCGGCCGAGATCGGCGGGCAGGCGATCGGGCTCGACGTCACCGATGCGGGCTCGGTCGCCGAGCTCGCCGCGGCTGTGCCGGCCTGCGACGTCCTGGTCAACAACGCCGGCGGCGCCCTCGGCCTGGAAGCGCTGGGAGAGGCCGACGAAGAGCTCTGGCGGGCGATGTACGAGGCGAACGTGCTGGGGACGATGCGGATGACCCGGGCGCTGCTGCCGCGCCTGGTCGAGTCCGGCAACGGCCACGTGGTCGGCGTCACCAGCATCGCCGCCTTCGAGACCTATCGCGGCGGCGCCGGCTACACGGCCGCCAAGCACGCGCAGCGGGCGGCGCTGCGGACGCTGCGGCTGGAGCTGCTCGGCCAGCCGGTCAGCGTCACCGACATCGCCCCCGGCATGGTCGAGACCGAGTTCTCCCTGGTCCGCTTCGAGGGCGACACCGAGGCGGCGGCCAAGGTCTACGAGGGGATGGAGCCGCTGCGCGCCGAGGACGTCGCCGAGTGCATCCGCTGGGCCGTCGCCCAACCCGCCCACGTCAACGTCGACGAGATCCTGGTCCGCCCGCGCGACCAGGCGCGGGCGACCGAGGTCCACCGGCGGGGTTAGGCGGGGGGCTAGAATCGGCCCCATGTGTAGAAACATCCGCACCCTCCACAATTTCGAGCCACCCGCGACCGAGGACGAGATCCACGCCTCCGCGCTCCAGTACGTGCGCAAGATCAGCGGCTCCACCAAGCCCTCGCAGGCCAACAAGGAGGCCGTCGACGCGGCTGTCGAGGAAATCGCCGAGGTCACGGCGAAGCTGCTCGACCGCCTGGTCACCACGGCGCCGCCGAAGGACCGCGAGACCGAGGCGGCCAAGGCCAAGGCGCGCTCCGAAAAGCGCTTCGCGGCCTGAGTCGCCGAGGCGCGGCCTGGCGCCTCAGAAACGACAAGACCCGCCGGAGCGGGTCGAGTCTGGTGAAGCGGGGAACCACCCCGCGAGTAGCTGATACCCACCCCTGGCCTACACGGTGGTCTACTCCAGATCTCGACCTCTCCAGCGAATTCAACTGCGGAGGGCGCCGGACCCGAACCGGATCCAGTGGTTTGCTGGACGCAGTAGGTATCAACTACCCGGAGCACCCTGACTCCTTCGCCCTCCTGCCGCAATCCTAGTCGCGAAATTTGCCGTGGCAGGCGGGTTTTCGTCAGTTGGCACAATGAATTTACAATCCTGTGACAATGTGCCGAGAAATATAGTTTGCTAGCCTAATTACCTAGGCTAATCAATGCGCGACAAGACCAAAGACACCTCACTCACCGACGCCGCCGCGCAGCTGCGGTTGGGGATCGTGCGGACGGCGCGGCGGTTGCGGCAGGAGGCGGCGGCGGAGGCGACCGGGCTGACGCCGACCTCGACCTCGGCGCTGGCGACGATCGAGCGCCACGGCCCGCTGACGCCGAGTGAGCTGGCAAAGCTGGAGCGGGTGCAGCGGCCGACCGTGACCCGCACCCTCGGTTGCCTCGAGCGGGAGGGGCTGGTCGAGCGCACCCCCGATCCTGCCGACGGCCGCAGCTCCCTGGTCAGCGTCAACGGCGCCGGCCGCGAGCGCCTGCGGCGGCTGCGCGGGCGCAAGAACGCCTACCTGGCGCGGCGCATGCGCGAGATGCCGGCCGCCGACGTCGAGGCGCTGGGGCAAGCGGCCGGGATCCTCGAGCGGATGCTGGAGGATGAGCGCGGGTGAGCGCCGCCCTGCGCCGCTCGTTCAACTCGCTCGAGGTCCCCAACTACCGGCGCTACTTCGCCGGCCAGCTGATCTCGCTGTCGGGCACCTGGATGCAGACGGTGGCGGCGATCTGGCTGATCCTCATCCTCACCGACAGCGGCGTGGCCGTCGGTCTGACCACGGCGCTGCAGTTCCTGCCGATGCTGCTGATCGGCGCCTGGGGCGGGCTGCTCGCCGACCGCATCCCCAAGCGCAAGCTGCTGATCGCGACCCAGGCGCTGATGGCGATCCCCGCCGTCGGCCTCTTCGCGGTCACCGCGACCGGCGTCGTCGAGCCCTGGATGGTCTACCTCGCGGTCTTCGCGATGGGCTCGGTCAACGCCATCGACAACCCGGCCCGGCAGAGCTTCGTGATGGAGATGGTCGGCCCCGGCCGGGTCGTCAACGCGGTCAGCCTCAACAGCGTGATCGTGCAGGTGGCGCGGATCGTCGGGCCGGCCCTGGCGGGGATCCTGATCGCCGGCTTCGGCGTCGTCCCCTGCTTCGCGCTCAACGCGCTCACCTTCGTGGCGATGATCGTCGCCCTCTGGGGGATGGACCCCCGCGGCCTCCACACCGAGCCGGTCGCCCCGCGCGAACCGGGCGCGATCCGCGCCGGCCTGCGCTACGTCCTCCGCACCCCCGAGCTGGCGATCCCGCTGGCGCTGATGGCGCTGGTCGGGACGCTCGGCTTCAACTTCCAGGTGGTGCTGCCGCTGCTGGCCAAATTCAGCTTCGGCGGCGGCGCCGGCACCTACGCGGCGATGGTCTCGGCGATGGCGGTCGGCTCGATCGTCGGCGCCCTCGTCAACGGCGCCCATGGCCAGACCGGACCGCGGCTGATCGCCGGCGGCGCCCTCGCCTTCGGCGTCGTCGGCCTGCTCGCGGCCTCGATGCCGACGCTGGCGCTGGAGATCGCGATGCTGGCCCTGCTCGGAGCCGCCGCGGTCACCTTCGCGGCGACGATCAACTCGACCCTGCAGCTGGCGGTGGCGCCGAGGATGCGCGGCCGGGTGATGGCGCTCTACTCGGTTGTCTTCCTCGGCTCGACCCCGATCGGCGGTCCCCTGACCGGCTGGCTGGCGGAAACCTACGACCCGCGCGTGGCCCTGCTGCTGGCCGGCATCACCGGCCTCGCCGCCGCCTGGGCCGCCCACATCTCCTTCGCCCGCATCCGCCACCGCGCCAACGAGGCGCTGGCCCCAGCCTCCTAAAACCGGGGTCGATGGGCCGAAATGTCGCCCATGAGGCGACAAATCGGCCCATCGGCCGGCTGTCAGCCCGTGTAGCCGGCGGACTCGAGGTACGCCGCCGCCGCTTCCTTCGGCGTCTGTTTTTCGAGTTCGACCCGAGCGTCAAGCTCCTGCATGACCGGCAGCGTCAGGCCTTCCTGGACCTGGACGATCGTCTTTTCATAGTCCGGCCCGGCCTCCTCGGCCGTCGACTGCTTGGTCACGAAGAGGACGTTGCCGGAAGGGAACACTTCCTCGTCGTCCTCGAGGATCACGAACTTGTCTTTCTCCGCGGCGAGCTGGGGGTCGGTGGTGAAGAGGATCGAGAGATCGGCCTGGCCTTTTTCGAGGACCGTGTAGCGCAGGCCGATGTCGACCGGTTTGAACGACTTGAATTTCAGCCCGTAGAGCTGTTCGAGCCCGGCCAGGCAGTCGATCCGCTGGCGGCACTCGGGCGAGCCGTAGAGGGTCAGTTTCTCCGAGACCCCCTCGAGGTCGGAGATGTCCTCGAGGTCGTATTTCTCGGCCGTCGTCTTCAGCGTCCCGACCGCGTTGGCGCTGGCGAACGGGGTGGGGGGGAACGCCGTCAGCTCTTCCTTTTCGAATTCGGCTTTGGCTTTCTCGTAGGCGCCCTGGGCATCGGCGGGGACGTCTTCGGGTTCGAGGCCGAAGAAGGAGGTCAGGGCCGTGCTGGCGTACTCGGGGTAACCGGAGATCGCTCCCGATTTGAGCGATCGCAGGGCGACGGTTTCGGAGCCCAGGTTGAGGTCGGTCTTGACTTTGTAGCCGGCCGCGGCCAGGGCCTGCGCGTAGATTTCCCCGAGGATTTCCTGTTCGGGGAAGTTCTTCGAGCCGATCGTCAGGCTGACTTTGCCGTTATCGGGATTGGAGACGATCGCGCCGCCGTCCTCGCTGCCTTCGGTCGCGCTGTCGTCGTCGTCGCTGCTGCCGCAGGCGGCGACGCCGAGGGTCAGCGCCAGCGCCAGGAGCATCGCCACCGCCGTCCTCAGCCTCGTCTTCTTGGTCCTCACTTACTGCCTCCTTCGTTGGTGGTCAAATTCAGGCATCGCTCAGCTTCAGACCCTTCGAGGTCAGCAAACGCTGCACCCCGGCAAGCGAGAACTCGAGCGTCAGCGCCAGTAGCGCGACCACGATCGCGCCCGCCAGCACCCCGTTGTTGCCGTAGACGTTCTGGTTGATGATGAAGTCGCCCAAGGTCAGAACCCCGGCGATCGGCGCGATCGTGGCCGTGGCGACGATCGCGATCGTGGCGCCGCGGATGCCGGCGAACATGGTCGGGATCGCCAGCGGCATCTCGACCCGGCGCAGGATTTCGAGCTCGGTCATGCCGATGCCGCGGGCGGCCTCGACGCTGGCGCGGTCGACCTGGTGGATGCCGACGAAGGTGTTGGCGAGGATCGGCGGGATGCCGAGAATGGCGAGGGCGATGGTCAGGTTGAGGACCCCGACCCCGATCAGCGCCGCCATGAAGGCGATCAGGGCCAGCTCCGGGATCGCCCGGCCGAGGTTGCCGACCACGATCGCCAGCGATTCCCCAGTCCCGCGGTGCCCGAGGTAGAGGCCGAGCGGGAACGCCACCACCAGCGCCATGGCCATCGCGAAGACGGTCAGTTCGATCTGGGCGAGCAGCAGTTCGAGCACCTGGTCGATGCCGCCGACCGTCTTGCCGCCGGTCACGTTCGAGGTCTGCGGCGTGAAGATGAATTCGATCGCCCCCTCGATCGAAGCGGAGACGGGGTGGAGGAGAAGGGCCCCGATCATGCGCCCGCCCGTCGCCAGGGGGTCAGCAGGCGCTGGATCCCAAACAGGATCAGGCCGAAGCTGATCGCCATCAGGAAGGCGAGGCCACCGGCGATGATGATGTTGGTCAGGAAGCTGATCCCCTGCCGCAGGATCGGTTCGCCGAGGCCGCCGCCGCCGACGAGGGCCGCCAGCGTGGCGATCGCCACCGTGCTCACCATCGCGATCTGCAGGCCGACGAAGATCTCCGGCGCCGCCAGCGGCAGCTCCACCTTCCAGAGGATCTGGCGCTCGGTCAGTCCCATGCCGCGGGCCGCGTCCTTGACGGCGCCGGGGACGTTGGCGAGGCCGACGATCGTGTTGCGGTAGATGATCTGCAGCGTGAAGGCAGCGAGGGCGATGATCGCGGTGTCGCGACCGCGCCCCGTGAACGGTTCCAGGAGGAAGAAGAAGGCGACGCTGGGAATCGTGAAGAGGACGCCGGTGGCGGCCAGCAGCGGCGGCTGCAGCCAGCGTCGGCGGTGGGCCAGCAGGGCAAGGCCGAAGGCGACCGCGAAGCCGAGCGCAACCGAGATCAGGACCAGTTCGGCGTGCTGGATCGTCGGCGCTTCGTAGCGGTCGATGTTCTCCCTGGCCCAGTCCCAGCAGAAGAAATTGCCGCCGTCGGCCTGGCAGGGGAGGGTGTCGGAGCTTCGTTCCTGGATGAAGCCCTTGCCGACTTCGCCGACGGCCGCGAGCAGGGCCGGGCTAGCCACGGGGGCGCTCCACGGCGCTGTGCTCGTCGGACTTCGCCCCCGGCGATTTGAGGAACTCGGAGATGATCTCGACCGAGAGCACGCCGGCGATGCGCCCTTCGTGATCGACCACCGCCGCGTACTGGGCCTCGCCCTGCAGCAGGTCGGCGAGGGCGTCGCGCATCACGTCGTCGCGCTCGAGCAGCGGCCCCAGCGGCGAGTCGGGGTGGCCGGGGACGGTGTCGCCGCGCAGGTCGCGCTGGGAGAGCCAGCCGAGCGGGCGACGCTCGCTGTCGACCAGCAGCGGGTAGGGAACTTCGACGTCGGGCCGGGCCAGCTTCGCCGCCACCTCGGCAATCGGCTGGCCGACATAGGCGAGCGGCGCCTCCCAGAGGTCGATGTCGGCGACCCGCATCAGCGCCAGCCGCTTCAGCGCCCGGTCGGCGCCGACGAAGTCCTCGACGAACTCGGTCGCCGGCGCCATCAGCACCTCGGCCGGGGTCGCGTACTGCTCGACCCTGCCGCCCTCCTTCATGATCGCGATCCGGTCGCCCATCTTGATCGCCTCGTCGATGTCGTGGGTGACGAAGAGGACGGTCTTGCGCACCTGCGCCTGCAGGCGCAGGAATTCGTTCTGCAGGCGCTCGCGGCTGATCGGGTCGATCGCCCCGAAGGGCTCGTCCATCAGCATCACCAGCGGATCCGCCGCCAGCGCCCGCGCCACGCCGACCCGCTGCTGCTGGCCACCCGACAGCTGCGCCGGGTAGCGCTCGCCGAGCTCCGGGTCGAGCCCGATCAGCTCCAGCAGCTCGCCCGTGCGCGCCCGCGTGCGCTCCTTCGTCCAGCCCAGCAGCTGTGGCACCGCGGCGATGTTCTCGGCGATCGTGCGGTGGGGGAAGAGGCCGATCTGCTGGATCACGTAGCCGATCTCCCGCCGCAGCCGGGCCGGGTCGCGGTCACGCACCGATTCGTCGCCGACGAGGATGTCGCCCTCGGTCATCTCCACAGTGCGGTTGACCATCCGCATCGCGGTCGTCTTGCCGCAGCCGGAAGGTCCCACCAGCACGCAGATCTCGCCGGCGGGCACCTCGAGGGTGAGATGGTCCACGGCCAGGGCGTCGGAGCTGCCATAGCGCTTGCTGGCGCCCTCGTAGCTGACGGAGGAGGCTCCCGGCGGGCGCGGGGATTCGCTAGTGGCCTTTGCCTCGGGCACTGGGGCCGAGCCTATACCCCATGGGTACCGGACTCGGCCGAGGAAGTCGACACGCCGCTCAGCGTCCGACCGCGCCGAGCTGGGGCAGCACCGCCGCCAGGCCGTCGCGCAGGCGGGTCGCGTTGGCGATGCGGTCGTCCTCGAGACCGGCGACGTCGAGCTCTCCCGCGCCGACCCCGTTGGCGAGGTTGTCGACGACGCAGAGCGCCGCGTAGTCGAGCCCGAGCTCGCCGGCGACGACGCACTCCGAGGCGATCGTCATCCCGACCACGTCGGCGTGGGCGGCGATCAGGCGAATCTCGGCCGGCGTCTCGAAGCGCGGACCGCGCGTCTGCCAGTAGACGCCGCCGTCGCGCAGCGCCTGACCGCCCGCCCGCCAGGCCTCGATCACTTCGGCGCGCCAGCGCGGGTCGAAGCCCGGCGCCGAGTGGGCGCGGGCGTCGGCGAAGACCGAGGGCCCGATTCCGAGGGCGATGAAGTCGTCGGGGCAGAGCAGGCTGCCGACCGGCAGCTCGGGGCTGAGGGAGCCGACCGATCCGATCGCCAGCACGCGGTCGCAGCCCTGCTCGGCCAGCGGCCGCAGGTTGGCGGCGTGGTCGATCTCGTGCGGGAGCACGTAGGTGGCGTCGACCGCCGCCGCGTGGCGCTGGACGATCGCCGCCCCATGCTCGGCCGCCGCCGCCGCGATCTCCTCGCCGCCGGGGCCGAGTGCATTGCTGCCGAGGATGACCGCGAGCCGTCCGATCGCCCGATCCTACGCACCGGCTGCGCCCCGAACGCATTTCTCCCCGCATACCGGGAGCAAGAGGATCAGGGCGGTTTTCATGTGCTGACCCTGAGGGTAGGGGGACGGCCATGGGTGAACGGCCGTCAGGGCGAGAGGAGACCGAGGGCGAACGGCTCGACCGCAACCTCGGCGAGCTGCTGCAGGAGCTGCGGGTGGCGCTGCCCGGCGTGCAGGTGTTGTTCGCCTTCCTGCTGGCGGTGCCGTTCCAGCAGGACTTCGACAAGATCACCCCTTTCCAGGAGCGGGTCTACTTCGCGACGCTGCTGCTTACGGCGCTCTCCGCGGCGCTCCTGATCGCCCCCTCCGCGTTTCACCGGATGACCTTCCGCATGCAGCAGAAGGACACGCTCCTCTACCTGGCCAACAAGTTCGCGATCGCCGGCCTCGGCTGCCTGGCGCTGGCGATGACCGGCGCGATCCTGCTGATTACCGAAGTCATGTTCGGCAGCTCGGCGGCGTTCGTCACCGCCGGCTCGGCGCTGCTGATCTTCGCGCTGCTCTGGTACGCGCTGCCGCTGGCCCGCCGCCTCAGCTCCGACAAGGAGCCGGACAAGCCGACCGGCTAGCGCGCCGTGGCCCGCGCCTCGCGCAGCTGCGCCAGCTCGGCGGCGAGGTCCTCGACGAAGGCGAGCCCGGGAGCCTCGCGGCGCAGCATCGTCAGGTCGGCTTGCCAAACGCCTTCCTTGGCGGTGAGCGGCGCGCCGAGCTCTTCGCCCACCGACTCGCCTTCGCTGGCCAGGGCGCGCCGCAGGACGCGGATATTGGAGAGCTTGTCCGCCGCGTAGATCGCCAGCGCGTCGCCCCCGGCCTCCTCGACCTGGCGCCGGTGCCCGTCCTTGCGGCGCTGGAAGGACTCGATCGAGTCGTCTTCGGTCAGCGCCGCGACCAGGTCCGCCACCCGCGGGCCGAAGTCGGCGGCGATCTCGTCGATAGTCGCCTCGCTGTGCTCGACCACGTCGTGCAGCAGGGCGGCGGCCACCGTCGACTCCTCGAATCCGTGTTCCGCCAGCAGTTCGGCGACCGCGACCGGGTGGTGGATGTAGGCCATGCCGCCGCTGCCGTTGCGGGTCTGGCCGGCGTGGGCCGCTTCCGCCATTTCCAGGGCCTTGCCGATCAGCTCCGACTCGGCGGCCGCTGCCTCGATCGTGGGAGACGGCATTTGGCGAAGCCTAGCGTGCGGCAGGCGTGGTTCAGGCGGGCGCTACGGCGCGCGGCGCTCGCGCCGGCAACTCGTACTCGGCCCGCTCGGCGGCCAGCTCGATTGCCGCCGGGTCGCCGCCCAGCGCCGCCCAGCGCTCCTTCGCTTCCGCGTCGAATCGGTCGAGGAAGTCGTCGGAGTGCATCGGGTCGTGATGGAAGAGCACGGTGCGCTCGGCCCCGGTGCGGTGGGCGAAGGCGAGCGAGTCGCGCAGCGGCGAGTGGCCCCAGCCGACGTGGTCGGGGTACTCGGCGTCGGTGTACTGGCCATCGTGGATCAGCAGCGAGGCGTCGCGGGCCAGCGCGAAGCCGGAGATCCAGTCCTGCTCGAGCTGGTCGAGGTCGGCGCCGAGGCCCGGCTCGTGGTCGGGGATGTAGGTCAGCGAGGAGTCGCCGTCGTCGATCCGGTAGCCCAGCGTCGGTCCCCGGTGGGAGACCGAGGCGGCGCGGATCCGCGCCGAGCCGATCTCCCACTCGGTCTCCGGGCAGTGGCGGAAGGAGACGTCGCAGGGCAGCTCTCGCACCTCGACCGGCGAGAGCGGGGCGGAGATGTAGCGGGCGATGCGGTCGCGCAGCGAGGCGTCGGGCGAGGCCGGTCCCCAGATCACGATCTCGGTCTGCGGCCGGAAGGCGGGGGCGAAGAAGACCAGGCCCTGGATGTGGTCGAGGTGGAGGTGGGTGAGGAGGATGTGCAGCCTTGTCGGCTCCTGGCCAAGGTCGATGCCGAGGCTGCGGATGCCGCTGCCGGCATCCAGCGCCAGCAGCGAGCCGTCGGAGAGGGTGACGCCGACGCAGGAGGTGTTGCCGCCGTAACGGATCGTCTCCGGCCCCGGGGCGGGGATCGAGCCGCGCGTTCCCCAGAGCTTGACCTTCACGCCGGCCGCGCCCCGTTGCCGTTCATCGCGGTCGGCCAGAAGATCGCGATCCCGCCCTGGGAGCCATGGGCGGTGAGGATCGGGAAGGCTGAGACCTCGACCTCGTGGCTGGCGCCGTCGGTCGAGTGGATCACGTACTCGGCGTGGGCCGGGCGGCCGTTGCGGACGGCGGCGACCAGCGGCAGGTCGTCGTAGGGGATCGGCTCGCCGCGCTCGTCGAAGGGCCCGAACAGCGAGCCCCACTCGGCGGCGCCGACCGTGCCGAGCTCCTCGAAGCGCTTGCCCAGCATCATCCCGGCCGCCTCGTTGTAGAAGACGAGGACGCCCCCCTCGTCGACCAGGAAAGCGGGAGTCGAGAGCGCCGACATCAGGTTGCGGGCGAGAATCAGCTCGAGGGGCCTCTGCGTCACAAATGACACTTTAGTTAGTCGTGTGAGTAGTGCTAGGCATTGGCCGGATTGCCCTGCGGAAAGCGAGAGGAGCAGCCTCGTCCGCGGCGCTACCCGGAAGCGTGACTTTCATCACACCGGGTGTGAAATCGCTCACACCCAGGCAGGAATTCGTAAAGGCTCAGCCGGCGGCTTCGGCCTGGCGCAGCCCGCCGCGGGCCCAGAGGGCGAAAACGACGGGAAGGGTGACGGCGACCGCGAAGGCGAGCGCGACGGCGGTCGGGTCGCCGGCGAGGAAGCCGCGTCCGGCCGCGAGCAGGGCGGTCACCGGATTGACGGCGGCGACGGCGTGGATCCAGCCGCTGAGCAGGCTCAGCGGCACGTAGACCGGAGCGAGGAAGAGGACGAGGAAGGTCGGGAACTGCATCAGTGGCCCGCCCTGGATCGAGCGCACGCGCATCGCCACTCCCGCCGCCCACATCGTCGCCGCCAGGTTGACCAGCACCGCCAGGGCGTAGAGCCCGAAGAGGTCGACGCCGCTGCCGCCGACGTTCATCCCCGCCGCCAGGGCCACGACCGTCAGCACCATCCAGGTGATGAAGGCGCGGACGAGGGCGGCGAGGGCGTAGCCGGCGACGATTCCGTGGCGGTTGCTGGCCGCCAGCAGGTAGCGCTGGGCGAAGCCGGTCTCGAAGTCGCGGGCGATCCCGAAGCCGGTGAAGACGCCGCCGAAGGCGGCCGACTGCAGCAGCACGAAGACGAACTGGAAGGCGGTGTAGCCGGGCGGGTAGTCGAAGCCGGGGACGTCGGCGATCGCCGAGAGGCCGCCGGCGAAGGAGACGAAGAAGAAGAACGGGAAGGCGATCGCCGGCACCAGGAAGGCCGGGTTGGTGAGGAAGTTGTGGATGCTGCGCCAGGCGACCGCGAGGGCGATCGCGCGGAAGCCGGCGGGGCGGTTCTCGCTCACGTTCGCACCAGCCTCGTCTTCAGCGCGGCGCTGGCCGCGAGCATGCCGATCAGCAGGATCGCGGCGGCGATCCCAAAGCCGAGCGCCAGCTCACCCAGGTTCCAGCCTTCGATCAGCAGCGAGCGGAACGCCTGCAGCAGATAGGAGACCGGGTTGGCGCTGGCGACGGCGTGGAACCAGTCGGCCTGGATCAGGTCCAGCGGCAGCGCCATCGAGGAGAGGAAGAGGAAGACGAAGAAGACGGGGAAGAGGCTCTGGACCGCCTCGCCGGAGCCGCTGCGCAGGGCGGCGAAGAGGCCAACGGTGCCGAAGGCGACGGTGATCGTCACCGAGAGCGCGACGATGACCAGGGCACCGCCCACGCCGGCCGCCAGGTCGGCGCCCGCGGTCAGGCCGACGATCAGGTAGGTCACCGCCTGCAGCAGGCCGAGCACGACGGCGCCGGCGAGCAGGCCGCTGAGCAGCGCCGCCCCGTGCAGGGGAGTGAGCGCGAGGCGGTTGAGGAAGCCGGTCTCGATGTCGCGGGCGAGGTCGGTGCCGGCGTTCATCACCGAGAACAACGCCCCCTGCATGAAGGGGACGGCGAGGGCGAAGGTGAGGTAGGAGTCGGTCGGGAAGCCGGGCAGGTTGGTGGCGTCTTCGAGCCCACCCGAGTTCACCGCCAGCAGGAAGAGGGGGAAGATCAGCGCCGGTACGATCTGGGCCGGCTGGCGCAGCGTGCGCAGGATCGAGCGGTGGGCGAGCTGCCCGACCTGGGTGCGAAGGCCGCTCATGCCGGGGTGACCGCCTCGGCCGTGGCTTCCTCGGTCTCCTCCTCCTCCTCCTCCTCGGCGCCCTCCAGCGAGCGCCCGGTCTTGGTCAGGAAGACGTCGTCGAGCGAGGGCGCGTGCAGCTGTAGGTGCTCGATCGCGATCCCGTCGGCGTCGAGGGCGCGGACGACCTCAGCCAGCTCGGACTCGCCGCCGGCGAGCCGCACCGCGGCGGCTTTGGGCGAGGCACCGGCGGTCTCGCCGAAGCGCGACAGCGCCGCCACCATGCGCTCGTGCTGGGCGGGGTCGCGTGGCACCGCTTCCACGGTGGGGCGGCCGATTTCGGCCTTCAGCGCCGCCGGCGTGCCCTCGGCGACGATCTTGCCGTGGTCGATGATCCCGACCCGGTTGGCGAGCGCGTCGGCCTCCTCCAGGTACTGGGTGGTGAGGAAGACGGTGACGCCGTCGTCGCTGGCCAGGCGCGCCACCTCCTCCCAGAGCGCGGTGCGGCTCTGGATGTCGAGGCCGGTGGTGGGCTCGTCGAGGAAGAGGATGCGGGGCCGGTGGGCGAGCGCGAGCGCGAGGTCGAGCCGGCGCTTCATCCCACCCGAGTAGCCGCCGACCTTGCGATCGGCGGCCTGGGCGAGGCCGACCCGCTCCAGCAGTTCGGCGCCACGCGCTTCGCGCTCCGCCTTGCCGATCCCGTGCAGGGCGGTCTGCAGGCGCATGTGCTCGCGACCGGTCAGCAGCGGGTCCAGCGCCGCCTCCTGCAGGGCGGCGCCGATCGCCGCACGCACCCGCGGGCCTTCGGAGACGATGTCGAAGCCGGCCACCCGCGCCGTCCCCGCCGTCGGCGGCAGCAGCGTCGTCAGCATCAGCACCGTGGTCGACTTGCCGGCGCCGTTGGGGCCGAGGAAGCCGTAGATCTCGCCGGGGGCGACGCGCAGGTCGATGCCGTCGACCGCCCGTGGTCCGTTCTTGAACTCGCGCACCAGGCCTTCGACCTCGATGCCGGTCCGATCCGCCGTCTCTGCTGCCATCGTTCCTTCCAAGTTAGCGAGCAAGCTCAATAGTTGAGGTTAGCAAAGGTTCAGGTTACAATGCATTCTGTGAGCGCTTCGAAAGGCAAGCGAGCCAGGGCGCCGGACCCGGCGGGGGACACGGCCCATCAGGCCTGGAACCTGCTTGCTGGGCTCGTCTACCCGCCGCCTTTCCTTGGCATCGCCCGCGAGCTGGGCCTGCGCCCAGCCTCGTTCGGCGCCCTGCGCACGCTCGACCGGCCGCGGACGATGAGTGAGATCGCCACCGTCCTGCATTGCGACAATTCCAACGTCACCGGCATCGTCGACGGGCTCGAAGAGAAGGGCCTGGTGACTCGCCAGCCTTCGCGGAGCGACCGCCGGGTGAAGCTGATCGCCCCCACCCCAAAGGGCCGCAAGGTCCGCGCCCGCCTGATCGGCGCGATCGAGAGGCCGCCGGCCTGGGTCGAGCGGCTCTCGGAGGCCGACCGCCGCCGCCTGGTCGAGATCCTCGGCCGTGCGGCCGAGCCCAGCTCCGACTAGCCCTGGACAGGCGCCCGGCTCGCCGGCGGTCGCCGGTCAGCCGACTTCCGAGCGGCCCGACCGCGTAAAACTCACGGCCGATGCGTGAGCGAACCCGCACCTACGGCCTGGCGATGGCCCTCAACCGGCCGGTCGCCGCCTGGGGCCGGCTGCGGGTCGAGGGCCTTGAGGTGATCCCCGAGAGCGGGCCGCTGCTGATCCTCGGCAACCACGACAGCCACTGGGACCCGATCATGGTCGGAATCGCCGCGCGCAAGCGCCGCCAGATCCGCGCCCTGGCCAAATCGGATCTCTGGAAGGTGCGCGGCCTGGCCCCGGTCCTCAACGGCATGGGCCAGATACCGATCGAGCGCGGCAAGGGCGACAGGCAGGCGCTGGCGCGGGCGATCGAAGCGCTGCGGGCAGGCGTCTGCATCGGCGTTTTCCCCGAAGGCACCCGCTCGCGCGGCGAGGTGCTGCGGGCTCGCAGCGGCGTCGGCCGCCTGGCCCTCGAGGTCCCCGAGGCCCACGTCACCCTGGTCGCGATCGAGGGCACCTCGGACCTCACCGGCTTCCCCCGCCGCCCGCGCCTGCGCGTCAGCTTCTTCGACCCCGCCGGCGGTCAGCCCCGTCCCGACGAGGATCCCGGCGAGCTCTCGGCCCGGCTCCTGGCCGAGATCCGCGCCAAAGTCCCACCGACGATCTCCTACCGCAAGCGCAAGTAGCCCCATCGACGTTCCGCGGTTCCTTTTCCACCAAATAGGTGGATACGGAACCACGCAAGTCCGGCAAGCCCCCTGACCCCTGTTCCGCGGTTCCTTTTCCACGAAATGCGTGGATAGCGAACCGCGGAAGTTGACTAGACCCCTGCCTGCAGCAACGTGCGCGCGATCCGCTGCACGACCGCCTCGAATTCGTCCCGGATCTGGGCCCACGTCGCTCGAGGCACCCGGTATCCGGCGGCGACGAGGATCTGATCGCGGCGCCGATCGCGCTGAAAGGCGACCGGCGTGCCGTGCGTGCCTTCGCCGTCCGTTTCGACCACGACTCGCTGTTTCTCCCAGAGGAAGTCGACCATCAGCCGCTCGCCATCCAGAACAAGCGTCTTGTTGCAAGCCGGCCGCGGCAGTCCCATCGCGATGAGCCGTGGCAGTACGAGCGCCTCGAACTCGCTGCGCACGTCGGGCACCGAGCCGTCGTCGGTGCGCCAGTCTTCGAGGATCATTCGCAGCGCCGGGATGCCGCGTCTCCGCTTCGCCTTCTCCATGGCCCGGTCCACCGCTTCCAGATCCAGCAGTCGGCGAACCGCCGCCCGCTCGACCATCCGCCGCAGGGACGGAATGCCCAGTATCCCCGCCGAGTCGACCAATACGCGGGCGGGTGAGGTGACGGGGATTCCTTCATGGACGACGATCTCCTCCGGGGCCGGGTAGCGGCAGCGGCGGCAGCGAATGCCGTCGAGCTTGCGGCCCGCCTGGCGACCGCCGGTGACGTCGATCAGCACCGGCCAGTGGTCGCGCAGGTCGTAGAACGCGGCCGCGGTGCCGTGCGAGACGACGGCCCCCTCCCCGCAGGCGAGTACCGCCGCGCGCAGGACGCCGAGCTGGCCGATGGAGAGGTGGCCAACCGCGTACACGCCGCGGTGCACGCGGTGCAGCCTCCCCTGGGTGACGCGATACTCGGCCGTCCGCTGAGTTAGGCCAATGCTCCGCAACTGGTCGAGGCTGGCGACCCCATCCTGGGCCTCGGCCAACTCCGCAAGCGGCCAGTACCGGCCTCCCCCACCGCTTCCGCGGTTCCCTTTCAACGACATGGGTGGGTAAGGAACCGCGCAAGCGAAACTCTCCCCCTCAATCCGTTCCGCGGTTCCTTTTCCACGGAATACGTGGATTTGGAACCGCGGAACGGGGGAGCTGGGCCATCTAGCTAGTCCTCGGCCTCTTCGCCGCTGCCCTGGAGGGCGTACCACTCAGCGCCGAAGGCGTCGATGTCGTTGCCGTTGGCTTCGCCGGGCTTCCTGTCGGCGACGTAGGTGTAGAGCGGGTGGCCCGCGTAGGTGACCTGGACCGTGCCGTCTTTGCGCTTGGTGGTGCCGAGCTTGGAGGCGGTCGCGCCTTCGCCGGCGGTCGGGTCGCCTGCGGTCAGGACGGGCGGCCAGGCACTGGCGCAGGCGCCGTAGCAGGAGGAGACAGTGCCTTTGTCCTTGTGGAAGTCGTAGACGGTGAAGCCCTTGGCGTCGACCAGGACCGGGCCGACCTCGGCGGCGCTGGCGACGGTCAGCACGGCGCCGCCGCTTTCGGCCCCGGGCGGCGACTTGACGGCTTCGGTGCCGGCTCCGCCCGTGCCCCCATAGGCCCCGCCGGAGTCGCTGTCGCTGTCGCCGCCACAACCGGCGAGCGCCAGCATCGCTGCCAGCGCCAGTAGCGCCATCGCGTGAGCCGTCCTGGTCCCAATCACGTCACGTCCTCCCGATTCGATTTGTTGCTCGCCGTCGTCCCGTCCACGTCGACCGGGGCGACAAAAGTTCGGTTGCCGGCGCGGACGCCGATCGCGCGGGTGCGGGAGAGGTCGAGAGCTGAGCTCAGCGTCGCCGTGGAGTCGTCGCCCCAGCGGTAGGTGAAGGTGCCGGCCGGGACCCGTTCGCCACGCGGCCCGCGCAGGTAGACGCGGCAGAGGGTGCCGGAACGGACCCCTTTCACGTACATGTGGATCTCGGTCCCGTAGGCGTGGGGCTCGAGCGTTGCATAGATCTTGATCCCGTCGGGGAGCCTGCCGAACTCGACGTGCTGCTCGGGGCCGCTGTCGCCGCCGCCGGGGAGGACGAGGATCGCCAGCGCCGCCGCCGCCGCGGCGGCTCCGCTCAGGGCGAGGCCGAAGCGCCACCGTCGCCGCCGCCGTGCCAGCCGCCGCTCGCGCCCGATCGTCGCCGCGATCTGCTTGCCG
>JBAQZI010000227.1:0-29516 GCA_049790835.1 Solirubrobacterales bacterium
CGCCTGCGCTTTGCCCGAGCCCTCGCCGAGCAGGCCGGCGCCCTCGGCGGCGCGGGAGATGCCCGTGCGCAGCTGACCGACGCCGTTCCCGGCGCGCTCGAGCTTGGGCCCGAGGCCCTGCAGCGCGGCGAGGCGCCGCTCCCCCGGGCGCCCCAGCAGGCCGCTGCCCTGCCTTTGCAGGGGCGCGGTGCGCTCGCCGATCTGCTTGGGTCCGACCACCGTCTGCACGCCGGGCTGGCGGGCGAGCAGGTCCTGGAAGCGGGCGAGGTGGCGCAGGTCGGCGGCGGCGGTGATCGGGCCGCGGTGACTGGCGGCGACGAGCACGAAGGGGGCGTCCCAGCCGGGGCCGATCTGGCGCGAGACCCGCTCGGCGTCGGCCCGGGCCGGGCTCGAGGGGGGCAGCTGCTTGGCGCTGGGGGGGCCGGTCTTGATCGCCACCGCCGGTGCCGCCAGCACCAGCAGGGCGGCGGAGATCGCGATCGCCACCGGCGCCGGGCGCCGCAGCGCCGTCGCCAGCAGCGCGTGCAGGGTGTTGTGGGTCTCGGGGCCGCGGCGGGAGAGGTGCCAGCGGTCGACGTTGGGGCCGAGCAGGCTGAGCAGGGGCGGCGCCAGGTAGATCGAGGTGATCAGGCTGATCGCCGTGACCATGATCGCGGTGCCGGCGAGGGAGAGCAGCAGCGAGCCCGGCAGCACGAAGACCGAGACGGCCATCGAGACGAACAGGGTGACGCCGGCAAAGAGGGTGGTGCGCCCGGCCGTGCGCCGGGTCGAGTGGGCGGCGGCGACGGGGTCCTTGCCGAGGGCCAGCTCCTCGCGGAAGCGCGAGACCATCAGCAGCGCGTAGTCGACCCCCAGCGCCAGCCCCATCATCGTCGCCACGGTCAGGGCGAAGGCGTCGATCGAGATCCCCCCGGAGACGAGGAACAGGGCCCCACGCGAGGCGGCGACCGTGATCGCGCCGAAGGCGAGCGGGATGATCGCCGCGATCGGCGAGCGGAAGACCAGCAGCAAGACGATCAGCAGGAAGGGGATCGCGATCAGCTCGGCCTTCTCGGTCGAGGAGATCGACTCGTTCTGAATCGCCCGCGAGAGCGAGGCATAGCCGGTCTGGGTGGCTCTGACCGGGGCCTGGATCTCCCGCGCCAGGGTCTCGTTCAGCGCCGGCACCGCCTCCTCGACCGCGATCGCGGTGGTGGTGTGAAAATCGACCAGGATCAGGGCGCGGCGCGGGCCCGGGCGCAGGCGGGAGAGCTGGGCACCGTCCCAGGGCGAGAGCGTCGTCACCGCCGGCTCGGCCCGCAGCGAGCGGATCAGCGCCGGGCCCTGGCGGTCGAGCGCGGCCGCCGGCCCCTGCAGGAGGATCGCGAAGGGGGCGCTCTCGCCGAAGTGCTCGGAGAGCAGCTCGGCGCCCTGCGCCGACGGGGTGCCGGGAACGCCGAGCGAGGTCGGCGTCAGCCGCTCCTCGACGCCGGAGCCCAGGAAAGCAAGGGCGGCGATCGCGATGACCGCCGCCCCGAGAACCCTGCGCGGGTAGCGCAGGGTGAAAGGAAGCCTGCTCTTACCAGACGGCAATTAGACGATTCACCCGGTTTTGACGGGAGGTCTTCTTGCCCTTGCTCTTCTTCTTCTTGATCTGCTTCTTACAGCTGTTCTGCAGCCGCGGCCTGCTCTTGGCGGTGGCGTTGTTCTGGCCGGTCATCTTCACCGCGATGCGGCCCTTCTTGCCGCGGCAGATGTTGCGCGAGTTGACCAGCAGGCCCTTCTTGCCGCCCTTCATCTTCAGCACGAACTTGCTCACCGGGACGTCGGGCAGGCCTTCGATCGTGTTGCGGATCTTGGCCTTGACCGAGTCGATGCGGCCGGCGAATTCGACCTCGATCGGCTGGCTGGCGGGGCCTTTGAGGGCGATCGCCAGGTCGGGCAGCTGGTGGCTGGATGATTTGAGGAAGACCGGCCCGGTCAGCTTGCCGTCGATCAGCGGCGTCTCGGCTTCGGCGAAGCCGTAGATCGAGCCGGCCGGGCACTGCTGGGCGGCGGCCTGGACCCTGGTGCAGACGGTGTCGATGTGAGCCTGTTCGAGGAAGACCGAGTGCGGCAGGGTGACCTGGACGTCCTTGGTGTTGGCATAGCCGCCGCCCTGGGGCCAGGTGACCTCGGCGCGGAAGGCCGGCAGGCCGCCGCGCTTGGTCGGGCCGGTCAGCTTGGCCTTGAGCTTGGGCTTGAAGCCGAGCCGCTCGCAGCCACCGACCTGGAAGCGCTGGCTCATGTTGGCGACCGCGCCGGAGTTGCCCCGGGCGAGGACGCTGACCGTCGAGGGGGTGCAGCTGGTCGGGTTCAGGCCCCACTCGGGGCGGTCGAGGTTGACGCGGATGTCGCGGATCCGCAGCGGGATGCCGCGGATGATCGTCGGCAGGGCATCGGTGCGACCGACGATCTGGGCGGTGGCGCGGTTGACGTAGATCGGCACCTGGACGACGACGTTGCCGAGGTCGAAGGCGGGCCGCTCGTGGGTGCCGCCGGCGAGGCCGGGGGTGATCGTGACCAGGCTCAGCGGCGCTCCCTTATAAGGACCGCCGAGGTAGATCGAGCCGGGGACGTAGAGCTGGCGCCCGCCCGGGCCGACGCCGCTGAGGATGCTGCCGACCCGCGAGGCCGGGGCGCAGCTGGGGCTTTCGCGCTCGGCCAGGCCGCTCTTGGCCTGGGCCACCGCGATCTGGGCCTGGGTGCAAGCGGGGATGCCCTTCAGGTAGGCGGAGTAGCCGGGGGGCGAGGTGACGGTCAGCTCGCTCAGTTCCTGGGCGCCGTCGGGACGGGTGATGCGGACCGAGAAGGGGCTGGTCGCCCCGGCCAGCGGGTTCAGCGAGCCGGCGCTCATGCCGAGCTTGAAGGGACGCTCGGCCGGGGTGTTGGCGCAGGGGGTGCCGTTGGGGCCGGAGCTCATCGTCACCGGCGAGCTGAAGTGGGCGATCTCGCCCGGTTGCGGGTTCGCCGGGTCGGCCGCGGCCCAGGGGGTCAGATCCGTCTGGGTGGCAACCGTGGCGCAGGTGACCGGGTTGGCCAGGGCCGAGGCGTCGCCGCCGTAGAAGCGCAGTTTCATGTCTTCGAACGGAAGCTGGGGGTTGTTGCGGAAGTAGGTCTTGACCTGACCGGTAACCGGGTCGGCGACGACTTCGCCGGCGAGCTTGATCACCAGCCCCTGCTCGGGGCTCTCGACCGCGAGGTAGATCGCGTAGTCGGAGTTGAACGGGTTGTCGTGCTGGGCGGCCAGGTAGACGGAGCCGTGCAGCGGGCTTTCCAGGAGCGGCGAGACGACTTCGGAGGTCCCGAGTTTGGAGGCCAGCGGGCAGCGCGGCAGGGATTTGTCGAAGTTCAGCGGACTGAGGCTCTTCAGCCCCATCTGCGCCATCGAGCAGCTCTGCACGCCGTCGCCGATCGCCGGGTTCATCGTCACGCCCGGCGGCAGCGTCACCGTGATGTCGCGCAGGTGGGAGGCGCTGAGGCCGTCGAGCTCGGTCAGGCCTTTGTTATCGACGTGGACGCGAGCGGTATAGCCGGCGGGGCTGTCGGCCTCGGTGACGTCGGGCTGGAGGTCGAGGGTCGGACCGGTTTTGGGATCGGTCCAGGTCTCGACCAGTTTCTCGCAGCCGGTGAAGGCGGGCTGCGCCGCAACCAGGGTCTTCCAGTTGGGATCGGTCATGTCGGGGCTGCCGTCGGCGAGCTCCGCGGCCGGGTGCTGCCAGGAATCGAGCCCGAAGCGCATGGTCGGTTCCGGGTCGGCGCAGGTGGTCGGCATCGTCACGATCGGTTTGGCGGTTTTGGCCGCTTCCGAAAGTTTCTTGCAGCCCTTGAATTCGTAACGCAGGAAGCCTTTTTTGATGATCGGGCCGTTGCTGCAGAAGCTGAAGCGCGAGCCGATCAGCTGCGGATCCTGGGGAACGCGAGGGGCCCTGATGTTGACCCCGTAGTCGCCGTCGGTGCGGATGCCGACGCGGATCACGAACTTCGGCGAGTCGGTCGTGAAACCGAACTCGGCCGGGTAGCCTTCCTCGGCCGGGACGCGGTAGACGATCGATTCCTGATCCAGCGCACCAAGCAGGAACAGGACCACGCCGCCGACGGCGGAGTCAGCCGGGCAGGCCTCGGCCAGCATCACGTCAACCGGGCAGACTTTCGCCGCCTGCGGGTTGCCGATCAGCCCTGGCGGAAGTTCGGCCAGGCCGCTCTTGATCGCCTCGACGGGGGCGCCCCATTGCGAGGCCAATCCGCCGGGGCCTGCCGCGGTGACGGTGGTCGGTACGCGGAACTCGGCCGCAGCCTCGAAGGGGTGGCCGCCGGCCTGCGTGTAGTCGTTGCCTTCCTCGTCCTGGACTTTCGGATCGAGCACTTCGAGGCCGAACGGCTTCGCAGGCAGGAAGGTGAAGCTGTGAGTGGCGCTAGCCGCTTTGTCGGCGCCGCCGCCGTTGACGACGACTTTCAGCTGCGGCGAGTCGGGAGCGCCGGCCCCGATCCAGACCTGGCTGAGGTTGAGATCCGGCAGCGGCTTGCCCGGCCCGACCGCGTAGTTGCTCGTGCAGACCGTGGCCTCGAGGTCACAGGTCCAGCCCGTCCCCGAGGCCTGGGCCAGGGTGAGCCCGGGCGAGAGGTTGAGGAAGGCGGAGATGGTCGCGCCGGTCGTGTAATCGACCTCCGAGTCGTTGGTCACTTTGACCTGGTAGCTGACGAATTCATCACCCCGGTGGATCTCTTCGGGACTACTGGTGATCCCGATCGAGAAGGCCGGGGCGGCCACCGCCGGAGCGGCGCTGAGGGCCAGAGCGAGGACCGCGAGTGCGGCGATACCGAGGAGCTTTCTCATTGCGTGGTTCATGCCTTCCTGCTTCGCCGTGCCGGGATCGATCTGGACGCTCGTGGTCTTCATTTGCCGCTCCTGACCTGGTACTGGGCGGCTGGTCGCTTGCCCTTCGTCGCGACCTTCTTCTTCACGCACTTCTTGCCCTTGCGGAGCTGGCCCTTCTTGCACTTCGGGGCCTTCTTCACACACCTCTTGCCCTTGCGGAGCTGGCCCTTCTTGCACTTCTGGGCCTTCCTCACGCACTTGCCGCGCTTGTGGACGAAGCCGCGCCTGCAATCGGCCGCCGCTGCCGGCGGCGGGTTGTCGGGGCCGACCCAGCTGGCGCTGCCGGGGTTGACCGGAGGCGCGACCGGGGCTGGGGGCGCTTTGCATTCATTGCCGCTGAGGCAGGTGACGAAGGTCCCTTCCGGGGTCGGGAAGCCGCCGCCGACGCGCGAGGCGTAGACGTCGTTGGCCGAGTTGGAGTCCGACGGGACCTGGCGGGCGGCGGTGTAGAAGAAGACCACCGAGCCATCGCCGATCGTGCCCGCGGAGGGATTCGGCCTGGCGTCCGGGATCGCCTTCGGCGTGATCAGTTCGAGCTCGCCGTGGCTCCAGGCGTAGACGTCGAGGCCGCCGTTGGTATCCGCGGGGATCAGGCCCTCCTCGGTCCAGAAGACGACCACTTCGCCGTCGTCGGAGGCGACCTGCGGCGTGTTCCAGAAGATCTCGTCGGTTTGGCCCTGGGCATCAGCCGGGAATTCACCGTTGCCGGCGCAGCTCATGCAGACGATCGCGTCGCTCGCGGCCTCGGAGTCGATCCGGTAGACGTCCGACTGTGCGTCGGTGTCCGCCGCGAGCAGCGGCTCGGTCGTGTCGAAGACCAGGAAGCGACCGTCGCCCCAGCTGTCTTCCCCGCCGCCGGCGCCGTGAATCGGCACCGACGTCGCGCTGCCGTCGTTCGACCAGAGCACGCTGGCGCCGGATCCGAATTTCGCCAGGTACTTGAGCGTGCCCGCCGGGTGGGCGGCATCGCGCTGGTAGACGTAGAGGTTGTTGGCGCCGGCGGTCGCCTCGGCGGTCAGGCGCCCGGTGGCGACGAAGTAGATCCGCGAGCCGTCGGTCGAGATGCCGACCACGCCCTGGGTCGTGGCCCCGGTCCCCGGCGTCGGGTGCGATGGTGCGACCGCTTCACCAGCGGAGATCTGAACCAGTTTCGGCTGACCGGCCGGCGGGTTCTCGTCGTAGACGTAGACGTCGTTGGTCGAGTCCTGGTCGCTCGGCGTGACCCGGCGGTTGGTTTTGAAGACGACGATCGAGCCGTCGAGCGAGGCGCCGCGGTATACGTCGGGCGCGGCCGGACCACCGCAAAGCGGTGCCGGGGTGCAGGTCGGCGCCGAGACGGCGACGGTTTCCTCCGCATCCACCCGCTTGAAGACACGCGACCCGTTGCGTTCCGCGAAGCTGCAGACTCCTTTCGCGGCCGGGGCCGGGTTAGCGCCGAAGTAGATGACACGTCCGTCAACCGAGATCGAGGATCTCGACGTGAGCTCGCCGCCGGCGTTCTGCCCCGCACCGCCCGGCAGCGCGCCGCATTTGGCGCCGATCTGCTGGCCGTCCTCATCCTGGTTGATCATGCTCAGGTGGGGCGTGCCGGAGCGGGCACCGGTGATCTGGAAGTAGTTCGCGCTGGTCGAGGTGGCGGTTATCTCGCCGGGGAGCAGCGTGTCTCCCTGCGGCGGCATGAAGGCGAAGGTGTCGAAGTCCGCCGAACCGCCGACCATCCGCCAAGCAGCCACACGCGCCGTCGACACATCCCTGACTTTGATCTGGGTGATCGGTTCGTTCTGCCCATACGCAGGCGAAAAGGAGAGGAACGGTGACTTCGACAGCCAGTTCTCCTTGTCGGCGCCCAACCAGATGACTCCTGAGAGATCGGAGGACACCATGTAGTCACCCGGCAGGTAACCCCCCAGCGAGCGGTCGGGATCGTTGCCGACCTGGAACACGTTCCAGCCGTCGTCCCCGCGATCGCTGCCGAAGGGCGGGTTGAGGCCGGCCAGGGATTCGGGCGAGCCGATGCTCTGCGAGGAGAAGTAGACGCGCTTGCCGTCCTGGCTGACGCCCCAGAAGGGCCTGCCAAAGCCGCGTGCCGCTCCCATCCCCTCGCCGTCGGCGTTGCTGATCAGCTCGACGAAGCGGGCGTCGTCCCGCGGCGGGGTCACGACCCTGGCATCGCCGTGGTCGACCCCGTTGACGTTGGTCGCGACCAGCCTGTAGTGGTAGGTCTTGGTCGGGTCGAGGTTGGCCACCGACTGGCGGACCTCGACGTTGATGAAGTTCTGCCCCGCCTCGACCGGGCGGGCGGGCGCTTTCGGCGCGACCGAAGCGCTGGCCCAGCCCGAGGCCTGGAGCTGTTCGTCGGTCACGTACTCGAAGACGAAGGTCGAGTTGCGGTTCGCCGCGTTCAGCTCCCCTTCGAGGTTGAGGCTCGGCTGCGTCGCCGCCGGGCTGCTCCAGCTGGCGCCGCCGGTCACCGCGGTCGGGCTCGAGGGCACGGTGGTGAAGTTGGGCCCGGTGGCGCGGACGTGGCCGCCGAAGGTCATCCCCATCCATGAGGTCGAGACGTTGAGGCCCTTCCAGGTGTAGGCCATCAGCCGCACTTCGTATTCGACTTCGGGCCGCAGGCCGGTGGCGACGAACGAGACTTCGCATTTGGGAGCGTTGCCGTCCGGGCACGCTTTCGGCGAGCCGCTGCCGGTGCCGTTGCCGAGCACCGGGTCGAAGGCGAGCGCGGCGGGCTGCCGCTGCCAGTTGAGCTCGCCCGCTTCGCGGAGTTCGAAGTGGTAGTAGGTGTTCCAGGGGCCTTTCAGCGGCTCGATCTCGGCATTCAAGGTGGCGCTGGTGCCGCGAACGTCGGATGCCGCGCCGATGCTCGCGTGCGGACCGTCGGCCTCGTCGATCAGCAGCACGTACGGCACCTGATTCGTCTGCAGGAAGAAGAAGATCCGACCGGTGAGCGGGTTGACAGCAAGCGCGTGCGGTTGCGGCGCGCCCGCGAAGGGGCCGCCGCCACCGGAGTTGTTGCTGCACTCGAGGTGGGTATCGAGCAGGTTGCCGGAGCCGTCAAACTCGTGGATCAGCGTTTCCGGCGTGTCTTCGACATCGATACAGGCCGGAGTTTCGCCCTTTTTGTATATCTGGGCGACGAAGACGTGGTTATCGGGCCCGATCGCGACATCGGCAGGGCGATAGCTGCTTTCGGTGCCTTTGAGGACGTCGGGTGCGAAGGCCCCCTGAGGCGTGATCGTGGCGCCGGCCTGGGTGAAGTACTGGAGCCGGTAACCGAGGAAGCTGCCGTCGGTCACGTAGATGTTGCCGCTGCCGTCAGCGGCAATCTTGGTGGCGGCGACGAACTGTCCCGGCTCTTTGCCGGACACCCCCGCCTGGCAGACGTCGTAGGACGCGGCCGCGCAGGTTTCGAAGCCGGGCGCGCCGGTCGTGACGTTGCTGACGCTGGAGAGCGCCGGAACCGTGACAAAGGGAGTCGAGGGCGTCGGCTGGGCCTGCGGGGTGGTGTGCCTGTTGCCGCTTGCCTTGGTGCTGGCGCCGCTGGCGTTGGTCGCCGTCACCACGCACTGGAAGACACCCGCCGCCAGCTGTTCCCCGGAGCTGATCGTGATTTTGTCGCTGGTCGAGGCGGAGCTCGTCGGTGGCACGATCTGCTGCCCGCTCCGCAGCCATTCGTAGCTGTATTCGGTCGGCGAGCCGCCCCAGGAGCCGGCGTTGCAGGTCAGTTCCCTGGAGACGAGGCCTTCGAGGTTGCCGGTGGAGAGCGGAACCGCGATCGACGCCGGCGGGGACGGGACCGACGGGGTCGGCACCGGCGCCACCACCGAGGGAGCTGCGATCTGGGTGGTGATCGTGTTGCCGAACCTGAGGGACGCCTGGCACTGGATGCCCTTGCCTTCATCGGCGCTGACGAAGGTGTAGGTCTCGTCGGTGGCACCGGCGATCGGAGCCCCGTTGCGCAGCCACTGGAAAGTGGTCCCGTCGGGCGGGGTGGGAGCGACGCTGCAGGTCGCCTGGCTGCCGACCGCGAGGCCCAGAGCGCTCGCGTCGAGGCCGATCTGCCCCACCGCCGTGCCGGCCAGGGTGCCGCTGAAGGTGACCACGTACGGGTTCGAGCCGCTGGCGTCGCCAGGGCCGCCGCTGACCGCCACCGAGCCGCCGCGCCCGCCGATCGTCGAGAGGGCGTTGAGGGCGCTGCGGACTTCTTCGCCGCTGGCGTTGTACGGCAGTGGGGCCGTCGTCTGACCGTCGAAGCTGAGTTTGAAGGTGCCGTTGGCGGCTGCGATTTTGATGCTCTGAACCGCCGTCGCCGTACCGCTGGTCTTGCTGGGCCCGAAGCCGACCACACCGAAGCCAAAAGCTCGCACGAAGACGCCCGCGGGGGTGAATTCGGAGACGCGGAAGCCGTTGCTCTCGGTGATCAGCACGTTTCCGGCGTTGGGCGCGCCCGCGGGGGCGAAGGTGACGGCGGACGGTCCATTGAAGGCACCTGCCACACCACCGGCGACGCCGGCCTTGCAGTCGGCCGCGTCGGTGCAGATCTCGGCGCCGGTGGCGCCGGCCTGGGTACTGGCAACCTCAGCGGTGGCGCTGCCGCCGCTGAGAGGCGAGGAGCCGTTGGCGGCGACGACGAGTGGCTGCGGCGAGTTCTTCAGAGCGCCGCCGAAGGTGAGCAGGTAAGGAGTCGTGCCGGCTTCGTCGCCGGGCCCGCCGCCGACGGCGATGCCCTGCGGCCCGACCGAGCTCAGGTCCTGGAGGGCCGCCTGCACTTCGGCGGCGCTGGCGTCGAAGTCGAGATCGGCGGTCGTCTCGCCCTGGAAGCTGAGTTTGAACTGCCCGCCGGTGGCTTTGACCGTCAGGCTCTGTTCTGCGGGCTGGGCCGGAGCGTCGCCGGCTTTGCCGGCGCTGACGACATCGAGGCCGAAGGAGCGGATGAAGATGCCGGTGGCGGTGAAGACGTCGACCCGCTGGTTGTCTTTGTTGGCGATGTAGAGGTTGCCGGTCGACTGCTGGACGGCGATGCCGTAGGCGCCGCTGAAGCCGCCACCGAGCGAAGAGCTGATGCCCGCCTTGCAGCCCGCGGACACTTTGCAGTTCTCGAAGCCGTCCGTGTCGGCGCCGGCGTTGATCGTCCGCACGGTCGCGGTGGCGGCGCCGCCGGAGAGCGGAGTCGTGCCGGCGCTGGTGACGATCGGCGACTGCGCGGCGCCGCCCAGGGACCCTTCGAAGAAGACGCCGTAGGGGACGGCGCCGCCGGGACCCCCGGGGCCGCCGGTGACGGTGACGTTGCCGCTGCCGATGCTGGGCAGGGCGCTAAGGGCTGACTGAACCTGCGCCGCGGTCGCGTCGTAGGGGAGGTCGGCGGTCGTGTCGCCGCCGAAGCTGAGCTTGAACTGGCCGCCGCTGGCATCGACGGTGAGCGACTGGATCGCGTCGCCGTTGCCGGCGCCCGAGGAGACGACATCGAAGCCCCACGCTTCTTTCCACTCACCGGAGTTGGTGAAGCGCTGAATCCGGTTGGAGCCGGAATCGACGACGTAGAAGTCCCCCGCCCCGACGCCGCCGCTGCCGATCGCGTTGACGGCGTCCGCGGTCACGGTGGAGGAGAAACCGCCGCCTTTCGTCCTCTGCCCGAAGTCCGTCCTCGAGTCTTCGACCGAGTCGACGACGACCTTGGAGGCGAAGGCGCCCGGGGCGATCGCCAGGGCGCAGACGGCAGCCGCGAGAAGAGCCAGGACGAGCGTGCCGAACCGATGCGAAGGCGCACCACTCCCCTTGAAGCCACGGGCAGCGGCAAGGGTGACAAAGGCCCGGTCGGAACGGCCCCGGCTGCTGCCGGTGCCCAAAATCGATTCCGCGGACGAAGCCTTCGCGAGGCGTCTCACTATCTCTCTCTCCTTGCTCTGACCGGCCTCATTCCCTGCCCTCCGACTTACTTGGAGAGCACGGGTCCCTGGCCCGGTCGTTATCTCTTCCCTGTCCGCAAACCCTGCGGACCCGAGCACCTTAGACAAACAATGGAGTTCCTGTCAAGCGGGGTACATAAGAAGCTGTAAAAATGGGTACCAGTTTTGTCATAGCTGGGACTTAATTTGTCAAGCTAAGTACATGTTTGGTTGCGTGGGCCTGGCTATCGTGAGCGCTGGGATGGCGTCAATAGACCCTGCAGCGCAGCCGAGCAAGCCACTCTTCCCGCGCTTGACCGGGGGCCCGAGACGGATGCCCGCGGACCGGGTCGCACGCCACCAGAAGGCGCGGCTGGAGGGGGCGATGGTGGAGGCGGTGGCGCGCCATGGCTATGCCGGCACCACGCTGCGCGAGCTGGTCACCCTCGCCGGAGTCTCGAAGACCACCTTCTACCAGCATTTCGAGAGCAAGCAGGACTGCTTCCTCGCCACCTTCGACGAGATCATCGAGCAGCTCAGCGCTCGCGTCGGCGAGGCCTACCGCTCGGGTGAGGACTTCCGCGGACGGCTGGTGGCGGGCCTGGCGGCGTTCATGAACCTCGCCGTCGAAGAGCCGGCGGCGGCATCGCTGACCGCGGTCGAGTCCCTCACCCTCGGCGCCGCCGGCGTCGCCCACCGCGAACGCGCCTCCGAGCGCTTCGGCGCCCTCTTCCAGCAGAGCTTCGCCCGCTCCCCCTCCGACCGCCAGGTATCCGAGATCGTCGTGCGGGCGATCGTCACCGGCATCCGCGGCGTCGCCTACCAGCGACTGCGCCAAGGCAGGGCCGAGCAGTTGCCGAGCGTGGTCGAGGAGCTGGTCGACTGGGCGCTGCGCTACCAGGAGCCCGACAGCGAGGCCACCCAGAGGGCGGTCGCGAGAGCGGCGCTGGAGCCGGAGCCGGTCAGCGAGCCAGACGTCGGGGCGGACTCGCTGCCCAGCTGGGACGAACCGCCCGACACGCCGCGCAGCCGCGTGGCCCTGACCCAGCGCGAACGGATCGTCCGGGCCGCTGCCCTGGTCGTCGTCGAGCGCGGGTATGAAGCGCTCAGCATCCCGGCGATCTCCGCCGCCTCCGGCACCTCCAACCAGACCTTCTACGAACACTTCGCCAGCAAGCGCGACGCCTTCCTGGCCGCCTTCGAGATCCTCGGCGCCGAGGCCCTCGGCAAGGCGGCCAGTGCATTCGAACGGGAGGACGACCATGCCGAGGCGATCGGCGCCAGCCTGCGGGCCCTGCTCGAACACATCGCCGGCAACGCACTGTTCGCTCGCCTCGCCTTCTTCGAGCTGCCCACCGCGGGACCGGTGGCCCTGGATCACGCCGACCAGATGCTCGGCAGCTTCGGCGCCTTGCTCAAACCGGACGTGGCGTCGGGTGAGATCGGCGAACCGCTGCCGCGCTCGGTCCTCGAGGCGATCCCGAGCGGGATCTGGGCGGTGATCCAGCACGAGATCGTCCGCGGTCGGCGCGAGTCGCTGCCGCAGATAGCCCCCCAGGTGACGCGAATCGTGCTTGCCTCGTTCAACAGGGCCTGAAGCGGCCGCGCTCAGAACCCGGCGACCCGCCGCGCCTCGCCCTCCCCGACGTACGGGATCAGCACGAGCTCGACGAGCTCGCTCTCCAGCCTCGGAATCGCCTGCGGCTCTTCGACCAGCAGGTGACCGGAGACGATCGAGGCGATGCCACCGACCAGGGCGCGCTCGGTCGCCTCGGGAAGCGTCGCGGCGCAAGGGTAGATGGCGCGACCGTCGCGGAGCAGCTTTGCGAAGCGGTCGAGGGCGGCGAACTGGCGCTCGGCCGCGGCCAGGCTGGCCGCGGTGGCTTCGATCGCGAAGACCCTCGCCTGCGAGCTCGCTTCGGCCAGGGAGGACAGAACCGCGGCCATCGCCGCCCGCACCTTCAGCGGCCACTCGTCAGTGCTTTCGCAGGCCGCCGTCACGTCCAGCCAGAGGCGATCGAGGAAGGTGTCCTGAGCCGCGATCAGGCCCTGCTCCATGGTCTTGAAGTGAGCTTCGAAGGTGGCGCGGGGGACGCCCGCGTGGCGCAGGACCTGCTCTGCCTCGAGCTTCGCGTAGCCGTGTTCCGCCGCCGCTTTGGTGAAGGCGGCGATGAGCAGCCGCCGCTCGTCGTCGACCGTCTCCGGGCCCGAGTCCAAATGCCATCTGCTGACCCCCTCTGCCACGTCGGCGCGGAGCCTAGGGGTACCAGGGCATTTATGTCAAGCGTGGTACACGATTATCCAGCCCTGCCGCCGCTCCTGGCCAGGAAGGCTCGGGCAAAGTGCCACAACTGGGCCGCCCGGTGACGGAAGCCCGGGAGGGAGCGCCCGGTTGCCCGGTGCTCGAGGTCCAGCTCGTACTCGCCAAGGCGGTAGCCGGCGCGGACCGCGTCGACCGTCATCCCGATCTCCATGCCAAAGCCGGCGGCGAAGGGCAGCGTTGCCCGCAGGGTCTCCAGCCGCAGCGCCCGCTGGCCGGAGATCGGCGCCCTGGTGTCCGCCCCGCAGAGCCGCCGGATCGCCCAGTGGGCGAAGCCGAGGGCGAGGCCGAAGCCGCCGCCGACCCGGCGCGAGAAGACCGCCACCGCGAGGTCGCACTCGCCGCGCTCGACCGCCTCGACGAGGGGCGCGAGCCGCGCGGCCGAAGCGCCGAGGTCGCCGTCGCAGAGCAGGACGAGGCCCGGGACCGGCTCGGCGCTGAGTGCAGCTTGCGCCGCGGCGGTGACGTTGGCGCCCTTGCCGTGCGGCCTGCCGCGGCTGACCACCTGGGCGCCCGCGGTCATCGCCACCTCCGCGGTGCCGTCCGTAGAGGCATCGTCGGCGACCCAGATCGCCGCCGCAGGGAACTCGCCGCGCAGCGCCTTCACCGTCTCTCCCACCCGGTCGGCCTCGTTGCGGGCGGCGACGATTACCGCGAGGTCAGGCATCGCTAGAAGGGCTGCCCCCCGGCGGACTCCGAGGAATCGCCGGGGGGATCGAAGGCTCGGAGGATGAACCGACCCAGCAGCGGTACCGCGAAGGAGTACTCGCCCAGCCGGTTCTTGTAGATCATCCCTCGCTCCGCGAGGCTCGCCAGCATCTGGTTCGCATGGCTCGGCGAGAACGCCTTCGGCAAGAGCTCCTTCGCCCTCTCGGTCAGTTCGGCGATCGTGAATTCCTCATCGGCGTGATCCAAGTTCGCCACGACCCAGAGGAGTTCGCGCTGGCGGTTGGTGATCCTCGCCCAGCGACCGGCGAAGAAATCCGCGTCCAGCTTGCGCTGGATCGCCTCGACCGGCACGAACTTCTTCTCTTCGTCGGCGTGCTGCCGGATGAAGACGTCGTAGACCTCACGACCGATGAACTGGATGAAGTACGGGTAGCCCGCGGACTCGTAGATGATGATCTCGACGGACTCGGGAGCGAGCTTGACGGGGCACCCGGCCACCTCGATCGGTTTCAGGATCGCTTCGCGGCTCTCGTCCTCGCTCAGCTTGGTCAGCGTCATGACGCGGAACATACGCTCCGCGTAAGTCCGAGAATCGACGAGCTTGGGGAACAAGGTCGGGAGTCCCGCGAGGACGAGCATGAACGGGATGCCCTTCTTCTGGATCGACTGAAACACGTCGAGCAGGACAGACAGCGGGAACTGTTCCTTGGCCGCGTGGTCGGAGAGGTTCTGGGCCTCGTCATAGGCGAAGATCACGCGGTGCTGCCCCTGCTCCCGCAGGTGCTCCCAGGCGAATTCCAGCGTCGCCTTGATCTTGTCGGCCGTCAAACCCGGGGTCCTTTGAAAGACGCTCACCAGGACTTCGTGCGTCAGCGGGACCTCTCGGGGCTTGGCGGGCTCACCGAAGCCAATCCGCGCGAGAGGGGCTGGGTCGATCACGGTCGTGGAAGACGTGATCAGGGCGAGGTCGGCCAGCAACCGTTCGGCAAGTGCCGCCTCGCTGATGCTGGCCGACTCGGAGAGGTCCGCGGTCGCCCACAGCCATCCCTGTTCGATCGCCTTCGGCTTGAAGGTCTCGAGCAGGACGGTCTTTCCGACTCCTCGAAGCCCGGTCAGGATCAGATTCTCGAGAATCTGATCCTGCTCGAGAAGGCGATCGAATTCGCTGTACTCGGACTCGCGGCCGGCGAGATAGGGCGGCATGTGCCCAGCCCCTGGTCGATATGGATTCTTGAAATCCGCCGGATTCATGGTTCTTACCTCCTGTACTAAATTTAGTTCGAAGACTAAATTTAGCACTACAGCTAAGTTATCGTTGCTCGGCCACCGGGATCCCAGCCCCGCGATGCGTCGGACCGGCGGCTATTGTCCTCGCCCATGCCAAGCATCGAGGCCCACATCACCGGCAACGTCTGGAAAATCGAGGTCGCGGTCGGCGACACGGTCGCCGATGGCGACACCGTCGCGATCCTCGAGTCGATGAAGATGGAGATCCCGGTCGAGTCCGAAGAGGACGGCACCGTGAAGGAGATTCGCTGCGAGGAGGGCCAAGCCGTGAGCGAAGGCGACGTCCTCGTGGTGTTGGAGTAAACCCGTGGAGGAGCGGCTCGCGAGCGGCAAGCTCGTCCTCGACCGGCCCGCCGAGGCGGTCGCCCGCCTCACCATCGACAACCCCGAGCGCCGCAACGCGCTCGACCACGAGATCCTCGACGCGATCGCCGAGGCGCTGCCACGGCTCGACCGCGGCATCGAGACCCGCTGTGTCCTGATCACCGGCGCGCCGCCGGTCTTCTCCGCCGGCTACGACATCGCCTCGATCCCCGAGGAGACCTTCGAGCGCGACGCCGAGGCCCTCGTCGCCCACCCCTTCCACGACGCGATCGAGGCGATCGCCAAGCACCCCTGGCCGACCGTGGCGGCGATCAACGGCCACTGCCTTGGCGGCGGCCTCGAGCTGGCGGTCACCTGCGACCTGCGGATCTGCGCCAACGGCGCGAAGCTGGGGATGCCGCCGGCCAAACTGGGACTGATCTATGGCCACACCGGGCTGCGCCGCTTTCTCGACGCGATCGGCCTCGCCCGGACCAAGGAGATGTTCCTGGTCGGCCGCAACTACGGGGCGACCAGGGCGGAGCGCCTCGGCCTCGTCAACGAAGTGGTGGAGGCCGACCGGCTTGAGGCCGATTCAGTCGAGCTGGCCGCCGAGATCGCCGCCAACGCGCCGCTCTCGGTGCGCGGGAACAAACAGGCGATCGGCTTACTCAACGCATGTCCCGAGCTCAATGCCCAGCAAGAGGCAGGCTTGATCACTTTGCGCGAGTCGAGCTTCTCCTCCCAGGACCTGCGCGAGGGAATCCAGGCCTTCGGCGAAAAGCGCCCGCCGAAGTGGACGGGTCGGTGAGCGCCAAGGCGCGCGCCACCCTGGCCAAGTCCGACCCGACGATGGCGGCGCTGATCGAGCGGGTCGGCAAGATCGACCTGGCGACGCGGCTGCGCCGGCGCAGCGAGGAGCGCCCCGCCGACGCCTACGGCGCCCTGCTGCGGGCGATCGTCGGCCAGCAGCTCTCGACCAAAGCGGCGCGGACGATCTACCTGCGGGTGCTCGACATCTTCGGCGGCACCACCCCCTCCCCGGAGCAGCTGCTGGAAGCAAGCGAGGCCGACCTGCGCGGCGCCGGCCTCTCCGGGCGCAAGGTCGAGTACATCCAGGACCTGGCCCGCCACGTGCTCAGTGGCGAACTGGAGCTGGACCGCCTCGGCGAGCTCGGCGACGAGGAGGCGATCGCGGAGATCGTCGCCGTGCGCGGGCTCGGCCAGTGGACCGCCGAGATGTTCCTGATCTTCCACCTCGAGCGCCCCGACGTCCTCTCGGGCGGCGATCTCGGAATCCGCAAAGCGGTGCAGATCGAGTACGGGTTGGAGGAGATGCCGACGCCGGCGCGGGTACTGGAGATCGGCGAGGCGTGGCGGCCGCATCGCAGCCTCGCTTCGCTCTATCTCTGGGAGTCGCTGGCAGCCGTGCCCGCCGTCTGAGCGGCAACTCGCGCACGACGCCTCTCACCGCAGCGAAATCCGCCCGATTGGCCGACAATGGTCAGATGCGCCTTCGGTTCTGGATCGGTCTCGTCGCGGTTTTGCTGATCGCCGCGGGCTCGGTCGCGGCGGCGCTGATCGTCAGCGCCGACGACAACGCCGACTTCCACGAGAGCCAGCGCGAACAGGCGGTGCGAGCGGCGCACCAGGCTGAGTCGGTGGCCGCCCTCTCGATCGGGCAGCTGGCCAGCGCCGCCGCCTTCTTCCAGGCCCAGGGGACCTTCAACAAGCACGAGTTCGAGATCATCGCCAGCCCCCTGCTCGAGGAGGGGGCCCTGAGCGGGACGGCTTTCATCCAGCGCCTGCCGAATTCCAAGCGGCCGGCCTTCGAACGGCGCCATCGCGCGCCGATCTTCGAATCGAGCCAGGACGGTCCACGAAAGGCCCGCACCCGGCCCGTTTACTTCCCGATCGTCTACGCGGTCAGCGATTTCGGCAATGCCACCCCGGTCGGCTATGACCTCGGCGCCGATCCCAACCGCGCACCTTTCCTGCGCCGCGCCCGCGACCGCGGCACGCCGGTCGCGACGCCCCCCGTAAAGCTGCTGATCGGCGGGGTCGGCATCAACATCTACCGGCCGGTCTACCGCGACGGCGCCCCGACCGCGACGGTGGCGCAGCGGCGGCGGGCTTTGATCGGCTTCGCCGGCGGCGGCTTCCGCGTCAAGGACCTCGCCCAGGCGGCGGTCTCGACGGTCGCCGACTCCGTCGACGTGCAGCTGCGAATCGACCACGGCCATGTGGTTGGCGAGCAGGGAGAGCTCGACGACGCGGCCAACGCGCCGATCCACATCGCCGACCGCACCTGGTTGCTGGTCGTCCGCGACCCCAACCGTCCCGACGTCAGCCTGCCGCTGCTCCTGGCCGTGGTCGGCATCGCCCTGTCGGCGCTGCTGGGCTCGCTGATTTTCGTCTGGAGCCGCAACGAACGGATGCAGGAGCTGCGCCGGGAAGCGAGTCTCGACCCGCTGACCGGGCTGAAGAACCGCCGTCGCTTCGAGGAGGACCTGCGGCTGGCGATGGCGCGGTCGCGTCGCGAGGGCGCGACCGGAGCGCTGCTGGTGCTCGACCTCGACAACTTCAAGCGCATCAACGACTCCTACGGCCACCCGGCCGGGGACCGGACGATCGAGGAGATCGCCGATGTCCTGCGGCAGCGCACCCGCGAGAGCGACACCTTGGCCCGGCTCGGCGGTGACGAGTTCGCGATCGTCCTGCCCCGCTGCAGCCTGGTCGAGGCGCGGATGGTGGCCGAGGCGATCGCCACCGCGATCCGCGAGCACCAGCCGGCCCAGGGAGACGTCGAGCCGATCACCGCCAGCGTCGGCGTCGCGATGTTCGGCGACAACCCGCGCACCAGCATCGAGTCGGTCGTCTCCGAAGCCGACACGGCGATGTACGCGGCCAAGGACGGCGGTCGCGACGGCGTCCGCGTCTTCGACCCCCTCGCGGTCCGTGACGAGGCTTCCTGGGACGACCTCGGGTTCTAGCGTCCCGCCAGCTCGCGGCGCAGGTCCAGCACCCGCTGGACAGCTGCCTCGAACTCTTCACGGTCGAGACCGCCGGCGCGGAGCTTCTTCAGCAGCGCCACCCGGGCGCGTTCGGCCGCGGGCAGGTCGGTGAAGAGGAGCAGGTCGGAGCCCGCCCGCGCCGCGGCGACGCCCGCTTTCGCCGGGCCGCCGAAGGCCCGCACGGCGACGGTGTCGAGCGCGTCGGTGATCGCGACGCCCTCGAAGCCGAGGCGGTTGCGCAGCGCGCCGGTCGCGATCGCCCGCGAGAAAGCGGCGGGGTGACGCGAGAGTGCCGGATAGATCGCGGTGCTGAGCATCACCAAATCGCCGTCGGCGGCAACGAAAGCTCGGTAGGGAGCCTCGTCGACGTCCCTCAGGACCTGCTTGGAAAGGCCGATCCGCTGGACGGCGAAATCGGTGTTCTCGGATGCCGCCCCCAGGCCCGGGAAGTGCTTGGCGGTGGCCGCCACCCCACCCCGCCGCAGTCCCACCGCGAACGGAACCGCGCTCGCGGCGACCGCCTCAGCGGTCGAGCCGAAGCCGCGTTCGGTTTCGGCGATGGTGCCGCCCGGCCTGGCGACGTCGAGGACCGGCGCGAGGTCGACGTTGAAGCCGAGATCGCTCAGGTTCCCCGCCGTACGGCGACCCTGCTCGCGGCTGAAGGCGGCACCGCGTTCACCCATCTCCGCGGCCGCGGCCGTGGGCGCGCCGCCGATGCGCTTCACCAGACCGCCCTCCTGGTCGATCATCAGCAGCAGCGGGTCGCGCAGTGCCGGCGGCCGGCGAATCGCCTGCAGGCTGGAGGTCAGGCGCCGACCGGCGGCGCGGCTGGGGAGGTTGTCGGCGAAGAGGATGACCCCGGCGACCCGTCCCTCTCCAATCGCCGACTCCAACTTCGGAGGCACGCCGGTGCCGTTGATGCCGACGACGATGCGCTCGCCGGCCAGGCGCGGGATCGAAAGCGTGCTCGCGACCTCTGGCTCCGGTGGGGGCGAGTCGCCGAGCGCGGCGCCGAATGCGAAGGCGCCGGCGGCGAGGCCCGCGAGGATGCCCAGGGCCAGCCTCCGCCTGCGCGCTGTCGCTCGCTCCATAGGCCGATGCTACGGCGCCCGGGCGGAGCCCGCGCGAGAGGTCGCAGGCGTCCGGGCCGGTTCCTAGCCTTGCGGTCAATCCACCCCCGGACCAATACCTGGAAAAGAGTCAGGAATGCCTTCTCTGATCACCTTTGACGAAGCTCTCGACTACGGCCGGCTGAGCGACCACGACGAGATCGGGGCCCTGGTCGAGCGCGCCTGGGAGGTCCGCCGCGAGAACTTCGGCGACTCCACCGACATGTGCTCGCTGGTCAACGCCAAGTCCGGCGGCTGCGCCGAGGACTGCGGCTTCTGCGCCCAGTCGCGCTACGCCGAGGCCGACACGCCGATGCACGCGATGCTGGAGCCGGAGCAGATCCTCGAGCACGCCAAAGCCGCCGAGGCCGCCGGCGCCCACCGCTTCTGCATGGTCACCCAGGGCCAGGGGCTCTCCAAACGCGACTTCCAGAAGATCCTCGAAGGAACGCGCCTGGTCGCCGAGCAGACCAACCTCAAGCGCTGCGCCTCGATCGGCCACATGTCGGCCGATCGCGCCTCGGCCCTGAAGGAGGCGGGCGTGCAGCGGGTCCACCACAACGTCGAGTCCTCGCGCTCCTACTATCCCGAAGTCTCCTCCACCGTTCGCTACGAGGGCCGGCTGCGGACGATCCAGGCGGTCAAGGAGGCCGGCCTGGAGACCTGCGTCGGCGGCATCCTCAACCTCGGCGAGAGTGAGGAGCAACGGGTCGAGATGGCCTTCGAGCTGACCGAGATCAACCCGACCTCGGTCCCGATCAACCTGTTGATCCCGAAGGAGGGCACCAAGTTCGGTGAGCGCGAGGTGATGGACCCCTGGGAGGTCGTGAAGTGGATCGCGATCTTCCGCCTGGTCATCCCCGGCGCCCTTTTCCGCCTCTGCGGCGGCCGCGTCGAGAACCTCGGCGAGCTGCACGGGCTCGCCGTCAAAGCCGGCCTGAACGGGGTGATGATGGGCAACTTCCTCACCACCCTCGGCGCCGAGCCCGAGGACGACCGGGCGATGTTCGAGGAGCTTGGCCTCAACGTCGCCCGGCAGCCCGACAACGGCGCCAACCCGCGGCCCGACAACCGCTCCGGCTGGCTCGACGGCGAGACGCCGGCGACGCCGATGGAGGAGCTGGTCGACCGCCAGGAGGAAGCCAACTTCTGGGATCCCTCGACCCAGCTGCGGGTGGTCAAGAAGGGGAAGAAGCCACCGTCCTACCCGCGCGCCGCGTGACCGACGTCGCGGAGCGGCTCGAGGAGCTGCGCGACCGCGGGCTCTACCGGCGCCTGCGCCTGGTCAGCGGCCCGCAGGGGTCGCGGGTGCTGCTCAGCGGCCGGCCGGTGCTGCTGCTCTGCTCGAACAACTATCTCGGCCTCGCCGACCATCCGAAGGTCCGCGGCGCGGCGGCCGAGGCGGCGATGCGGTGGGGCGCCGGGGCCGGCGCCTCACGGCTGATCTCCGGCAATATGGAGCCGCACCGCCGGCTGGAGGCGCAACTGGCCGAGTTCAAGGGCTACGAGGCGGCGCTGCTGTTCGGCTCCGGCTACCTCGCCAACACCGGCGTCATCGCGGCGCTGGCGGGAGCGGGCGAGGTCGTCTTCTCCGACGAGCTCAACCACGCCAGCATCGTCGACGGCTGCCGGCTCTCGCGGGCCGAGACCTTCGTCTACCGCCACGGCGACCTCGAGCACCTCGCCTGGGGCCTGGGGCAGGCGGGCGGGCGCGGCTCGCTGATCGTCAGCGACGGCATCTTCTCGATGCACGGCGACGTGGCGCCGCTGCCGGAGCTGCTGGAGCTGGCGCGCCGCCATGGCTGCCGGTTGATGGTCGACGAGGCGCACGCGACCGGTGCGATCGGCCCCGGCGGTCGCGGCTCCGTTGCCGCCGCCGGCCTCAGCGGCGAGGTCGACGTCGTCGTCGGCACCCTCGGCAAGGCGCTCGGCTCCTACGGCGCCTACGCCTGCGCCGGCACCGAGACGATCGACTTCCTCGTCAACACCGCCCGGCCCTTCATCTTCTCCACCGCCCCACCGCCGCCGTCGGTCGCCGCCGCCTCGGCGGCGCTGGAGCTCGTCTCCCCGCACCGGGTCGAGCGCCTGCAGGCGAACGCCTCGCGGTTCCGCGCGGCGCTCGCCGCCGAGGGCCTCGACGCCGGCTCTTCCCAGGCCCAGATCGTGCCGATCGAGGTCGGCGAGGCCGAGATGACGATGGACCTCTGCGAGCGCGCCCTCGAGCGCGGCGTCTTCGCCCAGGGGATCCGCCCGCCGACGGTGCCGGCGGGGTCCTCCCGCCTGCGCTTTACGGTGATGGCCACCCACCGGGTTGGCGAGCTGGAGCGGGCCGCGAGGCTGGTCGGCGGCGCCGCCCGCGAGCTCGGCTTGATCGGGCCCCAGGCCATCGCCGCTTGACGGAGCGCGGGGAGCGCAGATGAGCGCCGAGGGGGTCTTCGTCACCGGGACCGGGACCGAGGTCGGCAAGACGGTCGTAGCCGCCACCGTGGCCCAGACCCTCGCCCGCGAAGGCAGGCGAGTCGCCGTCTTCAAGCCCGCCGTCACCGGCCTCGACCAACCGCCCAAACCGCCCGCCGATGGGCCGATAAGTCGAGCAGGGGACGACTTATCGGCCCATCGACCGCTTGCCGACCACGAGCTCCTGCGCTTCGCGGCCGGCTCGGCGCAGAATGATGGGGAGATCGCGCCATACCGGTACGGACCGCCCGCCTCGCCGCACCTGGCCGCCTCGATGGCGGGTGAGGCGATCGAGCCCGGGCGACTGCTCGAGACCGCTCGCGCGGCCGCCGCCGGGGCTGACGCCCTCGTTTGCGAGGGGGTGGGCGGGCTACTGGTGCCGCTTACCCGAGGCGTTGGCGGCTTGCACCGGGGAGAAGTCGAACGGCCCTACCTCGTCCGCGACCTCGCCATCGAGCTCGGCTACCCGCTGGTCGTCGTCGCCTCCCCAGGGCTCGGCACGATCAACCACACGCTGTTGACGCTGGAGTCCGCCCGCGCCGCCGGCCTCGAGGTCGCGATGGTCGTCCTCACCCCCTGGTCAGATGACCCGACCGCGATCGCGCTGTCGAATCTGGAGGCGATCGCCGGCCTCGGCCAAGTCGAAGTTCAGACCCTGCGGCTCCTGGACCTCTCCGCGCCGTCGACCTGGCCGGATCTCAGCTGGCGACGATGACGTCGAGGTTGGAGCCGGAGAGCTCGACCTCGTAGCCGGCCTCGCGGGCGATCGCGGCAGCGCCCTCGGGATCCGCCGGCTCCTGCTTGGCCAGCAGCAGCACTCGCGCCACGTCGCCGCGCACCGCCTTCGCCATGTGGGAGACCGGCTTGCGCCGACCGCCGCTCTCGCTGAATGCCCGCACGGCGAGCAAGGTCGCCCGCTTCGGCTTCCAGGCCGCGGCATAGGCGGCCGAGCGCATGTCGACGACGAGGTCGCCGGGCTCGTCGGGTATCGCCGCCGCCAACGCCTGGCGCCACCAGCTGGCGAGCGGGCCGATCCGCGCCAACCGCGCTTTGACCGAGAAGCGGTAATAGGGAATGCGGTCCTCGGGTCGCACGACGCCCCAGAGGGCGCTGGCGATCAGCACCTGGCGGCGCGCCCTGGCCGGCAGCTCGGGTAGGCGCAGGCGGTCGTAGAGCACGCCCGTGTAGACCTCGGCCGCGGCAGCCGCCGGCGCCGAGCGCAGCCCCGCGTCGACCGCGATCTCCCCCACCTGGCCCTTGGAGATGTCGAGCTGCTTCAGCGCTCGCACGGTCGAGACGGTGCCCAGCCGCTCCAGTGCATCGAGCAGGCGCGCCCGCCGCTCACCCAGCTCAGCGGCGAAGGCGAGCGAGTCGAGGTCGACCGGCGCCCCCTCCGACGGCGCGAACTTGCCCTCGGAGGGCGGCAGCAGAATCAGCACCGGCCGATTCTCGCCGATCTAGGCCGTCTCCAGCTCCGTCTCCCGGGCGGCGACCGCGGAGCCGCCGGGGTTGACGTTGGCCTCGGCCGCCTCGACGCTCAGCTGGTGCTCGCCGTTGTTCTTCTTAGCCCGGATCGCCGCCGCCCCGACCGCGGCGCCGAGTAGCGCCACCGCGGCGCAGACCGTCATCGCGAAGCCGAGCGCGTCGACGAACTGCTGCGGCGAGGCGGTCTCGAAGCTGGTGCCGACACGGGCCTGGAAGATCGCGCCGGTGACGGCCACTCCGAGGCTGCCGCCGACCATGCGGAACATCGAGAGCACGCCGGAGGCGACACCCGCTTTCTGCACCGGCACCGCGTTCATCGCGGCGCTGGTCATCGGCGACATCGTCATCGCGATGCCGATGCCCAGCAGCGTGAACCCCGGCAGCAGGTCGAGGTAGCCGGAGTCGACGGCGATGCCGCTGAAGCTGTAGAGGGAAGCGGCGACGATCGCGAGCCCGCCGGCGATCAGCCAGCGCGGCCCGAAGCGATCGGAGAGCCGCCCGGCGACTGGCGCCACGCCGACGATCATCAGGGTCGAGGGCAGGAACCTCACCCCCGCCTCCAGCGGCGAGTAGCCGAGGATGTTCTGCATGTAGAGGGCGAGGAAGAAGAAGACTCCGAGCATCGCGAAGGAGACGATCAGCGCGACCACGACCGAGCCGAGGAAGTTGCGGTCCGAGAGCAGGCTGAAATCGACCATCGGCGCCTTGACCCGCTGCTCGATCGCCACGAAGGCGACGAGCCCGAGCACCGAGCCGGTCAGCAGGGCGACGATCTCGGCTGAGCCCCAGCCCCAGGCATTGCCCTCGACCAAGGCGAGGATCAGCGCCGTCAGGCTCCCGGTCAGCACGGCGACGCCGGCGTAGTCGACCTCGCGGCCGACCGTGGTGTCGCGCGACTCGCGCACCGCGAACAGGGCAGCGGTGACGGCGCCGATCGCGACCGGGATGTTGAGGTAGAAGATCGCCCGCCAGCTGACGTGCTCGGTGAGGAAGCCGCCCAGCACCGGCCCGACGGCCAGGGCCAGGGCGGAGACGCCGGCCCACATGCCCATCGCCTTGCCGCGCTCGGAGGCGGGGAAAGCGTCGGTGATGATCGAGAGCGTCGCCGGCATCATCAGCGCCGCGCCGACGCCCTGGACGACGCGGCTGAGGACCAGCGCGGTCGCGTCGGGCGCGAAGCCGGCGGTGGCCGAGGAGGCGGTGAAGATGACGACGCCGAAGAGGAACATGCGGCGGCGGCCGAAGATGTCGCCGAGCCGGCCGCCGGTCGCCAGCAGCACCGCGAAGGAGAGGGTGTAGCCGTTGATCGTCCACTCGAGGCCGGAGATCGAGGCGTCGAGGTCTTTCTGGATCGACGGCAGGGCGACGTTGACGACGGTGTTGTCGAGCATGATCATGAACAGCGCGAAGCACATCGCTCCGAGCGTCCACCACTTGCGGTTGTCGTCGGTGATCAGGTGCCGGTACCGGGTCAAGCCGCTCCACTTCCCTTCAGGTGCTGATAGGTCTGGGCGATGTCCTCGCGGTCCATCAGCGAGTCGACGGCGGCGTCGAGCTTGCGCCGCTGGGCCGCATCGAGGGTCGAGGCGAAGGCCTCGAACCCGGACTGCCGGACGGCGACCAGGGTTTCGACCAGGTCCTTGCCCCTGGCCGTGATCTGCACCCGGCGCACGCGCCTGTCGTCGGGGTCCTCGACCCGCGTCGCCAGGCGCTTCTTGACCAGGGCGTCGACCGCCCTGCTCATCGAGGGGACCGAGACGCCGAAGACCGCGGCCAGGTCGCTGACCTGCCAGGTCTCCTCGGTCTGCCCCAGCCCACCCAGCTCCAGCAGCGCCTTGCACTGGGTCATCGAGAGTCCCGACTCCTCCAGCACCCGCAGCTGGTTGCCGCGGTCATAGAGGAAGAGGTGGCGGAAGAGGGCGGCCAGCCGCGCCGCCGTCTCCTGGGCCTCGGGTCCCACCTCGACGGCGGCCTTCTCGGCGATCGCCTTTACATCGCTTGCTTGCACGCGAGGAATACTTGCGTAACCGCAACTATTTCTCAAGCGTAATAGTTGTTCCTGTGCGCTATGTCACACAGCCAGGCGCTTCTCGCCCCGGTAGGGGCCCGGCTTCGGGCGCGGCTCGCCGCCCGGGAATGCCAACCGCAGGATCGTCCGCTGCACCATCCCCAGCTGCTGCATGAACGGGCCGCTGTTGTAGGGCAGGCCGTAGCGCTCGCAGATGTCCTTGACCTGGGGCGCGATCTCGGCGTAGCGCGTGCTCGGCAGGTCCGGGAAGAGGTGGTGCTCTACCTGGAAGCCAAGATTGCCGCTGGCGACGTGGAAGAACGGGCCGCCCTCGATGTTGGCCGAGCCGGAGAGCTGGCGCACGTACCAACCGCCGGGGGTCTCGTTCTCGACCTCGGCCTCGCTGAAGGTGTAGGTCTGGTCCGGGAAGTGGCCGCAGAAGATGATCGCGTAGGCCCAGGCGTTGCGGGCGACGTTGGCGGTCGCGTTGGCCGCGGCCGCGCTGCGGTAGGCCTTCGCCCCTCTGCCGAGCGAGCGCCGCAGGTTGCCAGCCAGGCCGCCGCGACGGCGCCGGCGGCTCGGCTCGCGACGATCGGCCACCGTCTCCAGCGCCAGCTCGACCCCGGCGGTCGCGAGGCCGCTCAGCAGCGGCCAGGCGATGTAGTCCTTGACGATCTGGCTCTTCGCCTTGCCGACGATGCCCTTGACCTGGCGCCGCACCTCCGCCTTGGACTTCTCCCCCTTGCGGATCGCCTCGTAGTCCATGTCGTGCAGGGCCACGCCCCACTCGAAGAAGGCCATCAGCAGCAGGTTGTAGAACGGCTGCAGGAGGTAGACCGGGTTCCACTTCTGCTCCGGGTCGATCCGCATGATCTCGTAGCCGAGGTCCTTGTCCTTGCCGCGGATGTTGGTGAAGGTGTGGTGGACGTAGTTGTGGGAGTGCTTCCAGGCCTCCGCGGTCGAGGCGGTGTCCCAGTCCCAGGTCGAGGAGTTGATGTGCGGATCGTTCATCCAGTCCCACTGCCCGTGCAGGACGTTGTGCCCGATCTCCATGTTCTCGAGGATCTTCGCCGCTCCCAGGGTGACGGTGCCGGCGGCCCGGGCGGGCAGGTTGTTGGAGGCAAGCAGCAGCGCCCGCGAGATCACCCCGAGCCGGCGGTGCAGCTCGATCATGCTCTCGATGTAGCGGCGGTCGCGTTCGCCGAGGTCGGCGCGGACGCGGTCGCGAATCGCGTCGAGCTCGCGCCCGAGCTCGTCGATCTGCTCGGCCGAGAGCCGGCTCAGCGGGCTCTCGATCTGGGTGCTCTTCTCAGCGGTTGCAACGGTCATCGAATTCCTCTCGTTGGCTCAAAGTGCGATCTCGATCGGCCCCTCGGGGGCGTTGACGCAAGTTCTGACCATCTCTCCCTCGCTGCCGTGGACATCGCCGGTGCGCAGGTCGCGGACCTGGCCGCTGCGCAGCTCGCCGACGCAGGTGTGGCAGATGCCCATCCGGCAGCCGTAGGGCAGGGTGGCGCCGGCCGCTTCGCCGGCGGCGAGGATCGGCGTGGCGCCGTCGCAGCTGGCCTCGACGCGGCTCTTCTCGAAGCGCACGGTGCCGCCCTCGCCGCCGCCCGCCTCGCCGCCGATCAGCGGCTGGAAGCGCTCGATCTCGAACAGCTCGGGATCGCCGTGCTGGTCCCAGTGCCGAGCGAGGCCGTCGAGCATCTCTCCCGGCCCGGAGGCAAAGGCGTGGCGCTCGCGCCAATCGGGGCAGATCTGGTCGAGGTTCGGCGGGGAGAGGCGCGGCTGCCGCGAGGTGATTCGCAGATGCAGGTCGAAGCCGGGCTGCGCGGCCTCGAGCTCGCGCAGCCGCTCGCCGAAGATCACCGTCCCGTCGGTCCGGGCCGAGTGGATGTGGACGACGTCGCCGACGGCGTCATGGCGGACGAGGCTGCGCAGCATGCCGGCGATCGGCGTGATGCCGCTGCCGGCGCTGATGAACAGCAGCTTCTCCGGCGCGGGGTCGGGAAGGACGAAGGTGCCTTCGACGCCGCCGAGGCGAACGAGGTCGCCGGGCCGCGCCCGGCGCACCAGGTAGGGCGAGACCTTGCCCGCCTCAACCAGCTTCGGGGTGATCGCGATGCAGCCGTCGAGGCGGCCGGGATCGGAGGTCAGCGAGTAGGCGCGCCAGTGGTGGATGCCGTCGACGACGACGCCGATCCGCAGGTACTGGCCCGGCTGGTGGCCGCCCCACTCGTAGCCCGGGCGGATCAGGACCGTTGCCGCTTCCTCGGTCTCCGGCTCGATCCGCTCGATCCGTCCCCGCAGTTCGCGGGTCGAGAGCAGTGGGTCGATCAGCTCCAGGTAGTCGTCGGGGAGCAGCGGGCTGAACAGCGAGCGGACCGCGCGCAGCGCTCGCTGACGCGCTTTCGGGACTTTCGGTATCGCTCCTCGCTCAGCCATTGCGGTTAATCATGACATGGATCAATGTAACATCTGTGGGTGTAATCACAGAGGCTCTCTACCCGTTTCCGGCCGAAGTCACAACTAACGTCGTCGGGGTGACGTCGGCGGACTCCGCGCAGCTCGATCGCGACCATCTCTGGCACCCCTTCACCCAGCAGCAGGGCTGGTCGGAGGAAGAGCCGCTGCTGATCGAGCGTGGCGAGGGCTCCCACGTGATCGACGTCGACGGCCGCCGCTACATCGACGGCACCTCCTCGCTCTGGTGCAACGTCCACGGCCATCGCCACCCCGACATCGACCGCGCGGTCGGCGAGCAGCTCGGCCGCGTCGCCCACTCGACCATGCTCGGCCTCTCCCACCCGGGCGCCGTCGAGCTGGCGGCGCGCCTGGTCGCGATCGCGCCGGCCGGCCTCTCCCGCGTCTTCTACTCCGATTCCGGCTCGACCGCGGCCGAGATCGCGCTGAAGATGGCCTTCCAGTACCAGGCCCAGCGCGGCGGCGAGCACGTCCGTCGCACCTCCTTCGTCAAGCTCCGCCAGGCCTACCACGGCGACACGATCGGCTCGGTCTCGGTCGGCGGGATCGATCTCTTCCACGCCGCCTACGGGCCGCTGCTGTTCGAGACCCACGCCGCCGAGCCCGGCGACGCGGCCGACCTCGAGCGCGTCCTTGCGGCCCATGGCGCCGAGGTCGCGGCGGTGATCGTCGAGCCGCTGGTCCAGGGCGCGGCCGGGATCCTGGTCCAGCCGCCCGGCTACCTGCGTGCGGTCCGTGAGCTCTGCGACGCATACGGCGTGCTGCTGATCTGCGACGAGGTCGCGACCGGCTTCGGCCGCACCGGGACGATGTTCGCCTGCGAGCAGGAGGGGGTCGCGCCGGATCTGCTCTGCCTCGCCAAGGGGATCACCGGGGGCTACCTGCCGCTGGCGGCGACGTTGACCACGGAGGCGATCTACGAAGGCTTCCTCGGCACCCCCGAGCAGCAGCGAACCTTCTTCCACGGCCATACCTACACCGGCAATCCGCTGGCCTGCGCCGCGGCGCTCGCCAACCTCGACGTCTTCGAGTCCGAGCGGACGATCGAGCGCCTGCAGCCGAAGATCGAGCTGCTCGCGGGCCGCCTGGAGGAGATCGAGGCGATGCCCGAGGTGGCCGAGGTGCGCTGGCGCGGCTTCATGGTCGGGATCGACCTCGGCGACCACGACCCGGCCCTGCGCATGGGCCACCGGGTGACGCTGGCGGCGCGCGAGCGCGGCGCGATCGTGCGCCCGCTCGGCGACACGGTGGTGCTGATGCCGCCGCTGTCGATCTCCGCGGAGGATCTCGATCGCCTGCTGACGATCACCGCCGAGTCGATCGCAGCCGCGGTTGCCTTGCCCCAGGCTGCCTGACGAGGGCAGCTTGTGACGAACTGGCGCCCGACTCGTAGTAAGGGCGTGAACGGGACTTTGACCGCCACCGCCCAGGAGGCGCCGCACGAAGCCGATCTCGCCTTCGACCGCCTCTACAGGTCGAGCCGCGACGACGTCTACGCCTACGTGGCCAGCCTCGTGCGCGACCAGGCGGCGGCCGAGGAAGTCACCGCCACCGCCTTCGAGCGCGCCTATCGCAAGCGCTCGCGCTTCGAC
>JBAQZI010000228.1:0-5533 GCA_049790835.1 Solirubrobacterales bacterium
GCGATCCTCCAGCACCCGCGCGTCTGGGAGGCGTCGGGGCACCTCGAGGGCTTCACCGACCCGCTCGTCCAGTGCCTCGGCAAGTGCAAGCGGCGCTGGCGCGAGGACCATCTGCGCGAGGCGGTCGAAGCCGAAGGCGGCGACCCCAGCGCCGAGCTCAAGTGCCCCGAGTGCGGCGGCGAGCTCTCCGAGCCGCGCCAGTTCAATCTGATGTTCGAGACCCACGTCGGCCCCGTCGCCGGCGAGGGCTCCGAGGTCTACCTGCGGCCGGAGACGGCGCAGGGGATCTTCATCAACTTCAAGAACGTGCTCGGCTTCGCCCGCAAGAAGCCGCCGTTCGGGATCGCCCAGATCGGCAAGTCCTTCCGCAACGAGATCACCCCCGGCAACTTCATCTTCCGCACCCGCGAGTTCGAGCAGATGGAGATGGAGTTCTTCGTCCCGCCCGACCAGGCCGAGCAGTGGTACCGGACCTGGATCTCCGAGCGCGAGCGCTGGTACACCGACCTCGGCCTGCGCCCCGACTACCTGCGGGTCCGCCCCCACGACGCCGACGAGCTCTCCCATTACTCGTCCGGGACCAGCGACGTCGAGTACCTCTTCCCGATCGGCTGGTCGGAGCTGGAGGGAATCGCCAACCGCGGCGACTTCGACCTCAAGCAGCACGCCAAGTTCAGCGGCGAGAAGCTCGAGTACTTCGACCAGCAGACCAAAGAGCGCTACGTCCCGCACGTGATCGAGCCCGCCGCCGGCGCCGACCGGGCAACCCTCGCCTTCCTCGTCGACGCCTACGAGGTCGAGGAGGTCGAGGGCCGCCAGCGCACCGTGCTGCGCCTCCATCCCCGCCTTGCCCCGGTCAAGGTCGCGGTCCTCCCCCTCGTCTCCAAGGAGGGGATGCCGGAGAAAGCCCGCGAGATCTTCGCCGACCTGCGCCGCAAGCTCCCCGCCGAGTTCGACGAGGGCGGCTCGATCGGCAAGCGCTACCGCCGCCAGGACGAGATCGGCACCCCCTGGGGCATCACCGTCGACCACCAGACGATGGAAGACGACACCGTCACCCTGCGCGACCGCGACTCGCTGGAGCAGACCAGAGTCCCGATCGAGGGCCTGGGCGACGACCTGGTCACGCGCCTGAATCAGCCTTGGCGCAGTCCCAAGCTCGGCTGACCGCCCACTCGATAGGCGTCTGCTGGTGGAACACCAGCTTCCAGTCCCCGCCATCCGTCACGTAGGCGGGCGAAGCGGCGCCGTAGCCCGCTCCACCATGCGAGCCGTATACCCATTGTCAGCTCGTCCATTCTCCCGACAGCGGTCGGTTAGGGTCGGTGGGACCCCGACCTGGGGCGACCAGCGAAAACGGAGAGACCATGGCTTACGAGATGAAAATCCGCGGCACCGAGCATGAGGTGAAGGTGCGCAGCCCCTGGGCCGTCGCCCTCCTGCCGATCATCACCCTTGGCATCTACCACCTGGTCTGGTGGTACAAGATCAACAAGGAGCTGAAAGCGTACGGCGAAGCCAAGGGCTTCGACCTCGGGCAGAACCCGACCAACTCGCTGCTGGCGCTCTTCCCCGGCGGGCTGATCGTCATCCCCGCCCTCGTCACCTACTGGAACGGCACCAAGCGCGTCCAGGGCGCCTCCAAAGTCGCCGGCCGCGAGCCGGTCAACGGCTGGATCGCCTTGATCCTCTACCTGCTGCTCTCACCGGGGATGTGGGCCTACCTGCAGGTCTCGCTGAACCACGTCTGGGAGCAGGAGGCGGAACCGCTGCCGGGCCACGAGGCGCCACCCGTCTCGGACTCGATGCCACCGGCCGCACCGCAGGCCTGAATCAGGAGTCGATCTCCAGATCGACCTCGATGACGCAATGCTGGGGCTCGGAGTGAGCCCGGGTGTGCCACGGGCCGTCGTGGACGGAAACGTCGGTCAGGCCGTCGAGGAGTAGGCAGCGCCAGTCGCCGGCCGGCGGCAGGCCCCGGTCGCTGCCGCCGGCGAACTGGAAGAACAGCGCCCGCGGCCGTCTGTCCGTGGTGCCGATCACATGAGGGCACATACGTCGCTGGTGGCCGCCGTAAGTGGCGTAGACCTGTCGCCTCTCCTCGATCGCCCGGCGCACCAGCGCGTACGCGTCCTGCTCGAAGTGGACTACCGGCTTTGCCATGACTCTCCGTCGCCGATTTCAATGCCCTGCCAGAAACTCTTCCACGGCCGCGGCGTCGGCTTCTAGCGCCGCGGCCGTCTTCTTGCTGACCTTGCCGAGGTACTCGATCGTGACCTTGCCGGCGGCGAATCTCCAGGTCGCGACGGCGCGGCCGTCGACCAGGGCAAAGGGGCGGAAGATTCCGTTGATCGTCACCAGCATCTTGTGCGGGCCGACGACTTCCTCGCGCGAGGTCCAGCCGAGCAGCAGCGGGTCGAAGGCGCCGAGCAGGCGCGGCGCCGGATGCGGCTCGGCCGGCGGGCGCTTGGCGAGGTCGACGAGACCGTCCTCGCGTTCGGTCAGCGCCGAGGCGATCGCGCCGAGACCGGCGCGGGCGTCGCGCAAGGGCAAGCCGGACCACCGGGCGAGGTCGCGGTCGTCGGCGGGACCGTGGCCGACGAGGTAGCGACGGGCAAGCTCGGCCAGGGCCGCGTCGCGGTCGACCGCCCTCTGCGGTCCGAGCCAGTCGCGGACAAGGACATAGGCGTGCTGCTTGCCGACCATCGGACCGCGCACGGAGACGCCCCGCAGGGCGGAGAGGAACATCATGTGGATGAACGCCTGTGCCGCGGTCGGCACCTTGGCCGCTTCGAGCCGCTGCTTCAGCTCGATGCCGCTCAGCGGTCCCTCCTCGGAGAGCGAGCGCTCGATCGTCTCGATTCCACGCTCGGCCGCCCTTTCCGAGACCCCCTCCTGGCGCAGCCGCCGGGTGCTGCTGGTCAGCAGCTGCGGCGTCGTCAGCGCCTGCAGCAGCGGATAGTCCTCGCTGCGAACGAGGTGCAGGGTGCCACGGTTGAGCCAGGTGATCAGCAGCGAACGCTCCTCCGTCAATTCCCGATCGACGTCGGCGGCACTGAGCCCGCTCGTGCGAGCGCGGATCGCCAGGCGAGCGCCGCGCGGGTCCTGCCCCTGCACCGCCAGCAAGCGCTCGGCGACCTCCACCGGCCGCTTCAGCGGCGCGCCCGAGAGCGCCTGTGCAGTGAGTCGTTCGGCGATCGGGGCGCGCATCGAACGCGATGATCGCCGATCGGCTCAGATGCCGCCGCGAAGATCAGCGAAGCCGGCGTTGATCTCGCCGCGCAGGTCACGCATATCGCGATCGACCCGGTCGAATCCGACATCCATCCGTCCCGACAGATCATCCAAGCGCTCATCGGTCCAAGCCACTCTCTGCATCGGCGAGAATAGCCGACCCCGACGGGCTGAAGACCCGGACTTCGTAGAAACTTCCTGTCTACTTCTGCACAAGACGACTGAGGACGCCGCGCGGCGATCATCCGAGGCCGCCAGAAGCCGGCAAACGTTGGTGGTCACACCACTAGTTGACCGCGAGCAGGTCGACTACGAAGATCAGGGTTTCGTTGGGGCCGATCAGCGGCGGCGAGCCGGCCGGGCCGTAGGCGAGGTTGGCCGGGATCGTCAGCTCGCGACGGCCACCGACCTTCATTCCGGCCACGCCCTGGTCCCAGCCTTTGATGACTTCGCCGGCTCCGAGCGGGAAGGTGAACGGTTCACTTCGGCTCCAGGAGGAATCGAACTCTTCCTTCGAGTCGTAGCCGACGCCGACGTACTGGACGGTGACTTCATCGCCGGCTTCGGCTTCGGCGCCGTCGCCTTCGACGATTTCCTTCTCTTCCAGTTTTTTCGGCGCGGGCCCGTCCGGAACGGTCACCTTCGGTTTGGTGCTCAGATTCGTGTCCCCTGCCGGCTGCTCAGCGCTGGTCGCTTCGGTCGCGGAGGTGTCGTCATCGCTGCCGCCGCAACCGGCCGCGGCCAGCGCCAGGGCCAGCGCCACGCACAACGAGATGATTGACAGCGGTCCCCTGCTCACGGCGGGCATCCTACCCATCGCCGCGAAGGCCTGCCTGATCGATCAGCCTTTGCCGGAGAGGCGGTCCCACAAACGCCCGAGACCGCCCCGGCCGCGACCGCTTCCGAGATCCGCCGGATTGACCTTGAGCGAGCCGGGGTTGGCCTCGGGAGCCCGCAGCTTCGCGGCTTCCTCGCCATCGACCTTCAGCACCACCCCACGCTCGAAGATCTCTCCGACCTCGGGCGCGTCGACAAAGCGGTGGCCGCCGGGGCCGGCGGTCGTGTCGAAGACGATCCCGTCAAATACGCCGGCTTCGGGCGCCGACATGACGCGAACGACGCGGCCCAGCTTCTGTCCATCGCTCGAGTAAACGGACACGCCTTTCTCCACCGTCAGATAGGAGCGCGGCTCACCGAGGTTCTCCATCGGTCGAGCCTATCGGGGAGCGCTCTTCGCCGGCCGGCCGCGGCCCTTCCGCGCACTAGGGTCCCAGCGATCGATACCCCGCTCCTCACCTCAGTCCTGCTTCCCGCGGCGATCGCGGTGATCATGTGGAGCCTCGGGCTGACGCTCACCAGGGAGGACTTCCGGCGCGTCTTCACCGCACCCCGCGGCGTCGCGATCGGGATGCTCAACCTCGCCCTGATCTCGCCGCTGCTGGCCTTCGCGATGGCCGAGCTTTTCGAGCTGCCGCCCGAGCTGGCGGTCGGGCTCGTCCTGCTCGGCGCCTCGCCCGGGGGAATGATGGCCAACATGCTGACCCACCTCTCGCGTGGCGACACGGCGCTGTCGGTGACGATGACGGCGATCAGCAGCGTCTGCGCGGCGATCACCGTGCCGCTCTTCCTCGGCCTCTCGACCGATCACTTCGGCGCCACCGGCTTCGGCGACGTCAGCATGCTGGGAGTGGTGCTGCGGGTCTTCGCGATCACGATCGTCCCGGTCACGATCGGGATGGAGCTACGCCGGCGCCGGCCGGGATGGGTCACGCATGCCTACCCGCGGATACGGCGCATCTCGCTCAGCCTGTTCGCCGTCGTCGTCCTCGGCGCGATCGCCAGCGAGTACGACACGGTCGCTGAGAACCTCGCCGACGTCGCCGGCGCCGCCTTTGCCCTCAACGTGGCCGCAATGACGCTCAGCTTCGCGATCGCGAAGGTCGCCCGGCTCGACGACCGCCAGTCGACCGCGATCGCGCTCGAGCTCGGGATTCACAACTCGGCGCTGGCGATCGCGGTCGGCGCGTCGCTCTCGCCCGAGCTGACCATCCCTGCCGCCGTCTACAGCTCCTTCATGCTCTTCACCGGCGGCGCCTTCGCCTGGGCGATGAGCCGGCGTAACGCCGGGCCTGACGCCGTCGCCCGAGCGGAGCCGGCGGAGGCTTAGTGACTAAGCCTCAATCCACCGATTCACCACACTGACCCGTCCGCCTCGATTACAAGAATGACCTCCTGAGCAGGCAAATAGCGGCTGTTTAGGGCAACCGCGGCCTGGCAACAGGAGGTCACCCACATGGTG
>JBAQZI010000229.1:0-2813 GCA_049790835.1 Solirubrobacterales bacterium
GGCGCATCCTCGAGCTTGAGGGCGACGCGCAGGTGGGCCGAGCGCGAGCGCGGGTTGGCCTCGACCTCGGCCGGGCCCGGCGAAACGGCGCGCCGGGTCAGCAGCTCGGCCTCGGGCTCATGGCCGCAGACGCAGACGGGAAGCTCGGGCGGGCAGATGCAGCCGCGCGCCTTGGCGGCGAGGAACTGCTTCACCGGCCGGTCCTCGAGCGAGTGGAAGGCGATCGCGCCGAAGCGCCCGCCCACCGGCAGCATCTCCCAGGCCAGCGGCAGCGCCTGCTCGAGCGAGTCGAGCTCGCCGTTGACGGCGATCCGGATCGCCTGGAAGCTGCGCTTGGCGGGATGGCCGGCTCCGAAGCGGGCCGCGGTCGGCATCCCGGCCTTGATCGCCTCGACCAGCTCCGAGGTCGTGGTGAGCGGGCGGCGGCGGGCGATCTCGCGGGCGATCCCACCGGCGTAGCGCTCCTCGCCGAACTCGCGCAGCACCTGCGAGATCCGCGCCTCCGGCCACTCGTTGACGAGCTTGGCGGCGCTGAGCTCCTGGCGCGTGTCCATGCGCATGTCCAGCGGCGCGTCATATGCGTAGGAAAAGCCCCGCTCCCAGGTATCTACCTGCATCGAGGACATCCCGAGGTCTACATAAATCATCTCTGGGCGCACCTCTTCGCCGAGCAGGGTGCGCAAACCTGCTGCAAAGTCCATATTTAGGAAGCGGGTCCGGCAGGGCACTTCGACCGCGAACTCGGCGAAGCGCGCCGCCGCGGCGGGGTCGCGGTCGATCGCGATCAGCGTCCCGCTCGACCCGAGCTGGGCAGCAATCGCCCGCGCATGGCCGCCGGCGCCAAAGGTGCAGTCGACCGCCGTCTGCCCCGGCTCCGGCGCGAGCAGCGAGGTCAGCTCCGACGCCATTACAGGCTCGTGCGTCATCGACTCGAGGTCGATGGGCCGGCTTCCCACGGCCCGCGTGGGATACCGGCCCGTCGACGGGCGGCTGTGGTGGGTGGGGGTGCGGGCTGCATTGAGTCTCATGGTTACGCGGTGCCGGCGGCGGCGAGGCCCTCGGCGATCTCGGGGGCGGCGGCGTCGAGCTCCTCCTCCTGCTTGGCCCAGGCCTCGGCGTCCCAGATCTCCAGGTACTCACCCGCCCCGATCACGACGCAGTTGCCGCCGAGGCCGGCGTGCTCGATCAGCGGCTTCGGCAGGCGGATGCGCCCGGCCGAGTCGAGCTTCTCGTCGAAGGAGCCGCCGTGGAAGCGGCGGCGCAGCTGGCGGGCGTCGCGCCCGAAGGGGCTGTGCGGCGAGAGGAAGGTGTCGGAGAGCTGCTCGAACTCGGCGGTCGTATGGACCCATACGCAGGGGTCGAAGCCCTTGGAGAGAACGATGCCGTCGGAGAGCGAGGCGCGGAACCGCGAGGGAACCGTGAGTCGATCCTTGGAATCGAGGCTGTGCTCGTAGAGACCCCGAAAAGCCACCTCGGCGAGTCCTTTCTGAGCGGGAGGGCCGGAAAGAGTTGGGACCGGAGTGATGAGGTGGGAGGAACCTCACCACCCCGGTCCTGGGCTTCAACTCGAGCGCCACAATAACCCACACTCCCCCACTTTGCAACACGACCTCCCTCTGCAACGGCATTTGCATCCGCTGCCCGGCGCTGTAGGTTCAGCCCGGTGAACCCGCCCGACGACGCCAACGACCTGCGCGGCTTCCACTTCAAGCGGCTGCTGCGCAAGACGTTGACGCTGCTCCTGATCGCCGTCTTCACGATCGCCGCCGGCATCGCCGGCGCGGTGCTGGTCGGCCCCGCGATCGGCGGCGCCGCCGCGCTGGCGACGCTCCTGCTCTCGATCCTGATCGTCTTCGCGATCGCCGACTCCCATGCCGAGGAGGCCTTCTTCCAGGCCTACGCCAAGCAGCGCGGGCTCGAGCTCGGCGGCCGGGCACCGCTGCCGCCGACCACGCCGCTGCTTCGCAAGGGCGACGATCGCTACGCCGAGCGCACCCTCTCCGGCCCCTTCGCCGACGGCGTCGAAGGCATCCTCGCTCTCTATACGTATGAGGAGGAGTCGCGCGACAGCGACGGCAACAAGGAGATCAACTACTACCGCTACACGGTCGGCCTGGTCCCGGTCCCGGAGTGCGTCGAGCTCGTCCCGGAGCTCTACTGCCAGCGCAAGTTCGGCCTGCGCGCGCTGGAGGGGTTCGAGGACGCCTTCCGCGGCTCCAAGCAGCGGGTCAACCTGGAGAGCACGGTGATGGGCGACAAGTACGAGATCTTCGCCGGCGAGGACCAGGACGCGGTCTGGCTGCGCCGCCTCTTCGCCCCCACCTTCATCGTCTGGCTGACCGAGTCGGCACCGAAGAAGTTCGCCTTCGAGCTGGTCGGCGGCACCCTCTGCTGCTTCGTCAGCGGCCACAGGAAGAAGGCCGAGGAGCTGGAGGAGATCAGCCTCGCCACGGCGGCCGTGGCGAAACGCCTGCGCGAGGAGTCGCTGGAGTAAGGCGCCGCCTCCTCCGCTCCCGGGCGAGCGCGCTAATAGACCCGGAGTGCTCGCCCCCGCCCTCCCGCGCGTCCGGGGGGTGGCTTCAGAACCCTGAGAGCAGAGAACCCGCGTTGGCGATCAGGCCGGCGGCGATCATCAGCAGGACCGAGGGGACGAGGACCAGGGCGACGACGAGCTGGATCTTCGGGGCGGCACGGGCGGCGCGCTCCTCGACCTTCTTGGCGAAGGCGATGCGCTGGCGGTTGAGCAGGAAGTAGGACAGCACGCCGGAGACGGCGAACGCGATCACCAGCGGCCACAGCGCCGGCACCCGGCC
>JBAQZI010000230.1:0-2796 GCA_049790835.1 Solirubrobacterales bacterium
CCGATATGTCGAGCCAGGGGCGACATATCGGCCCATCGGCCGGTGGTTCGGGACATAGGATCGGCTACCGATGGGTGCGAGGCAGGAAGCGGAGGCTTGGGCCGAGGCGGTGCGCCGCTATGGCGCGCGCAACGGGCTCAGCTACGAGGAGGTCGGCGGGATCAATCCCAAAGACGGGCCGGTGGCGCTATGCGTCGGCGGTGCCAACCGCCTCACCGGCCAGCTCCGCGAGGGCTTCTGGGGCTCCTGCTGCGACGCCGACGAAAAGGAGGTCGGCAGCCTCTTCAACAAGGCGGTGCTGCCGACCGCGGTGCTCGCCAAGGCGCATATGCCGGACCTGGCGCAGGTCGTCCCCGCCTTCAACGTCGAGTCGATCGAGGGCCACGAGGCTGTCACCCAGCGCTTCTCGCGCAAGGTCGAGTTCGAGTCCACCGACTTCAACAGGCGCTTCTGGGCGACGGTGCCGAAGGAGTACGACCCGGTCTCGCTGCGCGAGCTGTTCGGCCCCGGCTTCCTCGACTGGGTGACGACGATGACGGGAGAGATCGACTTCGGGATCAACGATCGCCAGCTCTGGTTCCTCTGGCGGCTCGGGGAGCGGACCGAAGGCGAACTGAAGACGGCCCTGAGGAACGCCGGTGAGCTGTTCAAGCGGCTGCAGGGGGAGATGGACGAGAGCGGCATCAACACCTACCCGCCCGGCCCCTGGCACGCCGGCCTGGAGCCGTTCCCGGCGAGCTACGCGGGGTAGTCGGGGTCGCCGGGCATGACGACGCGGTGGTTCTCGCGGTCGCCGAGGACGACCGGCAGGATCGGCTCCACCGGGCGGTCGCGGTGGGCGGCGAGCGCCTCGTCGGAAGTGCGGTAGGGGAGCAGGGACTGGAGCTGGCTGAGGGTCGGGAAGGCGAGCACGAGGTCGCCCGCCTCCTGGGCCGCGAGCGCGGCGCTTGGCTTGAACCAGGCCGCCTCGGTGGTCTCGACGCCGTCCGGCTTCGGGGGCGTGTGCGCCGGCGCCAGGGCCAGGAAGAACCAGGCGTCGAAGCGGGTCGAGATCACCGCCGGCGTGATCCAGCGCGAGAACAGGACCAGCTCCTCGTCGGCCGGCAGCTCGATCGCCGCCTCCTCGGCGAGCTCGCGCACCGCGCAGGCCCGGTAGCCGTCCTCGCCTGCTCCATCCACGGCGTCGACGGCACCGCCCGGGAAGACCCAGACGTTGGGCATGAACTTGGCCTCGGCGCTGCGCTTCAGCAGCAGCACCTCGAGCTCGCGATCGCCGTGCTTGCCGCCGCGCCTCAGGAGGACGACGGAGGCGGCGGCTCGGGGCTCGGAAGGCGTCCCCAGATTGGGCGCCTCGGCCGGTCCCCGCAGTCGCTCCGCCATCGGTCCACCCTAGCGGGGGTGTCTGAGCTTTCCCGCCGTATACGGGGGTGAAACTCAGACACGCCTCAGGCGAGGGCGCGCTCGCGGCCGCGACGGACGCGGGCGCGGTTGGCGAGCCAGGCGAGTAGGGCGATCAGGGCCAGGGGACCGAGGATCGCCAGGCCAACGATGGTGACGCCCGCGGCGATGCCGAGGATGTGGCCGGCGTCGTCGAGGGCGTCGCCGATCGTCCAGCCGCTGCCGTCCTCTGGCGTTGCGGCGGGACCAGTCTCGATCCGCAGTGAGACCCGCGAGAAGTTCGCGCGTCGCTCCAGCGCCGAGAGCTGGGAGCGAAGGTAGGCGTTGTGGCGGCGCTCGGCCCGCAGCTCGGCTTCGGCCGCCGTCCGCTCTGCCTCGGTGTCCGCTGCGGACAGCTCGCTGAGCAGGCTCTCGATCTTCGCGCGTGAGTCGCGCAGCAGTTCGCCGGTGCGGACGGTTGGCGCGGTGATGTCGGCGGTCGCCTCCTGGCGCGAGCGGACCTCGGCGATGGCGGAGAAGTCGGCGAGTGCGTCGCCCAGCTTGGCCGCGGGAATCAAGAGGTCGAAGCGGGCACCGGCGTCGCCCGCCGTCCCGCCGCTGACCGAGGAGCTGAGGACGATGCCGTCGACCGCATGAACGGCGTCGAAGACCTGGGCGGCGGCGCTGCTCACCTCGGCCGGGTCGGCGCCGAGGACCAGCTGGGCCGAGCGTTCGACGTCGCGCCGGCCGGCCTTGGCGGCGAAGGGGCCGACCCCCGGGCGGGCGGGCTCGATGGCGGCTCCCGAGGCACTGCTGCTCGGCATGTCCCCACTGGCGGCAGGCGCACCCTCGGGTACGGGCGGGACTGCAGCTTCGCCCCGAACGCCGGAGCTTCCTTGCAGCGCGGGCCCATCGAGGGCGCTCAAACGAGCCATCCGGTCGGAGTTGGTCTCTGGCTCGTTGACGGCGACGACGACGGTCGCCACGGCGATCGCGGTAAGCGCGGTGGCACCGGCGGGGATCAGCACTCGGCTCGGCTTCAGCGCACGCAGGCGGTCGACGGCTCGGCCCAGCGGCGAGGCGCTCCGCGACGAGCGCCGCGGGAAGCCCGCGGCGGCGCGCTCGTCGAGGTCGGCGGCGAACTCCTGGCTGGGCTCGGGCCGCATCGCCCGCAGCTCGGCGATCGACTCGTTGTCGTCCCTAAAGGACTCCATCGCATGCCTCCCTCAGCTTGGTCACGGCTCGGTGCAGCCTGGTGCCGGCGTTCGACTTGGAGACGCCGACGACGGCGGCGATCTCGGCGTTGTCGAGGCCGGCGAAGAACTTGAGCGCGATCAGCTCGCGCTCGCGCGGGTCCAGGGTGGCGAGGGCGGCGCTGAGCGCCAGGCGCCGCTCGCTCGCCTCGGCGCTCTCTTGGGC
>JBAQZI010000231.1:0-21850 GCA_049790835.1 Solirubrobacterales bacterium
AGCGCAGCACGCCGACGGCGAGGGCGATCACGGCAACGACGAAGGCGACGATCGGCACCAGGTAGGCGGAGAGGTCGAAGCCGGAGCCCTGCGGCAGCGCCAGCACCTCGGTCCCGTACTCGGCCACCAGCGCGTCCTTGATCTCGTCCTTGCTGCGTCCTTCGGCCACCAGTCGCGAGACGAAGGCTTTCTGGCGCAGCGCCTGGGGCGATTCGGCCAGCTCCAGCAGGGTGCCGCAGACGGGGCACATCACTTCCGAGGAAATCTCGCTGAGCGAGGTCTGCGGGGTCGCCGCCTTTGCGCTCGCTGCTGCTGGCGTCAGCAGGGCCAAGAGCAGTAGCGCGGCGAGCGCCGTCCGCGCCCTCACGAGCGACCGCCCGGCAGCAGCGGCGCCACCGCGTCCTCGAGGTACTCGCCGCTGATCGGGCCGCGGAACAGCAGCCGCACCTTGCCCCGCGGGTCGACGAGGTAGTTCTCCGGCACGCCGGTCGTCCCGAAGTCGTGGGCGGTGGCGCCGTCGCCGTCGCGCAACTGCGGGTAGCTGAGGCCGAAGCGCCGCACGAAGGCGCGCCCGTCGCCGCTGAGGTCGCGGCTGTCGATGCCGAGCACGGTGAAGTCGCGATCGCCGTGGCGCTGCTGGAATTCCTCCAGCGCCGGCGCCTCCTCGCGGCAGGGGATGCACCACGAGGCCCAGAAGTTGACCAGCACCCAGCGCCCCCGGTAGTCGGCCAGCGAGCCGCTGCCACCGCCTTCGAGTCGGGGCAGGGGGGAGGAAGGAGCGGCCTCGCCGATGGCGATCCCGGAAGACCCCTTGCTGAGCAGGCCGAAGGTGAGCAGGCCGAGGACGGCCAGCACGGCGAGGACGGCGATGGCGGAACGAGCGCTCACGGCCGCCGAAGGTTAGAACCCGCCGGCCTCCGGCAACCGCCCGCCGGTCATAGAATCAGCCTATGCGCGGACGTAGCTCAGTTGGTAGAGCGCAAGCTTCCCAAGCTTGAGGTCGCGGGTTCGAACCCCGTCGTCCGCTTTTCAGGCCGCTGCAGCCAGGTGGCTCGCCTGTCGCTCCGGCATCGCCTCGGCCGCGGCCTTGACCGGGATTCGGTAGAAGTGCTCGGTGGCGCCGCGCACCTGGCGCTGGCGAGCAAGCTCGATCAGCCCCGCTTTTGCCAGCTCGGTGACGTGGTAGTTGGTGTTGCTGAGGGGAATTTGAAGCTCTTGGCTGAGCTCGCTGGGGGAGAGCGTGCGCCCTCCGTCCATTCCGAGGATTTCCAGGATCGAGATCCGCAGCGGGTGGGCCGTCGCCCGCGCCAGATGCTCCCAATCCAGGGGGAGGGTGGCACTGCCGTTCCCGTTGCTGCGGATTCCGTCGTGGCCGTTGGCTGAGGGACCGCTACGCATTTCCATGGCGGCGAGGATACCAAAAAATATTGATTCATGTCATCAATTTCGGGTAGTGTGGATTTGGGATGAACGGGGAATTAGGATTTGGGATGAACGGGGAATTAAAGAAAGTCATGGGAGCTCCAGGGAAGGTGCGCGCCCCCGCCGTCGCGGCTGCGATCGTGTTCCTTCTCGTGGCGCTTACGGCGTCGACAGCTCAGGCAAGCACCGACGACATCATCGCCCCCAGCGATCCGCTGAATCCCCAGGTGGACTCGGGCTGGCAGGCCGGAACCTGCAGCGAAGAACCGCCCGAAAGCGCCGCCTTCTGCTCGGTCGCAACGCCTGACCAGTTCTTCGAAACGGCCGCGGGCCATCCAAAATGGGGGTTCACCCAGTTCATCGTCCGTAGCGAACCGGCGCCGATCGGCGAACTGAAGACCGTCCGCGTCGATCTGCCGGTGGGCCTGAGCGTCAACCCGGGCGCGACCGAGCAGTGCCCGTTGACGACCTTCGAAGCGAATCCGGCCGGCTGCCCCGCCGAATCGGAGGTCGGCGTCAGCATCGTCACCGCGGCGTTGCCGATTCTCGGCACCGAGCTGCCGCCGCTCGAAGCCCCCGTCTACAACGTCGAGCCGATTCAGGGCGAGGCGGCGCGATTCGGACTCGAACTGGTGGAGAACGAAATCTTCCTTCGCGGCGACGTCGCTTGGGACAGCGATTACCACGAGGGATTCACGATCGACGTGCCAGGCACCCTGCCGGGGGCCTTGGGCGGCCTGATCAAGAAGAATCGCTTGGTGTTCGAAGGCACCGCCGGCGACGGCACCTTCCTCACCACTCCCAGCACCTGCCTCGGGGAAGCGTTTCCGGCCGGCCCCTCGGGCCACGTCTACTCGACGTACCTGCTGGCCGGGTCATACGAGGAAGCCGAGCAACCCGGTTACGTCTTCCCGCAGAGCGCGGCCCCGTCGCTGGAGTCGCCGATTCCGCCGGGCACCGAACCCAAGGAATGCGGCTCGATTCCCTACGACCCCAAACTGGACGTCAATCCCGCCACCGCAGTCACCGATTCTCCGGCCGGCGCCAAGGTCGACGTCGACGTCCCCCACATACTCGGGCCCGACAAACAGGACAGCTCCAACACCAGGGCCGCGCAGCTCTCGCTGCCGGTCGGCATGGGCCTCAATCCCTCGGCGGCCACCGGGCTGCAGGCCTGCAGTGACGCCCAGTTCGGCAAGGGGACCAGGAGCATCGTCTCTTGCCCCCTGCCCTCGAAAATCGGAACGGTGACGATCGCTTCGCCGCCGCTGCCGGACGGCCCCCTCACTGGCAACGTCTACGTCGGTACGCAGCAGGGCCGTAATCCAGAATCCGGCACCCTCTACCGGATCTTCATCAACGCCGTCTCGCCGCGTTACGGCGTCGACGTGCGCCTCGTCGGCAACGTCAGGGCCAATGCCCAGAGCGGCCAGCTGACGACGACCATCACGGACGCCCCGCAGGTGCCGTTCACCTCCTTCGAGCTGGATTTCGACGACGGCCCGAGGGCGGTGCTCAGCAGCCCGCCGATCTGCGCCAACAGCGCCAGCTCCCAGTTCACGCCGTGGGCGCCCAAGCCCGCCGTGCAGCGCACCGACCCGATCGTTCTCACCAGCGCTCCCGGCGGCGGCCCCTGTGCGAATACGCTCGCCGAGCGCCCCTTCCGCCCGGGCTCCGCGGCAAGGCCGCAGGGGACCAAGGCGGGCGCCTTCAGCCCGTTCGCGTTGCGCATCGCCCGGGCCGACGGCCAGCAGGAGCTGAAAGGCGTCGACGTCACCCTGGCGCCGGGAATGAGCGGCAAGCTCGCCGGCATCCCCTACTGCCCGGAGTCGGCGCTCGCCGCCGCGATCGCCAACGGCGGCAAAGCGGAGGGCGCGCTCTCGAGCTGCCCGGCACAGAGCCTCGTCGGCACCGCCTCGATCGCGACCGGGACCGGCCCCGCGCCGATTCACATCGACGGCAAGGTCTTCCTCTCGGGCCCCTACCGTGGGGCCCCTCTCTCCCTGGCAGTAGTTACCCCCGCCACGGCCGGGCCCTTCGATCTGGGAACGGTCGTGGTGAGGGTGGCGCTGTTCGTCGACCCCGACACGGCGCAGATCCGCGCCGTCTCCGACCCGATCCCCAACGTCTTCGGCGGCGCCCAGCTCAGCATCCGCGCGGTCGACGTCGACATCAATCGGAAGAACTTCACGCTCAACCCGACCAGCTGCCGACCGCTGATCACGGCGGGGGCACTTAACGGCGGCGGCGCCGACCCGGCCAATTCGGCGACGTTCAGCGCCTTCCCGGTCAGCACCCCCTTCCAAACGACCGATTGCCGCGCGCTCGGCTTCAAACCGAAGCTGTTCACGCGGCTGTATGGCGGCAAGAAGATGACCAAGCGCGCCCAGCACCCGAAATTCCGCGCCGTCCTCGTCGCCCGCGAGGGCGACGCCAACATCCGCCGCGCCGCGGTCACCCTGCCGCACTCGCAGTTCCTCGATCAGGCCCACATTCGCACGATCTGCACCCGCGTCCAGCTCGCCGCCCGTGCGTGCCCGAAGGGGGCCATCTACGGCTACGCGCGGGCGCGGACGCCGCTGCTCGACGACAAGCTCGCCGGGCCCGTGTACATGGTCTCCTCGGACAACCCGCTGCCCGACCTGCTCGTCGACCTCAGGGGGCAGGTGAACGTGCGCCTGCACGGGGCGATCAGCTCGCTCAAGAGCGGCCGCATCAAGAACGTCTTCTACCTCCTGCCCGACGTGCCGGTCAGCAAGTTCGTGCTGACGATGAAGGGCGGTAAGCGCGGCCTCCTGGTCAACTCGCGCGACCTCTGCGCCCACCGGTCCTTCGCGTTCATGAACTTCAAAGCCCAGAACGGCAAGCGGCTGAAGAAGAAGAAGCTGCCGCTGCGGGTGCCCGCCTGCGCCGGCAAGGGCGGCAAGCGTCAGCGCAACTGATTGACGCCGGCCCGGAGCGGGTATGGCCGTTGGCAGGGGCTCCCCCGGGGTGGAGCCGAGCCAGGTAAGGGACCAACGCGGGAAGGAGAGCCGATGAGGAACCGGGCAGGGAATCTGAGCGCCATCGTCTTCGCCGTCGCGGCGCTCGCGCTCGTCTTCGCGCTGCCGGCCCACGCGGTCAACATCATCGAAAGCCAGTCGGAAAGCGCGAAAGATGGTTGGCAGGCGGGGACCTGCATGGCCGACGGGCCGTTCCAGTGCTCGCCCGAGACTCCGAGTCAGTTCTTCACCCAGGCGGCCGGGCACCCCCCGGTCGGCTTCACCCAGATCATCGTCAAGCACGAGCCCGGCGCCCTGCCGGGCAGCGAAGTCCCGGTCGGCAACCTGAAAACGGTGCTGGTCGACCTTCCGCCCGGGCTCAGCGTCAACCCGCAGGCGACCCCGCAGTGCGAGCTGGTCAATGGCAAATTCCCTCCCGGCGGCTGTCCCGCCAACACCCAGGTTGGGACCAGCGCGGTGACCGCGGTGATCCTCGGCCTGCTGCCCAGTCCGCCCCTGACCTTCCCCGTCTACAACATCGCGCCTCGGCAGGGCGAACCGGCGCGGTTTGGCTTTGAGCTCGACCTCGGCGGCATCGGCCTGGTCAACCTCGGCGAAGTCTTCCTCAATGCCGGCATTGCCTGGCAGAGCGATTACCACGAGCACTTCACGATCCACGTCCCTTCGGTCGAAGGGATGAAAATCCTCAAAAACCGCCTGGTCTTCGACGGCACCATCGGTCAGAGCGGGGCGGGGGGAGCCTTCCTGACCACGCCCAGTACCTGCCAGAACCCCGAAGTCGAACCCTTCAAGCGCCAGTACGCGACCTTCCTCCACGCCGATTCCTACGACGAAGAAGCCCCCGACAACAGCTACGACGTCGCCGCCCCGGCGCCGCCCAGCCCGGCCTTCGTCAACGGCTCGCAGGCGGTCGCCTCGCCGCTGCCCAAAGGCGCGAAGCCGGAAGGCTGCGGCAGCGTGCCCTTCGCCCCGACCACCTCGGCCGAGCCCGGCACCAACCTGACCGACTCCCCGGCCGGCGCGACCGTGAACGTCAAAGTCCCGTTCGCGCCCGCCGCCGACATCTACAACTCGAACGTGAGGGTGGCGCGGGTGACCCTGCCGAAAGGCATGGGCGTGAACCCGTCGGCGGCTCCCGGCCTGAATGCCTGCAGCGACGCCCAGTTCGGCAAGGGGACGAGGAACCCGATCGCCTGTCCGGCCAACTCGAAGATCGGCACGGTGGCGATCGACACGCCGCCGTTGCCCGACGGCACCCTGACCGGCAACGTCTATCTCGGCTCCCAGCTCAGCAGCGACCCCGAATCAGGCAACCTCTACCGCATCTTCCTCGCCGCCGAGTCGGCCAGCCGCGGGATCTCGGTCCGCCTCGTCGGCAACGTGATCGCCAACCGCCTCACCGGCCAGCTCACGGCCGTCGTCGACGAAGCGCCACAGGTGCCCTTCGACTTGGTCCAGGTCAAGCTGAACGGCGGGCCGGCGGCGACCCTGACCAGCCCGCCGACCTGTGGCCCGAACCCGACCTCGCATGCGATGACGGCGTGGTCCGGCACTCCGGACAGCGGCGCCGCCGACAAGGGCTTCGACCTGACCGACGCGCCGGGCGGAGGGCCCTGCGCGAAAACGATGGCGGCGCGGCCGTTCGCGCCCGGTTTCGCGGCGAAGCCGAACAGCAACAGGGCCGCCGCCTTCACGCCCTTCCAAGCGCACATCACCCGCGGCGACGGCCAGCAGGAGCTGAAAGGCGTGGACATCACGCTGCCCCCGGGGGCGACCGCGAAGCTGGCGGGCACGCCCTACTGCTCGCCGGCCGCGATCGCCGCCGCCGCGGCAAGCGCGGGAGCGGCCGAGCGGGCCAAGGCGAGCTGTCCCCACAAAAGCCAGATCGGGGTCGCCTCGGTCGCCGCCGGCAGCGGCCCCTCGCCCCTGGTCATCGGCGGCAAGGCCTACCTCGCCGGGCGCTTCCAGGGCGCTCCCGTCTCACTCGTCGTGGTCACGCCGGCGGTCGCCGGTCCGTTCGACCTCGGCACGGTCGTCGTCAGGGTGCCGCTCTTCGTCGATCCGGAGACGGCGCGGATCCGCGCCGCCACCGACGCCATCCCAGACGTCTTCGGGGGCGCCAAGCTCGACATTCGCTCGATCGCGGTCAACGTCAACAAGGCCGGCTTCACGCTCAACGGGACCAACTGCTCGAAGCTCGTCACGGCCGGGGCCCTGAAGGGCGGCGGTGCCGATCCGACCAACCCGGCGACGTTCTCATCCTTCCCGGTCTCCGATCCGGTCCAGCTGAGCAACTGCCCGGCACTGAAATTCCGGCCTAAGCTGAACCTGCGCCTCTTCGGTGCAACCAAGCGTGCCAAGCACCCGCGCCTGCGGGCGGTCCTCAAGGCGCGTAGGGGAGATGCCAACATCGCCCGCGCCACGGTTGCTCTCCCGCACGCGCTGTTCCTCGATCAGGCGAGCCTTGGGCAGATCTGCACGCGGGTCCAGTTCGCCGCCAACGACTGCCCGAGGAAATCGCGCTACGGCAAGGCCCGGGCGTTCACGCCGCTGCTCAGCAAGCCGCTCGAAGGACCGGTCTACCTGCGCTCCTCCAACAACACCCTGCCGGACCTCGTCGCCCATCTCGGAGGCCAGGTCGACATCGACCTGGTCGGTCGCATCGACAGCTTCAGAGGCGGCATCCGCACCACCTTCGGCCGCGTCCCGGACGTGCCGGTCTCGAAGTTCACGATGATCCTGCCCGGTGGCAAGCACGGCCTCCTGGTCGCCTCCCGGAACCTCTGCAAAGGCAAGGTCAAGGCGATCGTCCGCTTCAAAGCGCAGAACGGGAAGAAAGTCGGCAAGCGGTCGACGTTGAAGACGCCTTGCGGCAAGAAGTCAAAGGGAAAAAAGGGCAAGGATCGGCGCTGATCGAGAGCCCAAATGAGACTCCAACCACATTTGTCTCATTTCGCACTTGATTCACGCCGCCCGCCCGCTACTGTCTTTATTGGGAGAAGTCCGAGTGCGCTACGCAGGGGAAGCGTGTCCGCTCAAAAGGTCACAGAGGAGGGATTTAATGGCTAGGCGCTTTTCGGTCGCATTCGCGGTTATGGCGTTGGTCGCGGTCTTCGGGGTTCCCGTCGTTCAGGCGGACACCGGTGACGTGATCGAAAAACAGAACAATCCGCCGACGGCGGCGGACGGCTTCCAGGCGGGGACCTGTACGTCCGACGAACCGAAATGCTCGCCGGAGGAACCAGGCAAAGCCCTGTTCTTCAAAAACGCAGGGGGCCACCCGGCGATCGGATTCACCCAGTACATCGTCAAACACGAAACGATTGCACCGGGACTGCTGGAAAAAACGCTGGCCGTTCCCAAAACGATCAGGGTGGATCTGCCGCCCGGGTTGACGGTTAACCCGCTCGCCACCGAGCAGTGCACGCTCGCGGAGTTCAAAGCCAACGAGGCGCTCTGCCCGGCCGGCTCGAAAGTCGGTAAAGAGGAAGTGACCGTCTCGGTGAAAGTCGGAGGCGTGATCCCGAAACCGTCGCCGCCATTCCCTCCCGGCGAAACCTTCCCTGAAAACGCCGTGATACCGCCAACCACGAACCCCCTGCTGAACACCCTCGTGGATATCTACAACATCGTCCCGGAGTTCGGCGAGGCGGCTCGCTTCGGCTTCAAGATCGGCGGTGCCAAATCGGAGGTCTACCTCGAAGGCGACGTTGATTGGGCCGGTGACTACCACCAGGGCTTCACGATCAAACTACCGCCGCCGAATCCACTTGCACACACGCTGAAGAGCCGGCTGGTGAATTTCGGACAGAGCGGCAACGGCAGCTACATCACCAACCCGACCACCTGCATCGATCCGGCCACGGGGATCTACTCGACGTTCCTCCGGGCCGATTCGGTCGAAATGCCGGATCCGGACTTCCCGATCGGGCAGACGCCTTGGCCGGCCGCTCTTCCTCCGGGAGTTGAACAGGAAAAATGCGCCGAGGTGCCGTTCGATCCAGCGCTCGCGATCTCGCCGGGGACCGACAAAATCGACTCTCCGGCCGCGCCCGAAGTGAAGGTCTCGCTGCCCTACCTGCCTGACAAAGACGGGCAGGAACAGTCCCATGTACGTGACGCCAGCGTCACGCTGCCGCCCGGGATGGGACTCAATCCGTCGGCCGCACCGGCCCTCGAAGCCTGCACCAACGCTCAGTTCGGCAAAGGAACCGAAAACCCGATCACCTGTCCGGCGAAATCGAAAATCGGCACGGCCGAGGTCGAAACGCCGCCGCTGGAGCCGGGGTCGCTCAAAGGCGATGTCTATCTCGGACAGCAGCTGGGCTCGAACCCCGAATCGGGGGAGATGTACCGGATATTCATCAACCCCAGGTCGGACCGCTATGACGTCGACGTGCGCTTGATCGGCAACGTCAAAGCCAACCGGACGACCGGTCAGTTGACTACGGCGCTGCTGGAAAACCCGCAGGTCCCGTTCGAATCGGTGAAGCTGAAATTCGACCAGGGCAAGGGTGTGCTCACCAGCCCGCCGACCTGTGCGAATCAGGAGGCCTCGACCACGCAGGAACCGTGGGCAAGGCTCGGTACGTCGGTGACGCGGTCCGCTTCGTTCACGGTCTCGACCGATCCGAATGGCGGCCCCTGTCCGCAGACGCTGGCCCAGCGGAAATTCACGCCGTCCTACACCGCGAAATCGGACAGCGCCAAAGCCGGCGCCTACAGTCCGTTCCGCGTCCACATCGGGCGTACCAACGGCCAGCAGGAGTTGAAGCTCGTCAACGTGACGCTGCCCAAGGGCCTGACCGGCAAGCTCGCCGGCATCCCCTACTGCACCGAGACGGCCATTGCGGCCGCAGCGGCGAGCACGGGCAAAGCCGAGGCAGCCAGTTCGAGCTGCTCGGCCGCAAGTCAGATCGGAACCGTCTCCACCGAGTCGGGCACCGGCGCCCCGCTGAAACTCGGCGGCAAGGCGTTCCTCGCCGGCCCCTACAAGGGCGCTCCGCTCTCGATGGTCACGATCACCCCGGCCGTCGCCGGCCCGTTCGACCTCGGCACCGTCGTGGTCAGGGTCGCGCTCAAGGTCAACCCGGAAACCGCGCAGATCAACGCGGTGTCCGACGTCATCCCGGATGTGTTCGGCGGGGCGAAGCTGGACCTGCGCGCGGTTAACGTGGACGTCAACCGAGCCAAGTTCATGCTCAACCCGACCAATTGCGCCGCGCAGGCGACCAGCGGCGTGATCAACGGCGGCGGTGCCGACCCGACCAACCCGGCGGCATTCAGCTCCTACGCCGTCAGCGCTCCGTACCGGGCAACCCAGTGCAGCAAGCTGAAGTTCAAGCCGAAGCTGTTCACCAGGTTGTTCGGACCGACTCAGCGGGCCAAGAACCCGCGCATCCGGGCGATCCTGGAAGCACGGAACCGGGACGCCAACCTCAGCCGTGCCGCGCTGACGTTGCCGCACTCGCTGTTCCTCGACCAGAGCCACATCAAAACGGTGTGCACGAGGGTGCAGCTGGCGGCGAAGGAGTGTCCGAGGAACTCAATCTATGGACAGGCGATTGCGAAGTCGCCTCTGCTCGACAAGAGGCTGAAGGGCCCGGTCTACCTGGTCTCCTCCAGCGACAAGTTGCCGAACCTGGTGGCCGACCTCCGCGGTCAGGTGAACATCCAGTTGCGCGGCGTCATCAGCTCCAAGCGGGGCGGTCTCAAGACCGTCTTCCCGACGGTGCCCGACGTGCCCGTGAAGAAGTTCATCCTCAACATGAGGGGCGGCAAGAAGAGCCTCCTGGTCAACTCGGAAAACACCTGCTCGAAGAAGCAGACGGCCGTGTTGAACCTGAAGGGGCAGAACGGCAAGAAGGTCAAGAGCAACAAGTACCGGCTGAACATCAGCTCCTGCAAGAAGAGCAACAAGAAGAAGTAGCACCGGCAACAACGTCGCCAGCACCGGCGCGGACGGCCGAATAGCCTCCGCGCCGGTGCGCCCGACGCTCTCCGTCCTCATCGTCGCCTGGAACAGCCGTGAGGAGCTGGCCAGGACCCTGCCGGCGCTGCTGCCCGAGCTGGGCGAGGGGGACGAGCTGATCGTCGTCGACAACGACTCCGCCGACGGCACTCCCGAGGCGGTGCTGGAGCTGGCGCCGCGGGCACGGGTCGTCCGCACCGGCGCCAATCTCGGCTTCGCCGCCGGCTGCAATGCCGGCGCCGCTCGAGCGAGTGGCGACCTGCTGGTCATCCTCAATCCCGACGCGGCGCCGTTGCCGGGCTTCGGCGAGGCGATCCGCCGGCCCTGGCTGCAGGGCCGCGGCTGGGCGGCCTGGCAGGCGCTGGTCGCCGACGCGGGGGGGACCCGGATCAACTCCGCCGGCAACCCGATCCACTTCACCGGCATCGTCTGGGCCGGCGGCCACGGCGAGCCGATCGCCACCGCGCCGCCGGCCGGGGAGGTCCCCGTTCTCTCCGGCGCCTGCCTGGCGATCCCGTTGCGCACCTGGCGCCAGGTCGGCGGCTTTCCCGAGCGGTTCTTCCTCTACCACGAGGACGTCGACCTCTCGCTGCGGCTGCGGCTGCGCGGGGGCACGCTCGGGATCGAGCCCGCCGCCGTCGTCGACCACGACTACGAGTTCGGCGCCCGCGAGCACAAGTGGCGCTGGCTCGAGCGCAACCGCCTCGCCTTCCTCGTCCGCGCCTACCCGACCTCGCTGCTGCTCCTGCTGGCGCCGGCTCTGCTGGCGACCGAGCTGGCGCTGATTGCTGTCTCCATCTCCGGCGGCTGGGGCCGGCAGAAGCTGGCAGCGAACTGGGAAGCCCTGCGCTGGCTCCCCCGCCTCCTGCGCGAGCGCCGTCAGGTCCAGGCAACTCGCACCGTGAGCGCCGCCGAGTTCGCCTCCTGGCTCACCCCCGACCTCGACTCCCCCTTCATCGCCGGCGCCGCCCGCTCGCTGCCCGTGCGCCTTGCCCTCCGCGCCTACCTGGGCGCGGTCCGCCTCCTGCTCAGGTCCTCCTAGCGAACTGCATCAAGTTTCAAACCTACGAGGCTGGAAATTTGATGCAGTTCAGCTCGGCTGGCTGGTCGGGCGGATCAGGATCTCGTTGACGTCGACGCCAGGGCCCTGCTCGAGCGCGTACATAACGGCCTTGGCGATGTCGGTGTCCTGCAGGGCCCACTCGCCGGGGCGGTTGTCGAAGAAGTCGGTGTCGGTCATCCCCGGCTCGATCAGCGTCACCTTGATGCCCTTGTTCTCGTGCATCTGGCGCAGCTCCGCCCGCAGCGCCTCGCCGATCGCCGTCGCCGCCCACTTGGTCGCCGAGTAGAGCGAGCCCGGCAGGGCGCGCCGGCCGGCGACCGAGCTGGTGATCAGGAAGTGGCCGTCGCCGCGCTCGAGCAGGTGGGGGAGGGTGGCGCGGATCGTCAGCGCCGCCCCGTAGACGTTGGTCAGGACCATCGAGCGCCAGTGCTCCGGCGACTCCTCGAGGAAGCCGCGGCTGGCGCCGAAGCCGGCGTTGGCGAAGACGGCGTCGATGCGGCCGAAGCGCTCCAGCGCCGCCGCGGCCATCGCCTCGACCTGGTCCCACTCGGTGACGTCGCAGCGCACGGCCAGCGCCCGCTCCTCGCCGCCGAGCTCGGCGGCCAGCGCCTCCAGCGCCTCCAGTCGCCGCGCCGCCAGCACCAAGCGGTATCTCCCGGCCGCCGCGCGGGCGGTCGCGGCGCCGATGCCGCTGCTGGCGCCGGTGATCAGCAGGACGGGGTCGGATGAGTCGTTGAGCGCCATGTGGCGATTCTCGCAAACGGCGGCGACCAGCCGAGCCGCCGCGATTGCGATAATCCCCAAGCTCGTGGACCCTCAACGCAAGCGCACGATCCGCCTCGTGGTGGCGCTCAGCGTCGCCGTGCTGCTCTCGGTGGCCCTGATCTACACCTCGTTCTCGGCCTCGACCGAGGCCAAGGAGCCCTCGCAGCTGCTCAACGCCGCTCCCGGCACCAGCTACGAGATGACCGGCCGCGTCGTCAAAGGCTCGATCGACCGCGAGGGCAACGGCATCGCCTTCCGCGTCATCGATCGCGACGGCCAGGGCGAGAGCCTGCCGGTCACCTACACCGGCACCGTGCCCGACCCCTTCCGCGGCGGCCGCGAGATCGTCCTCACCGGCGCCCTGCGGGGAGGGACCTTCGTCGGCGAGCCGGAGACCCTGATCACGAAGTGCCCGTCGAAGTTCACGACCGAGAGCGATGCCTAGCCTCGGCAGCGCGCTGCTGGCGCTCGCCTTCTTCACCTCCGTCTCCGCCGCCGTCCTGGCCCTCTCCGGGCGCAACGGCAACCGTCGCCGGGTCGATCTCTCCCGCCGCGCCGTCTACCTCTTCTGCGGGCTGATCACCGCCTGCGTGGTGATCATCGAGCTCGCTTTCGCCGGCGACGACTTCTCCTTCAACCTCGTCGCCCAGCACTCCTCGATCGAGACGCCGGAGTTCTACAAGCTGGCGGCGATGTGGTCGAGCCAGGAGGGCTCGCTGCTGCTCTGGGCCTGGGTGCTCTCGGTCGTCTCCAGCGCCGCCCTCTACGCGACCCGCGCCAAGCTGCGCGAGATCGTCCCCTGGGCGACCGCGGTGATGATGGGCGTCGGCGCCTTCTTCGTCGGCCTGATGCTGTTCGCGCCCGGGGTCGACCCCTTCGCGACGCTGAGCCCGGTGCCCACCAACGGCATCGGCCTGACGCCGCTGCTGCAGCACCCGAGCATGATGATCCACCCGCCGATGCTCTACTCGGGCTATGTCTCGTTGACCGTGCCCTTCGCCTTCGCGGTCGGCGCCCTCGTCGCCCGCCGCCTCGACGCCGAGTGGATCCGCTCCACCCGCCGCTTTGCCTTGATCGCCTGGGCGCTGCTGGGCTTCGGCCTGCTGCTCGGCGCCCGCTGGTCCTATACCGAGCTCGGCTGGGGCGGCTACTGGGCCTGGGACCCGGTCGAGAACGCGGCGCTGATGCCGTGGCTGGTGATCACCGCCTTCCTGCACTCGATCATGGTTCAGGAGAGGCGGGGGATGCTGAAAGTCTGGAACGCCTGCCTGGTCGTCGGCGCCTTCTCGCTGGCCCTGCTCGGCACCTTCCTGGTCCGCTCCGGGGTGCTGCAATCGATCCACGCCTTCGGCGACAACACCGTCGGCCCCTACGTGCTCGGCCTGATCGGGGTGGTGCTGATCGGCTCGACGGCGCTGATCGTCTCCCGCCTCGACGACCTGCGCTCGGAGAAGCGGATCGACTCGCTGGTCTCACGCGAGTCGGTCTTCCTGGTCAACAACCTCTTGTTGGTGGCGCTGACCGCGGTCGTCTTCTGGGGCACCTTCTTCCCGCTGATCTCGGAGCTGCTCACCGGCAACAAGGCCTCGCTGGCGGCGCCCTGGTTCGACCGCTACACGACCCCGCTGGCGATCCTGCTCGTCCTCTTCACCGGGATCGGGCCGCTGCTGGCCTGGCGCCGGGTCAGCTGGGCCTCGGCCCGGCGCGTCTTCCGGCTGCCGCTGGTCGTGGCGGCGGTCGCCGCGGTCGTGCTGGCGCTGTTCACCGACGCTCCGCAGGAGCCCTGGGCCTTCGCCCTCTTCGTCTTCGCCGCCTTCGCGATCGCCGGCCTCGGGCAGGAGTTCTGGAACGGGGCCTCGGCCCGGCGCAAGCTCGGCGGCGGCTCGATGCCGGTGGCGCTGGTCGGCGTCGTCTCCCGCAACCGCCGCCGCTACGGCGGCTACATCGTCCACATCGGCATCGCCGTGCTGCTGATCGGCATCGCCGCCTCCTCCAGCTTTCAGACCAACCGCGAAATCACCATGCGGCCGGGGGAGAGCACGGAGATCGACGACCGCGAGCTCACCTACGTGAAGCCGACGGTCGAGGTCAGTGCCGAGTACCTGGAGTTCGGCAGCGTGCTGCGGGTCGAAGAGGGCGGTGAGGTGGTGGCGACGCTGCGCCCAAGTCGCCGCTACTTCCGCCCGACCGGACAGCAGAGCGGCACGATCGGCAGCTTCTTCGAGGGCGAGGCGACCAGCGAGGTGGGGCTGAAGGCGGGACCCGGCAGCGACCTCTGGTCGGCGATGCAGCCCGACATCGCCGCCGTGCAGCGGCAGGTCCGAGCGGCCGACAAAGGATTCCGAGCCTGCGTCGGCGGCGCCCCGGGCACGCCCGTGGAGTGCAAAGCGGTAGCGGCGATGATGCGCGCCGCCGCCGCCAACCCGAGTCTGCGCCCGGCGGCGCTGGGGCAGATCGCCGAGCTGCAGTCGCTGGCCGCCAACCGGATCGCGAGGAGCTACCTCGACGACGGCTCGGAGACCATCTTCAAGGTGATCGTCGACCCGCTGGTCACCTGGATGTGGATTGGCGGGCTGATCGCGCTGATGGGGGCGCTGATCGCGCTCTGGCCCACGCGCGGCCGCCGCCGCGGTGCCCTCGTCCGCACCGAAACCGACGCCCTCAAGGAAGCCAAGTACCGCGAGATCCGCGACGCCGAGCTCGACCACGCTTCGGGCAAGCTCTCCGACGAGGACTTCGCCCTGCTGGACGCCGAGCTGCGTCGCGAAGCGGTGGAGATCCTCGATCGGGTCGAGGACGGCAACGGCTCGGCACGGCCGGCTGAGGACGAGGACGCGGGCGAGACGCGCGAAAAGGTCCGGCAGGGCTAGACTTCCTGACCATGTACACGCTCCTCGGCACCCTCCAGGTCCTCCTCTCCGTCGTTCTGATCTTCCTGATCCTGCTGCACTCGGGAAAAGACGCGGGGCTCTCCGGCGCTTTCGGCGTCGGCGGTGGCGGCAGCTCGCTCGGTGGCGGCTCGATGGTCGAGCGCAACCTCACCCGCGCGACGATCTTCGTCGGCTTGGTCTGGGTGCTGAACACCTTCATCCTGCTCAAGATCTAGCGCTGCCCCGCCCCTTCCAGCTGCGCGCCCTCCCCGGTTGAACCCGGGCCCCTCGTCGTGCCCCCATAGGCGTGTCTGACTTTAGGGACCCTATGTGGCCCCTAAGGTCAGACACGCCGGTGGCATCGCGGCCTGGCTTGTACGGCTAGTTGACAAACGGCGCTGCTTTGTCTAGGTTGAAGACGATCTTTCAAACTCTGACAAGGAGGAGTCCCATGGAGGCCACCGCCGCGGACTCGCATCACCATCACCACCACCATCACGACGAGGTCGAGGTCAATCCGGCGACCTGGACCGACCCCAAGCGCTACGCATGGCTGCTGGGGATCATCGTTCCGATGGCTCCCTTCCTCGCCTGGGGCGCGGTCGAGCTGACCGGCCTCGGCGTCTTCTGGCTGCTCGGCCCGGTCCTCGTCTTCGGCGCCTTCCCGATCCTCGACATCGCCGTCGGGGTCGACGCCACCAACCCGCCCGACAGCGTGCTCAAGTGGCTCGAGCAGGATCGCTACTACCGCTGGTGCACCTACGTCTTCATCCCGATCCAGTACGCCGGCCTCGTCCTCGCCTGCTACCTCTGGGGCAGCGGCGACCTCTCGACTTTCGGCAGCCTCGCGCTTGCCCTCACCGTCGGCGTCGTCGGCGGCATCGCGATCAACACCGCCCACGAGCTCGGGCACAAGCGCGCCAACTCGGAGCGCTGGCTGAGCCGGATCGCCCTGGCGCAGACCGGCTACGGCCACTTCTTCATCGAGCACAACCGCGGTCACCACGTTCGCGTCGCCACCCCCGAGGATCCGGCCAGCTCGCGCCTGGGGGAGAGCTTCTGGGCTTTCCTGCCGCGCACCGTCTCCGGCAGCCTGCGCTCGGCCTGGGAGATCGAGGGGGCGCGGCTCGACCGGCTCGGCAAGTCACGCTGGAGCTGGCACAACGACCTGCTCAGCGCCTGGGCGATGACCGTGGGGCTGTTCGCCCTGCTGGCGATTGCCTTCGGCCCGGTCGTCCTGCCCTACCTGCTGATCCAGGCGGTGCTCGGCTTCTCGTTGCTGGAGGTCGTCAACTACCTCGAGCACTACGGCCTGCGCCGCAACAAGCGCGAGGACGGGCGCTACGAGCGCTGCCTGCCGGAGCACAGCTGGAACAGCAACAACGTCGCCTCCAACGTCCTGCTTTACCACCTGCAGCGCCACAGCGATCACCACGCCAACCCGACCCGGCGCTACCAGGCACTGCGCCACGTCGAAGAAGCGCCGCAGCTGCCCACCGGCTACGCCGGGATGATCGTGCTGGCCTGGTTCCCGCCGCTGTGGCGGCGGGTGATGGACCCGCGCCTGCTCGACCACTTCGAGGGCGACGTCAGCCGCGCCAACATCCAGCCGCGCAAGCGCGAGAAGATCCTCGCTCGCTATGAGGCGGCGTCGTGAGCGCGCAAATCGACACGGTGGCAGCCGGTCATTCGAGTCCGTGGCGATTTGCGTGCTCACGGGTGGTTCTATGAGTCGCTGGCGCTGTCCCGCCTGCGGCTACGTCTACGACGAGGAGGTGGGGCACCCGCGCGAGGGCTTCCCACCGGGGACGCCCTGGAGCGAGGTGCCCGACGACTACGCCTGCCCCGACTGCGGCGTCCGCGACAAGGTCGACTTCGAGCCCGACGACGAGGCCCCGTGACCGCTGCCGCTGCGACGATGGGGGCGACGGTGGCGAGCGCGCGAACCCCATACCCCGAGGCGGCCAGGGAGCTGCTGCGCCAGACCCTGTTCGGCGCCGCTCGCGATCAGCTCGAGCAGCGGGCCTGGTCGGAGATCACGATGTCCGACATCGCCGCCACCGCCGGCGTCAGCCGTCAGACCCTCTACAAGGAGTTCGGCAACCGCAGCGAGTTCGGGCTCGCCTTCGTCATCCACGAGGGCGAGCGCTTCCTCGACGCCGTCGACGTCGCCGTCCTCGAGCACGTCGACGATCCCCGTGCCGCCGTCCACGCGGCCCTCGAGCTCTTCCTCCGCACCGCCGGCGAGGACCCGTTGATCCGCACCCTGCTCAGCGACGACGGCACCGGCGGCATGCTTCCCTTCGTCACCACCCAGGGCCTGCCGGTGGTGCGGTGGGCGACCGCCCGCCTCGGCACGACGATCGAGCAGGGCTGGCCGCAGGCGCCCAAAGCCGACGTCCTGCTCCTCTCCGAAGCGCTGGTCCGGCTCGCGATCAGCTACATCACCGGCCCCAGCGAGTCGCCGGAGACGACGGCTTCCTCGGTCGCCGAGCTGCTCGGGCCCTTCATCGACAAGGCGCTCGGCTCCGCCTGACGTTCCGCGGTTCCTTTTCCACGAAATACGTGCCTACGGAACCGCGCTCGCCGGATCGCCCTCTGTTCGCAGCGGCGCCGCACCCTTGACCAGGTCGGCGGCGCGCTCGGCGATCGCGATCACCGGGGCGTTGGTGTTGCCGCGCGGAACCACCGGCATCACCGAGGCGTCGACGACGCGGATGCCCTCCAGCCCCTGGACCCGCAGATCCTCGTCGACTACGGAGCCGATCGCGCAGGTGCCGACCGGGTGGTAGATCGGGAAGGTGGTGCGGGCGACGTGGGCGCGGACGTCCTCGTCGGATTCTCCACCCGGTGCCGTGAACGGCTCGACGCAGTAAGGCCGCATCGCCGGCTGGGAGCAGATCTCCTCCACCAGGCGCACCGCGTCGACCATCCGCGCCATGTCCTCCTCGGCCGCGTAGAAGTCGTTGCGGACGATCGGCTTCGAGGTCGGGTCGTTCGAGTAGAGGCGGACGCTGCCGCGGCTGGTCGGGGTCAGCAGGCAGGGGGAGACCCAGACACCGTGCGCCTGCGGATCGCCCATGCCCTCGTCGACGATCTGGACCGGGGCGACGTGGATCTGGACGTCGGGGGCGGGGGCGCCCGCCTCGACCCGGGCGAAGCCGCCCGACTCGGCCAGGTTGGAGGCGAACGGGCCGGTCTGGGAAGCGGTGAACTCCTCCAGCGCCGCCGGCTCCCGGGCCAGCAGCAGGCTCGCCTCCTCGGGCGTCGTCCAGACGTTGAAGGTGGCGGCATGGTCGCTGAGGTTCTCGCCGACCGCCGGCTGGTCGAGCAGCGTCTCGATCTCCCGTATCGCCAGGTGCTCCGCCGGGCCGACGCCGGAGAGCATCAGCAGCTGCGGCGAGTTGTAGGCGCCGCCGCAGAGGATCACCTCACGCTCGGCCCGCAGCTCCTGTGCCTGGCCAAGCTGGCTCGCCTCGACGCCGACCGCGCGCTGGCCCTCGAAGAGCACGCGGTTGACGTGCATGTACGGCATCACGGTCAGGTTCGGCCGCTCGATCGCCGGGTGCAGGTAGGCGACAGCGGCGCTGGCGCGCATGCCGCCACGCTGGGTCACCTGGTACATCCCGACCCCGTCCTGCTCGGCTCCGTTGAAGTCCTCGTTGCGGGCCAGTCCGGCTTCGACCCCGGCCTCGACGAAGGCAGGGGTGATCGTGTTGCCGGAGCGCTGGTCGGAGACCGGCAGCGGCCCGCCGGCGCCGTGCCACTCGGAGGCGCCGCGCTCGTTGTCCTCCGCCTTGAGGAAGTAGGGGAAGAGGTCATCCCAACCCCAGCCCGAGACGCCCCAGCCGTCGTAATCGACGCGGTTGCCGCGGATGTAGATCATCGCGTTGATCGAGGAGGAGCCGCCGAGGACCTTGCCGCGGGGGATCGGGAGACGGCGGCCGGCGCAGTTGGGTTCCGGCGCGCTCGAGTAATCCCAGTCGACGTCGGTACGGGCCAGCTGCAGGTAGCCGAGCGGGACGTGGATGTTCTCCTTGACGTCCGGCGGGCCCGCCTCGAGCAGCAGCACGCTGAGGTCGGGATCTTCCGAAAGGCGCGCGGCAAGCACGCATCCGGCCGAACCCGCTCCGACGATCACGTAGTCGTACATCGGACCTCCTCCCGGTTGGGCCGATCCCACTCGGCACGCTCCGCCAGAGCGTACTCCGCATTCCGGGATGCGCAGAACTATTCTCGCCTCATGCCCGACCGCGACCCGATCCGCGAGCTCGAGCGTTGGATCGAGGATGCGCGGGCGCAGGGAATCCCGCAGCCGGCCTCGGTCGCCTTCGTCACCGTCGGCGCGGGAGGCCGTCCTTCGGCCCGCACGGTGACGCTGAAGCGCATCGAGGACGACGCCCTGCTCTTCACCTCGGCCCTTTGGACCCGCAAGGCCCAGGAGATCGAGGCCAACCCCCAGGTCGCCCTGCTCTTCCACTGGCCGGCCCTGGGCCGTCAGGTCCACATCACCGGCGAGGCCGGCCTGGCCGAGCGCGCTCTCGCCGAGGAGCTCTTCGCCGAGCGCGACCCGTTCCACCAGCTGCAGACCGTCGTCTCCCGCCAGGGCGAGGCGATCGACGACCTCGACCAGCTCCGCGACCGCCTCGCTCATCTGGCCGAGGTCCAGGAGACGGCGCCGGTCTGTCCCGAGGACTGGGGTGCGCTGCGGATCAGGCCCGAGACGATCGAGCTCTGGAGCGAAGCGGACGACCGCATCCACGAGCGGCGGCTCTACAGCCGCAAGGGCGCCGGCTGGGAGCTCACGCTGTTGGCGCCGTAGGTCGTGCGGGGTCAGCCGCCAGCTGCCAGCCAGTCGATCAGCCCGCCGACGGCATCCCAATCCTCGCGCTGCCGCACCTCGATGAGCTGTCGCAGCGCCAGCGGCTGAGTCGCCATCAGCATCTCCGACCTCGCCGCGGCCATCGCACCAGCGCGTAGTGGACCAAGTCCTCGACCGCAATCCCGGTCGCCGCCGACAGATTGGCAAACGTCTCCATCGGGTCCTGCGTCTTGGCGGCGGCAACTTCCTCCGCGAAGCGCTGATGCTCGGGCGGCACGTCCACACGACGAGCCTAGTGCGGCGCTGCGCCGTGCTCCGCATGGCCGCGGCCTGACTGGCTCACCGACTGGCGCCCCGCGGGTCCGTCAGACTGACCGGAAAACGCCGATGACGCGGCCGATGACAACGGCCTCGGTCGTGATGATCGGCTCCAGTTCCTCGTTCTCGGGCTGCAGCCGGATGTGGTCCTTCTCGCGGTAGAAGCGCTTGACCGTCGCGTCGTCACCGATCAGGGCGACGACGATTTCGCCGTTGACGGCATCGTCGCTCGGTCGCACGATCACGTAGTCGGCCTCGAGGATGCCGGCGTCCTTCATGCTTTCACCGCGAATTTGGAGGATGTAGTCGCCGTCCTCGCCGCCGATCACATCGGGGATCTCGATGTAGTCCTCGATGTTCTCTTCGGCCAGGATCGGCTCGCCGGCGGCAACCTGTCCAACCAGCGGCAGGCCGCTGCCGGGCCGGATCGTCCGCTTCGCCTTGTCGAAGAGCAGCTCGATCGCCCGCGGTTTCGAGGGATCGCGTTTGAGCAGCCCGATCTTCTCCAGGTTCGCCAAATGCGCGTGCACCGTCGAGGACGAGTGCAGCCCAACGGCTTTGCCGATCTCCCGCACGGTCGGCGGATACCCCGTCTTCGCCGCGTACTTGCGGATGAAGTCGAAGATCTCCTTCTGCCTTTTGGTCAGATCAAGATCAACCATCGTCAGCCCCTAGTTTCTCCCATTTGCCGAGTACGAGCACGTTCGAACACTTGTTCGTAGGCTACCGCCCAGATCGGATACTCGCAAGCCAACGACTGGCGGACGCCCCAAACATCTAGAATCGACCGCCCTCGAGCGGCTGTGGCGGAACTGGTAGACGCGCAAGGTTGAGGGCCTTGTGGGTGGAAACACCCGTGATGGTTCGACTCCATTCAGCCGCATCGGAAAGCCCCCGCTAGCCGGGGGTTTTTCGTTTGCGGTTACTCGTCAGTGGGCCAGGAACCGGACTCGATCAGGCGCTTATAGCGGCGCTGCCTGCGCCTCGCGTCCCACATCACCGCCGGCAGCAGTCTCAGGCCCAGCCGTGGGAAGAGGTCGAAGAAGCGCAGCAGCGGGCCGCGCCAGCGGGGGAGGATGAGGATCGGGCGGGGGCGCTCGGTCAGCTTGCCGATCTCCCTCGCCACCTGTTGGGGCGTCAACAGGTGGCCGGAGAAGGAGCCGGCGGCGTCGGGGTCGTCGAGCTTGTCCTCGAGCATCGGCGTCCAGATGCCGTCGGGGCAGACGGCGGAGACGTCGATCCCCTTGTGGCCGGCGCGGCGCAGGTCGAAGAGGGTGCCGAGGGTGAAGGCCATTACCGCGTGCTTGCTGGCTGAGTAGGCGACCTCGCCGGGGGCGGCGACGATGCCGGCGAGCGAGATCACGTTGACGACGTGGCCGCGGCCGGCGGCGACCATCGGCTCCAGGGCCGCGACGGTGCCGTTCATGGTGCCGGCCGCGTTGATCGCGAGCATCGCGCTGCGGGTCGACTCGTCCTGCTCCCACGCCAGGCCCGTGGCGAGGATGCCGGCGTTGTTGACCCAGAGGTCGAGCGAACCCGCCTCGGCGACGACCGTGGCGGCGAGAGCGCGGCAGGCCGCCTCGTCGCGGACGTCCAGCGCCCCGGCGCTGACCCCGC
>JBAQZI010000232.1:0-5193 GCA_049790835.1 Solirubrobacterales bacterium
CTGGATCCGGTGGTGGCCGGTGTCGGCGACCCAGACGTTGCCGGCGGAGTCGGTGGCGGCGTCGTGGGGGGCGGAGAGCTGGCCGGGGCCGGAACCGGAGCCGCCGAAGGAAGTGAGGTAGGAGGCGTTGGGGGCCGCCGCGACCACCGAGGGCGTCAACCCGAGAACTGCGAGCACCGCGACCGCAGCCAAAGCGCTCCTCGCCACGGTAGCGCCACCACGCAGCACATATCCGAAATCCACCCGCCCCCACCCCCCTCGCAATCCGGCGTTAAGTGCCGTCAATCTATACCGGCGGAATGTCTAAGTGCAACTACTAGATTCTTTTTCGGTTAGCTGACATCTCCCGGTGTAACAATCGCGACCGCGCGGCGGCGTTTTCACGCGAGTGGGTCAGCGAGACATCGATCCGGCGGCCCAGGTGGCTCCGGTCGGGCCCGGGCCGTCGGCGTACTCGCGCTCGGCGGCGGTGAAGACGCGCTCGGCGAGGCGGGTAGCGCGCCCCAGGGCAGGCTCGAGACGCTCGATCTCGAGCAGGTCGATGCCGACGCCGGCGCCGAGGTTACTCGCCGACGCCCGCCATCAGCCTGACCGAGGCGAGGCCGTCCTCTGCCCCCGAGCCGATCGCCAGGTACTCGATCTTCGCCAGATACGGCTTGGCTTCGCGGAAGTCGTCCGCGTCGTCGGAGCCGGCGATCAGCGCGGACGCCAGCCGCAGCGCCGCGGGGCCGTCGACGAAACCGCTGATCGGAGTGCTGCCGAGCGCGGCGACGGCTTCCTCGTAGAGGGGGCTGTCGGCGAGCCTCTGGCCGGAGGCGGCGGCAAGCGCCCGCGTCGCCGCCGGCAGGCCGTAGGCGACTGCGATCCGTTCGCCCTGCGCGGCGATCACCAGCGGCTTCGGCCCGAGGTCGGCGCTGCGGATCGAGAACCCGCTCGCCTTGCCGGAGATGGCGGTGATCCCGGGAATGCCGCTGGCGCGCAGCAGCAGGCCGATGTTGGAGACGGTGTTGGTCGCTTCCTTCGCGCTCTTCGTCGCCAGCACGGCGGCGCCGGCGAGGCTGCTCTCGCTGCTGCCTTCGGCGAAGACGCCGAGGTCGCCAACCGAGGCGGCGATCTTTTCGATGTCGATGCCGGCTTCCTTGAGGCCGCTCTTGAACTGACCCTTGGGAATCTCGCCAGGGATGCCGTTGGCGTCGATCTCGTCGATCGCTTCCTCGAAGCGGTCGCCGAAATCGGCGAGAGCGAAGGCGGCGAAGGAGTCGGCGGGAAGCGAGCCGAGCAGCTCGGAGGCGTCGCCGGTGGGCGGTTTCTCAGCGCCGAGATCGGTGCTGACCTCGATCTCGATCTGATCGGAGCCGGGAACCAGGCTCGCCACCGCGGTCGCTTCCTTGGCGTCGATGCCGGCGCTGTCGAGGAACTGCTGCGCTTCCGGATCGATCGTGCCACCGGACTGGTCGATCAGCTCGCCGACGTCGACGAAGACGTCGGCGAAGCTGCCGTTGGAGGCGGCGTCGAAGGTGTCGGAGAAACTCGCCTCCTCGGCGAGCGACTCGCCAGCGGAGGCGTCGACCATCGCCTTGAAGGCCTGCTCGTCTTCGGCGAAGGCGAGGAAATCGTCGATGACGCCGACGGTCATCCCGTCGTCGCGTTCGACCTTGTAGTCGACCCCTTCGTAGGAGCCGTCGTCGGCCGGGCCCTCGTCCGACTTGGACTGCTTGTCGACGAACGCCTGGGTCGCGTCGGCGTCGGAGGTTTGAACCGCGATGCCGTACTCCGTGAAGTCCTCGCCGTCGTACTCATCGAGGAAGATGCCGGCCTTCTCGCCGAGCCAGGGCTCGACTTCCTTGGCGTAGTCGAGCTCTTCGTCCGAATCGCTGGCCGACTGCTCCAGTTCGGAAACGACCAGATCGCCGAGGTCGTCGATGCCGCCAATGCTCTCGGCGAGTGCTTCGACGTTGGACTTCAGCTCGCCTTCGGGCCGCACGGCCACTTCGATGAAGACGGGAGCCTGCGGCGGCGCCAGGGCGGCGGGGCTGCCCCCGGAGCTCGCATCGCTGCTGCCGCCACAGCCGGCGACGGCGAGAGCCGCGGTCGCGGCGAGGGCGGGGAGGACGAGTCGGGGCTTCAAGGGATCGCGCACCCTAGCGAACGCGTCACTCGACCGTAACCGTCTTGGCCAGATTGCGGGGCTGGTCGACGTTGAGGCCGCGGGCGCGGGCGATGCCATAGGCGAGCAGCTGCAGCGGCAGGATCGCCACGATCGGCTGCAGGATCCAGTCGGTGGCGGCGACCTCGACCGTCTCGTCGGCCACTTCGGCGGCGCGCTCCCCCCCCGTCGTGGCGATCGCGATCGTCTGGGCGCCGCGGGCGCGAACCTCCTCGACGTTGGAGAGCACCTTCTCCAGGACAGGGCTCGCGGTGGCGATGCAGACGACCGGCGTCGACTCGTCGAGCAGCGCGATCGGGCCGTGCTTCATCTCCCCCGCCGCGTAGGCGTCGGTGGGAATGTAGGAGACCTCCTTCAGCTTCAGGGCCCCCTCGAGGCAGACCGGCAGGCCGATGTGGCGGCCGAGGTAGAGGAAGAAGCTCTGCTCGCTGTGCGCGGCGGCGATCGCCGCGACCGGCGCTTCGACCGCCGCCAGCGTCTCCTCCACCTTTGACGGCAGCGACTTCAGCTCGGCGACCAGCTCGGCGATCCGGGCCGCCGGCAGCGACTCGCGCAGCTCGGCCAGACGCAGGCCCAGCAGGTACATCGCCGCCACCTGGGCGAGGAAGGTCTTCGTCGCCGCCACCCCGATCTCGAGGCCGGCGCGGGTGTAGAGGACGGCGTCGGCGTCGCGGGTCGCCTGGCTGCCCATGATGTTGGTCACCGCCAGCACCTTCGCCCCCGCCTCGTGGGCGAGCCGCATCGCCGCCAGCGTGTCGGCGGTCTCGCCGGATTGGGTGATGCCGACGACGAGATCGCCGGGACCGACCACCGGATTGCGGTAGCGGTACTCGGAGGCGATGTCCATCTCGACCGGCACCCGCGCCCACTCCTCGATCGCGTAGCGGCCGATCAAACCGGCGTGGTAGGAGGTGCCGCAGGCGACGATCACGATCCGTTTCAGCCCTCGCAAAAAATCGTCGTCGAGCGCCACATCGGAGAGATCGACCCCGTCGTCGCCGGGCAGGCGGTCGGCGATCGTCTCGGCGACCGCGTCGGCCTGTTCGTGGATCTCCTTCAGCATGAAGGTCTCGAAACCGCCCTTCTCGGCCGCCTCGGCGTCCCAGTCCACCTCCTCGGGCTCGCGCTCGACCGGGTTGCCCTCGGTGTCGGTGATCCGCACCGCGCCGGCTTCGATTTCGACCAGCTCGCCGTTTTCGATCGGCACCGCGACGCGGGTGTCGGCGAGGAAGGCCGGGATCGCCGAGGCGAGGAAAGTCTCCCCCTCGCCGATACCGGCGACCAGCGGGCACTCCTTGCGGGCCCCGACCAGGCGCTGGGGCTCGTCGGCGTGCATGGCGACGAAGGCGTAGTGCCCGCGCAGCTCGGAATAAGCGGCGCGGACCGCGGCGGCAAGGTCGCCGTCGTAGTGCGCCGCGATCAGATGGGCGACGACCTCGGCGTCGGTCTCCGAGGTGAACTGCTCACCCTCGGCCTGCAGTCGCCTGCGCAGGCCGGCGTGGTTCTCGACGATCCCGTTGAGGACGATGTGGACCTTGCCGGAGCTGTCTTCGTGCGGATGCGCGTTCTCCTCGGTGACGCGGCCATGGGTCGCCCAGCGGGTGTGGGCGATGCCGGTGTGGGAGATCGCCATGGCGCCTGCCCCATCGGCGGCGCGCTCGGCGACGGCGGCGCGCAGGTTGGCGATGTTGCCGACGGCGTGAGCGCTGTCGACCTCGCCGTGCTCGATCACCGAGAGGCCGGCCGAGTCATAGCCGCGGTATTCGAGCTTTTCCAACCCCGCGAGCAGCAGCTCCTCGCAGGGGCGACCGCCCACGTATCCGACTATTCCGCACATAAAGTCACCAAGGGCGAGTAAGGGTAGAGGGCGGGGCGCCTCAGGCCAGCTCTTGGCGGACCAGCGCGACCAGGCGATTGCAGACCGCCTCGGCCTCCTCGGCGCTCGGCGCCTCGACCATCACCCGAACCAGGGGCTCGGTTCCGGAGGGGCGCAGGAGCACGCGCCCGCGGCCCTCCAGCTTCTCGCTCTCGCGCTCGACCGCCTCCCAGACCGCGGCGGCGCCGGCAATCGCCTCGCGATCGGCGACCTCGACGTTGACCAGCCTCTGCGGCAGCTTCTCCATCGGCACCGCGTCGGCGAGCTGAGCGCCGCCCAGCTCGCGCATCGTCATCAACGCCGCGGCGATGCCGTCGCCGGTGGCGACGAAGTCGGAGGCGATGATGTGGCCCGACTGCTCGCCGCCCAGCGTCCAACCGCGGCGTTGCATCTCGTCGAGCACGTAGCGGTCGCCAACCCGGGTGATCGCGACCTCGATCCCCGCCGCCTCCATCGCCCGATGGAAGCCGTAGTTGGTCATCACGGTGACGACCACGCCGCCCTCGAGCTCGCCCCGCGCGGCGCGGCCGCGGGCGGCCAGGGCGATCAGCTCGTCGCCGTCGTGGACCCGGCCCTCGCCGTCGATCGCCAGCATGCGGTCGGCGTCGCCGTCGAAGGCGAAGCCGATTTCGGCCCCTGAGCCGGCGACGCGGTCGGCCAGCCGGTCGAGGTGAGTGGAGCCGCAGCCGGCGTTGATGTTGCGGCCGTCGGGTTCGGCGCCGATCGTCTCGACCTCGGCGCCGAGCCGTTCGAAGATAGCCGGGGCGGCGCGGTGGGCGGCGCCGTTGGCGCAGTCGAGGACGACGCGGCGGCCGGAGAGGTCGAGTGGGAACGCCGCCTCGAGCTCACGCAGGTAATCGTCGAGGCCGCCGTTGAGCTCACGCACGCGCCCGACCTCGGTGGCGGCGGGCGTCTCGTCGAGCAGCGACTCGATCCGCGCCTCGAGCTCGTCGTCGAGCTTCGTACCCTGGCCGGAGAAGAACTTGATGCCGTTGTCGCGGTAGGGGTTGTGGGAGGCGGAGACGACGGCGGCGAGGTCGAGCCCCAGCCGCTTGACGAGAATCGCCGCCGCGGGAGTCGGCAGCACGCCGCCGAGCAGCGCGTCGCCGCCGGCCGCGGCCACGCCGGCCGCCAGGGCCGCCTCCAGCAT